>DAIEQH010000009.1 GCA_027347985.1 Candidatus Nomurabacteria bacterium | reverse complement strand
GCGACAGCTGCGAGTTTTCTCATAACAGGGGAGTTTATTCGTACGAAGATAGGAGCCCTTTCTGAGGGGCAGAAAGGGCTCGTTGCCTTTGCACGGCTAGTTCTAGAACGTCCAGGTCTCCTTATTTTAGACGAGCCGACGAACCATATAAATTTCCGCCATATTCCTATTATTGCTGAAGCTATCAATCAATACAAAGGGGCCTTAATTCTCGTTTCTCATGTCCCCGAATTTGTCTCCAAAATCCGTATTGACGAAACTCTTGATTTGGAGAAATAGGGAAAAACCAAGAAATCAAAAATTTTTGAGCCTTCGCCCTCGGAGTCATAAGTCCAGGGGACCAACACGACTCTTAAAATTTTTATTTCTTGATTTTTTAGCTTGAGTGGTATAATGACAAAATGAAAGATTATGCAAAAGTAGGGAATAAAGAAGGCAGGCCAGGGTATCGTACTCCATCAACTTTTAGAGCTAGAAAAAATTTGCAAGTATTAAAAACTAGGTTTAAAAATAAAACAAAAGTATAATACAAAGTGTATGGTAGATAAAGATCAGTTAGACATATTGAAAAAGCTTGAAGATTTGACGGCTAAGATAAACCAGCTTTTTAGCGAGAAAGGGAGAAATGTTTTTTCTCGCTATCCGCTTCTTTTTGCTCTTTTGATTGTTTTCGGGGTGACGATGGTGACGCAAGGAATAAAAGATATGTTAAATGAAATTCCAATATTTCAAGATAGTCCATTCATAATGCTTCTTTTCGGTATGTTGATTTTAATAATAACTGGAACTTTATACAAAAAGTTGGAGAAATAAAATTATGATAGATACAAAAAAATTGACTAAAAAAATACTAGCATTTCGAGATGCACGAAATTGGAAACAATTTCATAATGCAAAAGATTTAGCTATTTCTTTATCTCTTGAAGCCGCTGAGGTTTTGGAACATTTTCAATGGAAATCAAAAGAAGAAGTTGAAGAATATATAAAAACTCATAAAGAGCATATTGGCGAAGAATTAGCAGATGTTTTTTATTGGGTTTTGTTAATGAGCCACGATTTAAAAATTGATATCATAGATGCTTTAGATAAAAAAATAAAAAAGAATGCTAAAAAATATCCAGTAAAAAAAGCAAAAGGAAAACATACTAAATATAATAAATTATAATATGAGACTTTATTCAGGCTCTTCCACTCAGTTTATGGATGATACTGTCCATAACGAAATAGGAGATAAACTCAAAGAATCTTTTTTCCAATATTTTCGTTATTATCCGTCTCCAAATGAAGTACAATCTTGGAGAAATTCTCTCAGAGCTGTTTCTCAAGTATTTGATTATTCTGGGTTAGACGATCATGGAGTTATTCTTGAATATCAACTTCCTCAAACTTCTAAACGTCTTGATTGTATGATAACCGGTAGAGATCAATCTGGAAGTGATAGAGCGGTTGTTATTGAACTTAAACAATGGGAAAAGTGTGAAGCATCGGATGGGGAAAATGAAGTTTCTACATGGGTTGGAGGAGCAAAAAGAGAAGTTTTACACCCATCTGTTCAAGTCGGACAATATAAGATGTACTTACAAGATCTTCACCCAGCATTTGATGGTAAAAATTCTATTAAACTTGATGCGGTTTCTTATCTTCATAATTATTCTCCTATAAAAAATGATGAACTTTTAGCAACAAAATTTACAGAAAAAATAAAAAGTAATCCAATTTTTTGTGCTGATGCTGTAGATATTTTTAGTGAATATCTTAAAGATAAACTTTCAGCAGGAGGTGGTTTACCAATACTTGAACGTGTGGAAAATACAGAATATAAAGTAAGTAAAAAGTTAATGGATCATGTTAGTAAAACAATAAAAGAAAAAAGTGAATATATACTTCTTGACGAACAACTTGTTGTGTATGACAAAGTTTTTTCTCTTGTTAAACAAGGGCTTAAAAAAGATAAAAAATCGGTTGTAATTATTAGTGGTGGTCCTGGTACTGGAAAATCTGTAATTGCTATTAATCTTATGGCAGATTTATTAAGAGCAGGATATGACACTAATTATGCTACTGGATCAAAAGCATTCACTGAAACTTTAAGAAAAAAAATTGGTACACGCGGAGCTGTTCAGTTTAAATATTTTAATAGTTATATGAATTCAACGAAAGATACCTTGGATGTTCTAATTGCTGATGAAGCTCATCGTATTAGAGAGACGAGCAATAATCGTTTTACGAGAAAAGAAATGCGATCAGATACTCCACAGATTGAAGAACTTATAAAAGCATCAAAAATTGGAGTTTTTTTTATTGATGATAATCAAAATGTTCGTCCAAATGAAACTGGATCTGCAGAATTTATTAAAGATACTGCTATAAAAATGGGATGTGATATTTACGAATATGAATTAGAAGCACAATTTAGATGTAGTGGATCAGATGCATTTGTAAATTGGATAAATAATACATTTGGAATTAAACGTACTGCTAATGTAATTTGGGACCAAAAAGAGGAATTTGATTTTCAGATTATGAATTCTCCTAAAGAATTATATGCAAAAATAAAACAAAAAAGTGATGAGAAACAAAGTTCTGCACGACTTGTCGCAGGTTTTTGTTGGCCTTGGAGCAATCCCAATTTAGATGGTACTTTAGTAAATGATGTTAAAATTGGTGACTTTCAAATGCCATGGGAAGGCAAGGATGGTTTTAGACTTGCACCAGGAATACCCCCTGCTTCTTTGTGGCCTAATGATCCGAATGGAGTTAATCAAATAGGTAGTATTTATACTATTCAAGGATTTGAGTTTGATTATGTTGGAGTTATCATCGGTTCAGATCTTGTTTACAATTTTGATAATCAGACATGGATTGCGTTGAGGGAAAAGTCTGCAGATGGTGTCGTTAAACGTTCTGGAGAAAAACTTGTTGATCTTCTTAAGAATACTTATTGTGTCCTTCTTACTCGTGGAATGAAAGGTTGTTATGTTTACTTTGTAGATAAAGAAACAGAAAAGTTTTTTAAAAGTAGAATTGAAAACAATTCTTTACCGGTAAAATTACCTGATATAAAAGAAAAAATTATTAATATAGTCAAATCACCATATTTTGATAAAACAGAGATGGTTAGTGTTCCGTTGTTTGAATCTGTGGGTTGTGGAGAATTAATGTATGCTGACCCAACTGTTCAAGAAATGATTTCAGTTAGAAAAGATTATATATCAAAAGGATCAAAATATTTTGTTTTGAGAACAAAAGGGGATTCTATGAATAAAGCTGGAATAAATGATGGAGATTTAGTTTTATGTGTGAAAAATTATCGTCCTGAGGAGGGGAAAAAGGTAGTAGCGCTTATAGGAGATGATGCTACAATAAAGGAATATCGTAGAGAAAATGGTTATGTAGTTTTAAAACCTAATTCTAGCAACCCAGAACATAAACCATTAAAATTTTCTACAAACGAAGAAGTTAGAATGCAAGGAATAGTTGTTAGGGTTTTAGATAAAAATGAAGTAAATTAAAAGATTTATTAAATAAGTTGAAAAAAGAAGCTGATCAAAATTATTTAATAAAAGAACAAAGATGCTTTAGTTAAACTTTAGGAAGAATAAAAACAAGAGGTCGTCTTTATTAATTATTAATTTAGATTTATAATATAAATATGGAAATAACATTAAGTACAGCTATAAGCTTTGCGTTAGGAATTACTATAGGAAGTATAATGATGAATTTTTATTGGATTAAAAAATCACAAAAAAGTAAGGGAGATAAGTCTCCGAATATTATGGGTGATAATAATTCACTAAAATTATAATGGTTAACTTAACTAATCAAAGTAGTCGTGGCAATAATTCTCCCAACGTGAGTGGGGATAATAATTCTTTTGAATTTGGTACCAAAGATAAACTAGCAAATGAAGTTGACACGATGCTTAATGTAATTACACTTATCCCAGAAATTGCTCGAGAACAAGGAATTTCGGCAGATCAAATAGAACATCCAAAAGATTTTTTAACAAAGATTAATAAAAGGTTTGAATCATATACGAACGAACTTAAAAAGAAATTTACAGAATTACATCTTTTATATAAAAATTCTTACGATGAAGCAAGAAGAAACGCTGGTGTCGATGAATTTGGTTTTGAAGAAATGTGTAGCTATTTAAGAAAATTAAGCCTTGAAATTTTATCTAAGAATGATAACAACCCTATACAATCTTTAAAAACACTTTGCAGTCTTTTTGAAGATAAGTTCTCGAAAGGAACTGATAAAAATTTTAGTGCTGGAGCAATAGAATATTTTTTATATAAACAATTAGTAGAGTGTAATGTATTCCCAAATCCAATTTCAGAATAGTTATGGAAACAAAAAAGCTTTTAATTTCACAAGAACAAGACGTTAGAGATTCTAGTGTGTATGCTGGCTATTTAATACTGAAAGAATTAAAGAAAGCAGAAAGGATGTCTATTTTTGATCTACATCAAGCATTAAAGACGAAGGATCGAGGGTTTACCTACAGTAATGCTATGTATGCTTTGATATTTTTATATATAAACGGATTAGTAGATTTTGATGAGCCATATATTTATCGTTTAAAAATATGATTACTTTAAAAAAATTATCTTTCTCACCCAATACCTTTAAAGACAAGGAACTTAAACCTGTAAATTTTGAACCAGGTATTAACTTTATCATAGGTGATAAGTCTGAATCAGTAAAAAACAAAAAAGAAAAAAATAAAATGAATGGAGTAGGTAAATCTTTATTGATTGAATCAATTAATTTTTGTCTTTTAAAGAAACTAGAAGATAGTAGAGTAAATAAAATTCCAGATATTAATTTAGATCCTAGTATTTATTTTTGTTTGGATTTTGAAATTGAGTCAGAAGACAAAATAAAGAAGGTTCAAATTAGAAGAAATCGAACAGAAAATGATCCTATATCTATATGGGTAGATGATGAGGAAAAATCTTTTGACGATATTAAAAGTGCAAAAAAGTATGTTGAATATTTAGTTTTTGGAAAGAAGCCCGAAGAACATCCCTCACTAAGAAGTTTGCTCTCTATATTAATCCGAGAAGAAGATAGTTTATATAATGATATTCTAAAACCTTATTATAATTCTTCTTTGTCTCCTTTTGAGGATTTATTAAAACCTCATTTTTACTTATTTCAAATTGATCTTGAATTATTAGAAAAAATTAAAAAAGTTTCTGCTGATTTTAAAACAACCACTAAGGGTCTAGCATCACTAAGATCTGATTTCAAAAATAACGGGATTGCAGAAAAAGAAGTGGGTTCTTACATAAATGACCTAAGAGACAGCGTAGAGAAGCTTAACTTAGCTATTGATCAATTACACCCTTCAGAAGCCATGACACAGACGAAGAATGAGATGATTAACTTACAAATTCAACTCGAAAAATTGGTTGCAACAAAGGCAAGTAAGGAATACTTAATGAAAAAAATTAAATCACTACCAGAACTTGAAAAAATCAATACAAAGCAAGTTCAAATCGTTTATAATTATTTTAAGGCAGGACTTGGTAATTTAGTGGAAAAGTCCTTTGAACAAGTGCTAGATTTTAAAAAACAAGTAGACGACTTTCAAAATAGCTTAATGGGTGAAAAGTTAAAAGAATTATTAAATGAAACACAAGAAATAGATAAACAAATATCAACCATTGATAATCAAATTGCAAAACTATACGAGAAAACTGAAGCTCGAGAGAAAATCGACAATTTGAAACAAGCAGTTCAGCTTGAAAGAGAAAAGAACATTCAGCTAGATAAACTCTCTTCAACATATGAAATGTTGCAAGGTAAAATTACTGAACAAAAAAATTTAAAGAAGAGAAAAGAATCTCTTATTGAAAAGCTAGAAGTTGTTTTATTCGAGATAAAAGTCACGGTATCCGGTTTTGAAGAAGATTTAAAAAAGATGCATGAATCTATAGCAGGTAACAAACGATGTCAGTTTCAAATCAATATTGCAGAAAATCTGGCCAACTTTGTTGATTTTGAATATCGAATAAAACTAGATGGTAGTTCTGGAATCAATAGAATCAAGACTTTTATTTATGATTGTCTTTTAATGATAAATAAGGTTACATCAAAGAGGCATTTAGGATTTTTGATTCATGATAATATTTTTGCTTCAACCGGAAGAGATGACATGGTTAAATCCCTAAATTACTTATATGATTTATCTAAAAAGAATAAGTTTCAGTACATTCTAACTATCAATAAAGATGAATTTGAATCTCAAATAAAAGATTTCAGTTTTGACTATAAAAAACATATTCGTGCCGAACTTACAAGAGATGAACCATTTCTTGGTTTTGAATATTCTGAATTGTAATTTTTATCTAAAATACAAGAAGAGTAAAACATGAACAAAAAGAAATTTAAAAAACCAAAGGAGGAAGATTTTGAGGATGACGATTGCGAGATTTGTAGACTTATGTCCCTAAGCTTTCCTAAAATTTTATGTTTTTTCTTTATATTTTAAAAAGTACACAATATAATAGAAATTATACTGGTGTGACTAATAATGTTGAAAATAGACTTATGGTGCATAATAGTGGTGGAAGTAAGTCTACAAAACCTTGGCGTCCGTGGATAGTAGTTTATACTGAACAATCTTCAACTTTATCTGAGGCCAAAAAGAGAGAATGGTTTTTAAAATGTACGCCACAAGGTGGTAAAGAAAAAAGAAAAATTTTAGAGAAAGCCGGGATCCCGGCTCCTCTTTAGGTCGAAGACCTAAGGAGCCTAGGGAAGAAAAAGGATATGAAGACAAAATTTTAGCTTGCAGAATTTTTTAAATAACTTTCGAAAAGATCAAGATAAGAAAAAATAATTATAAATCATTCTCACATTCTTAAGAAAGTGAGAATGTTA
Organism: Candidatus Nomurabacteria bacterium; assembly: GCA_027347985.1. GTDB lineage: Bacteria > Patescibacteriota > Minisyncoccia > Phycocordibacterales > UBA9973 > UBA9973. The sequence goes on along the minus strand of DAIEQH010000009.1, from coordinate 12,249 downwards.
TTTAAGAAAGTCAAAACTAAAAAACGTAAATATAGGCTGTTTTTACCCCATATTTACGTTTTACTTGACAATAAACAGTAAATAGACTATACTATAGGTATATATTTATGAATAAAATAAACAAAAAATTCCAAAATATAATAAATTTAAAAAAATCTCTTGATTCTCTAAAAAAGGGAAAAGAGTCGCTTTTGACAGTTTTAGATGAAGTAGAACTTGCTGAATCCGTATACAACTCAAATGCAATTGAAAATTCAACACTCACTCTTCCAGACACAGAGAAGATTCTTTTGGATTTGGAAGTTTCCAAAAATTACTCACTACGTGAGGTTTTTGAAGCAAAAAATTTAGCTCGAGTTTATGAATATATAAAAGCAAAAAAAAATAGCATCGTCTTAAACCAAGAAACCATTCTTTTTATTCATGGCTTACTTATCGGTGGAATAGATGATTCTATTGCTGGTAGATTTAGGAAAGCTGGTGAATTTGTTAGAGTCAGTAATCATATTGCACCTGCACCAGAACACATCATGCGAATGGTAGAAGTATTATTGAATGATTATAAAACAGATCATGATATAAATATTTTTAAAAAAATAGCTTATTTTCATTTAGAATTTGAACATATTCATCCATTTTGTGACGGTAATGGACGCATTGGTCGTGTCCTTATTAATTTACAGCTTCAAGAATTTGGTTATCCGAATATTATTATTCGTGATAAAGAAAAGCATACTTATTACAAAACTTTTTCAAATTTTAAAGTTAAAAAATCAACAAAAGAAATGGAACGAGTTTTATATTTAGCTCTTTCTGAAAGTCTAAATAAAAGAATTGTATATTTAAAGGGTGCCGAAATAATAACTCTGGCAGAGTATGCAAAGAAAAATTCACAATCTTTAGCCAGTTTGATTAATATGGCTAGACGTCAAACAATCCCAGCTTTTCGTGAAAAAGGAGTTTGGAAAATAAGTACTAATACAATTTTATAACTTTCTTTTTAGATGCTAAAGAATTTAAAATCTAAAACTAAAAAGATAATTAAGAGAGGAAAGATAAGAGGGACTTTTAAATTTAAGAGTAAGGTTATTGTCTGGACATACGGGACCGATAGAGAGAATATTAATAGTGCTTGGAGGTTTGCGCGGGTGCCGGAGGATATTTCGGCGAAGATTAGGGAAATGCAAAAAGGGAAGCTGAGGAGAGGGTTCGGAGCTGTTTATGCCAAGGCAAAGATAAAGAAGACGGAGTGGACGACTTCAATTTTCCCGGATTGGTATTCTCCGACATACATTTTGCCCCTCAAAAAACAAATCCGTTATAAAGAAAACCTCTACGACGGCATTGAAACTACCATCTCAATCCAAATCTGGTTTTAACCCTCGAATTAACATCCCAACAAACTGGAGTTTGTAAGTATGAAGTGTATAATATAAATATGGCAAAAACAAAAACAGCAAAACAAATGGAGCACCATCTCAAAGGCATAGCAAATCATCATCGTATTGAAATATTGCTTCTTGTGCAAAAAGAAGACGGTATAACTCTTGATGATATTATTGAAACACTTAAGGCGAATCCAAAAACGATAGGAGAACATACTCGAAGGCTTCATCAGGCAGGATTAATTAATAAAAAATATCAAGGTAAGTTTGTCGAACACACTTTATCTCCGTATGGTAAAATGTTTGTTAACTTTTTAAAATCATTTCAACAGTTTAATTGATATCCTTACAAACTGGAGTTTGTAAGGATGAATATTTAAGACATGAAATCTTTTACAGAAAAAGTATATGAGGTGGTTAAGAAAATTCCAAAGGGAAAAGTTTTGACGTATAAAGAAGTGGCGAGAAGAGCAGGGAATGTGAAAGCGAGTCGGGCAGTCGGGAATATTTTAAATAAAAATCATGACCCGAAAATACCGTGTCATAGAGTTATCCGTTCCGATGGAAAGCTTGGCGGATATAATCGTGGGGTGAATCAAAAGAAAATAATTTTAAAAGGAGAAGGCTATAAATTTAATTTAAAATAAAAAAGAGCCCGTAATAAAAATTACGGGACTCTATAAGATAGGTAAGGTTCTTGTTCTTAGATTTGTTTACGGCACATATCCGCACGAAGCAGATTGGCTATTAACGACAAATCAGAATTACCCTTTTATAGATAGAATATTCTATCAAACCTTTTCTGAGTTGATGATTTTATCAAGTTCCGCGATTGTTCGCACATAAGAATTTTCCAAAAGAAGCTTCATAAATTCTGCTGCTTCCCTTTCGGAAATCTTTGTTTTTTTCGCGATATTCTTGATACCACCTTTTACTTGGGATGGCATTAGTTTTAATTTACCATCATTTTCCAAGTTTTCTTGAAGAGCGAACATTGCAAGTTCTCCAATTCTTTTTTCTGTAAGTGGCATTGTGGCCTCCTTATTTTAAGAACTATTTTGTCTATTCGTTAGACATACCGATTAATAACTTTTGTCATTAACTCTTATAGTATAGTACAAAATTGTTATTTTGTCAACTAAACACTATAACTAAAATTCTTTAAATATATGCTATAATATACAGATTATTAATCTCCGCCAGAGGCGGATCAGCCTATGGCTGAAATTAACAAAGCAAGAAAATTATATGGCAGAAAAAAAAGTTTCCGCATTTATGAAGCCAATGAGTGTGAGTGCTGAATTGGGAGAGGTTGTCGGTAAAGGTCCTATGCCTAGATCAGAAGTGGTAAAGGCATTGTGGGTATATATCAAGAAGAACAATCTTCAAGACCCAAAGAATAAACGTAATATCAATGCAGATGCTAAGCTTCAGAAAGTGTTTGCTGGTAAAAAAGTAGTAAATATGTTTGAAATGACCAAACTTGTTTCAAAACATCTTTCATAATTAGAAAAATAAAAGAATTAATAAAAAACTCTGGATAAGCATTCAGGGTTTTTTATTTTAGTGATATAATTAAGGGTATGACAAAAAACATAACAATAATAACAATATTATTAATAATAGTTGCTGTCGGTATTGTTTATCTCACACCTAAAAAAGAAGTATTAGCTCCGACAGTAGAGGGACCAAAACCTATAGAACTTTGCTTTGCAAAAATTGGCACGCCAAATGAAAGAGGTTTTTATGATAAATATACTTTGCGTATGTTGCTTAGTGGTGAAGGTGGTGTAAATGCTACAGGTGAATTGAAATTTCTTCCAGCTGAGAAAGACAGCAAAGTAGGGAAATTTGAAGGGACTGTTTCGGCAGTTGATAAAAAGATGATGGCTCGCACTGCGGACCTATGGTGGAACTCTTTAGCTGAAGGTATGCGAGAAAAAGAGGAGTTGAAAATAATTTTTGGTGAAGGTGTGGCAAACATAGGATTGGGATTGATGGATTATAGAAAAGAAGATAATACTGTTGTATATAAAAATCCTAATGAAATAAATTATTCTCTTACACTCAATGACGTCGCTTGTTCTGATATAACCGAAAGAGAAAATGTAGAAAGTTATTTGAGAGCAAATATTGGGACTCTTTCTCCAGTGAAAGCTGTTTTAGGAGGAAATTGGAATGTTTTGACTTATACGGTAGATTTAGGGAAAAATACTGGCACGGTAACTTATGAGGATGGGCATATACAAGAAAAAAAGAATTTCTCATATACTATAAATGAAAAAAGTGAAGTTCAAAGTATGACTCTTATTTAAAGATTCATTTCACTAAAATATTAAAATATGTTAAAATACAAGGGTGGAAACAGAGACTGAAGCGACAAAAGACTATTCATATAAGATAAAAACAGACGCCTATGAAGGGCCGTTTCATTTATTGCTTTCTTTGATTGAGGAAAGGAAGTTTTTTATTAATGACTTATCTTTAGCCCAAGTTACTGAAGACTATCTAAAATATGTAAATGAATTAGAAAAGAAAGACCCATCCGAGATTTCTAGTTTTATTGTTGTCGCAGCGACGCTCATTTTGATAAAATCAAAATCACTTTTACCAAATTTAAATTTAACTTCTGAAGAAGAAAGTGATATACGCAATCTAGAAGACAGATTAAAACTCTACGAGACTTACATGAAGCTTGCGGGGCATATCAAAGAAAGATTTGGTGAAAAAATAATTTTTGCACCGCTTGAAAGAAAGAATGAAGTTTTAGTATTTTTACCAGATGAACAAATTACTAAAGAGTCCATGATGACTTTTGCTAAAGATGCGCTCGGCAGAATGCCGAAAAAAGCATTTTTACCTGAAGTGGAAGTGAAAAAGGTGATGAGCATAGAAGAAATGATTGATAAATTGACGGAGAGGATCGAAGGGGCAATGAAAATGAGCTTCAAAGATTTTTCTGGAGTAGCAAAAACAAAAGAAGAAAAGGTGGTTGTAATTATTGGTTTTCTTGCTATGCTAGAACTTGTGAGGCAGGGTATTCTCCACGTCGTGCAGGAGAATAATTTTGAAGACATTGTAATTAATAAAATTCAAAAAATTTCTGAGCCAAATTAATAACAAAAGAAAAAATTTTACCGGTACGGATTTTTTGAAGCTTAAAAAATCCTGAAATTGGCTCGCCGTCGCTCGCCAAACCCCTCAAAATCTTTTCTTTTATTATTAATTTTAAAGTGATTATGGACTTAGAACAAAAAATCGAAGCAATACTTTTTTTCAAAGGAGAGCCAATGTCTAGAAAGAAACTTTCTGAATTTTTGGGCGTGGGGCAGATAGAAATAAATGAAGCTTTAGAAAAATTAAAAGAAAATTTGAAGGGCAGGGGAATAGTCTTGCAAGAAAAAGAAAACGACATTACCTTGGGTACTGCACCAGAACTTTCGGACCTCGTAGAAAAATTGCAAAAAGAAGAATTAAACAAAGAGCTTTCCAAAGCGAGCTTGGAGACGCTGTCTATAGTGCTTTATAAAAACGGAGTGAGCCGTTCACTCATAGACTACATCCGAGGAGTAAATTCTAGCTTCACTTTGCGAGCGCTTTCTGTCAGGGGCCTTATAGAAAAGACCATTGATCCGAAAGACAGCCGACGTTATATCTATCATCCGACTTTTGAATTGCTTTCTTTTATGGGCGTGAAGTCTCCAGAAGAGTTGCCAGATTATGAGCTAGTAAATGCCTCAATAGAGAGTACAGCCCAAAACCTCGAAGAAGAATTGAAAAACGAAGAAATTGAAACCAGTATTTAATGTCAAAAAGTGTCAAAGCTCGGCTTTGACAAAAATCAGCATTAGACAATGAAAAGCGAAATAAGACAATGCCAAAACTGTAAACAAGACTTTAATATAGAGCCTGATGATTTTGGTTTTTATGAGAAAATCAAAGTTCCTCCACCGACTTTTTGTCCGGAATGCAGATCTCAATTGAGGCTTTGTTTTAGAAATGAGAGGTTTTTTTATAAACGTCAATGTGATAATTGTAAAAAAGATACTATTTCTATGTTTAGTATCAACAAACCTTTTCCTGTTTGGTGTAATGATTGTTGGTGGAGTGATGATTTAAATAGCAAAAAATACGCTATGGATTATGATTCTAATAAACCATTTTTTGAACAGTTTAATATACTTTGGCAAAAAGTTCCTAAACAAGCGCTAGTTTCTACCAGAAGTGTAAATTCTAATTATTTAAACTATGCGGCTGACAATAAAGGCTGTTATATGATAGTAGAAAGTTCTAATAACGAGAATTGTATAAATTGTTATTGGATTCAACTCTCAAAAGATTTGGTTGATTGCTCTTTTACTCAAAAAGTGGAACTTTCTTATGAAGTGGATGACTGTTATGATTCTAATTCATTAAGTTTTTCTAAAGGTTGTTATAGTTGTTTAGGTAGTTCATTTTTAGTTGACTGTCGAGGATGTACAAATTGTTTAGGCTGTATAAATTTAAGGAACCAGCAGTATAATATTTTTAATAAATCTTATTCTAAAGAAGAATATGAAAAAAAATTAAAATCTTTTAAATTAAATACATATTCTGGACTAGAATCTTTTAAAATAGAATTTCAAAATTTTATTAAAGACAAGCCAAGAAAATTTGCTGAGCTTTTTAATGCAGTAAAATCTGTTGGTAATTACATGACCAATATAAAAAACAACAGATATTGTTTTCACTCATATGAAGCTGAAGATAATGCATATTCTATACACGTTTGGCGTGGGGCAAAAAATTGCGTAGATTGTAATACCGCTGGACGTACAGCTGAATTAATTTACAATTCTCTTAATATGGGGATGGAAGTTTCTAATGTAATTTGTAGTTCTATGTGTTGGAGTTCTCAGTTTATGGAATATTGTATAAACTGCCCAAATTCACAACATTGTTTTGGTTGTGTAGGGCTAATAAAGGATTCCTATTGTATTTTAAACAAACAATATACAAAAGAAGGATACGAAAAATTACGTGCAGAAATTATCGAAAAAATGAAACAAGAAAATATATATGGAAATTTTTTCCCAAAAAATATTTCAGCGTTAGGCTACAATGAATCTTCAGCTATAGATGAATATCCTTTAACAAAAGAAGAAGCATTAGACCAAGGTTTTAAATGGGAAGATACAGAGAGGGGAACATATGGTAAAGAAACTATAGATTGGAAAAATTTTCCAGATTCTATTTTGGATTTGTCGAAGAATTTTGATGTAAATAAAGAAATTTTTGCTTGTTTAGAATGTAAAAAAAATTATCGCATCATTAATAATGAGCTCTCTTTTTATGAAAGATTGGGAATACCAATACCCAGAAATTGCCCAGAATGTAGACATATAAAAAGATTTAAAAATCGCGGACCAAATAAACTCTGGCATAGAAAGTGTATGAAAGAAGGATGCACCAATGAATTTGAGACCAGCTACTCCCTAGACCGTCCGGAGATTATTTATTGTGAGAGATGCTATAATCAGGAAGTGTATTAAATAAATAAGCTTGATTTATAAGCCTAATTTAGTACTTCCCGTAAACCAGGTTTACGGGAAAGGTTGAAACTTGGTTTTGCACAGTTTTGATAAAAACTTAATTTAAGGGTATAATTCCTGTATGTATTTGAATTTGGTTAAAATCTTTCTGCCCACGGTAGTGGCCTTCTTGATAGGGCTTTTTATTACTCCATTTGCCACTCATTTTTTTTATAAATATAAAATGTGGAGAAGATATTCTCGTAGTGAATCTACTGCTTCAGAGTTTCAAAAAATTCACAACGGGGAAGAAGAATTAAAGACTCCACGCGTCGGTGGAATAATAATTTGGGCCTCAATTCTCAAAACCACTTTACTTTTCTTTCTTATTGCTATCATTTTCCCTGGAGATCTTACTGAAAAAATAAATTTTTTAAGTAAAAATCAAACATTAATACCACTTCTCGTTTTACTTTTTGGATCTTTCCTCGGGCTTTGGGATGATTTGATGCAAATTTATGGAAATGGAAGAATTGCTCATGATGACAAGTCTTGGCGTAAATGGAAAGCATTGCTTGTCGTTTTTATTTCTTTTTTAATCGGACTTTGGTTTTATTACAAGTTAGGAATGGTTGCTATACATATTCCATTTAATGGAGATTTATATTTAGGTATTTTTATAATTCCATTTTTTATCATAGTTGCTTTAGCCACTTTTTCAGGGGGAGTGATAGACGGTATAGACGGACTCTCTGGTGGAGTTTTTGCTTCAATTTTCGCTGCTTATGCTCTAATAGCTTATACCAACAATCAGATAGATATTGCGGCTTTTTGTGGTGTCTCAACTGGAGCAATTCTCGCATTTCTTTGGTTTAACATTCCTCCGGCAAGATTTTATATGGGAGAGACGGGGATTATAGGACTGACAATTACACTCGCCACCATAGCGTTTTTAACTGATACAGTTTTTATTTTGCCTATTGTTGCTTTGCCACTAGTTATTTCTTCTGGTTCGGTTATTTTACAAATGCTTTCTAAAAAATTGAGAAATGGCAAAAAAATATTTCGTCTTTCTCCTATTCATCATCATTTTGAAGCACTCGGTTGGCCTTCTTATAAAGTGACGATGCGTTTCTGGGTTCTCTCCGTCGCTTTTTCTATTATAGGAATAATTTTAGCCGTCATTAGCAGATAATAAAATGCACACAAAAGGGAAAAAGGCAGATAGATTTTTTTTGGTAATATTTTTTCTTTTGATTATTATCGGAGTGGCTATGTTTATTTCTGCTTCTTTGGGAATTCTCGCTAAAAGCGCCTCCACTTTTTATTCTGTACTTTTTAGTCAGCTAATATTGGGACTTGGAGCAGGCCTTGTCGGTATGTATTTCGCATTAAAGATAGATTATAAATTTTGGCGTAATTATTCTTTTTATATTTTTTTAGGTTCAATTTTTTTAACTGCGGCTGTTTTTATACCGACTCTTGGTTGGAGTCATTTAGGAGCCGAAAGATGGCTTCAATTAGGGCCATTAAAATTTCAACCAGTAGAAATTTTAAAATTCGGCTTTGTGATTTATTTTGCTGCTTGGCTTTCTTGGGCAAAAAACAGAGTGCAAGATTTTAAATTTGGTATTCTTCCTTTTGGTATTTTGCTCGCAATTATCGCTTTCATTTTATTTAATCAACCGGATACAAAAAGTTTCATTCTCATAGCTGTCACTGGAATGTGCATGCTTTTTATTTCTGGAGTTTCAATGAAATATATCACTCTCATTGGAGCCGGAGCTCTTATTGTCCTGGGTTCGCTCGTATACTTTACCCCTTATCTCCAGAGTAGAATAAAAACATTTATAGACCCTTCAGGAGACCCACAAGGTTCTTCATATCAATTGCAACAAGGACTCATAGCCATAGGCTCTGGTGGAATTTTGGGTAGGGGGTATGGACAGAGTATTCAAAAATTTAGTTATCTGCCTGAACCGCAAGGAGACTCCATTTTTGCAGTAGTGGGAGAAGAATTAGGTTTCGTCGGAAGTGTCGCTATCATAATACTCTATTTACTTTTCGTTTTACGAGGACTTCGAATAGCCAATAATTCTCCGGATTTATTTAGTAGACTTTTGGTTTCTGGAATTGTTATACTGATTGTAGCGCAGTCTTTTATGAATATCGCTTCGGTCACTGGAGTTTTCCCACTGACGGGCGTGCCACTCGTTTTTATCAGCCATGGAGGTACTTCGCTTATGATAGATTTGATAGCTATAGGAATTGTGCTTCAGATATCGAAATTTAACACAGGCACTAGGTAATTAGGCACTAGGCACTAGCTAAATTAAAAAAAGCTAAAGCCTAGAGCCTAAGGCCTAAGGCCTAATAATAATATGAAAATAGTATTTACAGGAGGAGGAACAGGTGGACATTTTTATCCAATCATAGCTGTTGCTCAAAAAGTCAACCAAATAATAGATGAGGAAAATATAATAGGAGCAAAACTCTATTATGTTTCTGATAATCCCTATGACAAAGAAATGCTTTTTGAAAATGGGCTTTTGTATGAAGAAGTGAAAGCAGGCAAAATGCGTACCTATTTTTCTTTCAAAAATTTCACAGATCTTTTCAAAATGTTTTTCGGTACAGTAAATGCTATTTATAAAATATTTACGATTTATCCTGATGTTGTTTTTGGTAAAGGGGGGTATGCTTCATTCCCAGCTATTTTAGCGGCTAGAATTTTACGCATTCCTATAATTATTCATGAGTCAGATTCAGTACCAGGACGAGTAAATAAATGGGCAGGACGTTTTGCTAAAAAGGTGGCTGTGTCATTTAAAGAAGCGGCAGAATATTTTCCTAAAAATAAAGTAGCTTGGACAGGACAACCAATAATAATGGAAATAGAGCACATTGCTCCACGTGAAGAAGCTTTAAAATATTTTAAATTAGAAGCGGATTTACCAGTCGTCTTCATTTTAGGTGGTTCACAAGGAGCAGAGATTATCAATAATACTATATTGAGTGCCTTGCCGAGACTTGTTAAAAATTTCCAAATTATACATCAGACAGGGATAAATAATTTTAAAAGCGTTGAAGGGCAAGTAAAAGTTGTACTTGCTTCTAGTGAGGACAGGGCAAGATACTTACCAATTCCATATTTAAATCCATTAGCTATGAAAATGGCTGCTGGAGCAGCAACTATTATCGTTTCTCGTGCTGGGTCAACCATATTTCAAATTGCTTCTTGGGGTGTGCCATCAATTTTGATTCCATTTACTAATTCAAATGGTGACCATGCAAGAAAAAATGCTTTTAACTACGCTCACGCCGGAGCATGTGATGTGATAGAGGAAATGAATATGACTGCAAATATTTTATGTTCGGAAATTGAAAGAATTACGAATGATAAAGCAGTCTGGAATAAAATGGTACAAGGGACAAAAGATTTTAATAAGCCTGATGCAGCTTATAAAATCGCTCGTGCACTCATAGACATGGCCCTTGCGCATGAAAAATAATCGTGATATAATATAGGTAGTTAAATAGTACCTCGTTAATTTAAGAGGTTTTTTTATTTTTTAAAAAACGGAGGAGTAAAAATGGAAAATAAACTTGTGACTCTTTATGAAGTAAATCGGATTATATCTGATAATTACTTCGACAAAAGAAGGGTCTTCACTACTGGCGTATTTGATGTTCCGCATATAGGACATCCAAGATATTTAGCAGAAGCAAAAAAACAAGGTGATATTCTAATAGTGGGAATTCATTCTGACGGACTGGTAAAGGAAAGGAAAGGTCCGGATCGTCCAGTATATTCAGAGAAAGAAAGAATGGAATTTTTATCTTATTACTCTTCTGTAGATTTTGTCTTAAAACTAGAAGACCAAAATATGGTTTATGAAACAATAAGAAAATTAAGAGCGTCTATTTTAGTTGTTTCAGAAACGACAGAAGATGTAGATAATTGTCCGAGTACAATGATTAATTTATTTAGTAGTTTTATGGAAGTCATTGTATTGGGAGCACAGTCGGAACATCACAGTACCGATGTAATTAAAATCCCAAAAGAAGAATTTACATCAAAGTAAGCTCAGTAATAATAAGAGAAGCCAAAAATCTCTTCTTACTGGGCTTTTCTTATTTTTACCAAAAAATGTTAGAATATGTATATGATTAAAGTCGTTACAAGATTTGCGCCTTCGCCTACGGGTTTTATGCATGTTGGAGGTGTTCGCACTGCTTTATATGCGTATCTTTGGGCCAAGAAAAATAAAGGCACTTTTATATTGAGAATTGAAGATACAGACAAAGAAAGGGAAGTAGAGGGTTCTATAGCGCATATTATAGAATCATTAAAATGGCTAGGCATTGATTGGGACCAAGGTCCAGAAATCGGAGGTCCGCATGCACCATATTTACAATCAGAAAGACTTGGAATATATAAAAAATACGCAGAGATTTTAATTAATAAAGGTTTTGCTTATCCAGACCCATATACTGAAGAAGAAGTAAATCAATTTCGTGAAAGGGCAGAACTGGCTAAAAAACCATTTTTATTTAGAGAGCATCGTCCTGAAACTTTTGATGTTTGGGATGAAAAAAAACCTCTTCGCTTTAAAGTGCCAGAAATAAAAAGTTATAAATGGAATGACCTCGTCTATGGAGATTTGTCTGCAGGGCCTGAAGCATTGGATGATTTTATTTTAATAAAAAGTGATGGATATCCGACGTATAATTTCGCACATATTGTTGATGACATAGAAATGGGTATCTCTCATGTCATGCGTGGACAAGAATTTATTTCTTCTGTGCCAAAATTCTTATCTCTTTATGAAGCTTTAGGCATAGAGCCTCCGCTTTTTGCAACCTTGCCACCAATCATGGGGAGTGATGGCAATAAAAAATTAAGTAAAAGAGACGGAGCAAAAGATATTTTAGAATATAAAAATGAAGGATATTTACCGCAGGCGATGATAAACTTCTTGGCGCTTTTGGGTTGGAACCCTGGAGACGATAGAGAAATATTCACAATAGAAGAACTCATAGAAACTTTTGATATCTCTCGTGTAGGACATTCTGGCGCTCAATGGAATGACGATAAATTGAATTGGATAAATAAAGAACATATCAAGAAACTCTCGGAAGAAGAACTAAAAGAAAATATTTTTAAATATTTACCAGAAGATTTGAAAAAAGAAAAATTAATTCCTCTAATTGTAGAGAGAATCTCTAAATGGGGAGATATAAAAGAAATGGTAACAAAAGGGGAGCTTGATTTCTTTTATAAACAACCTGAATATGAAAGTGAAAAACTTATTTATAAAAACACGGGGGCGGAAAAGATTTCAGAAAATTTA
>DAIEQH010000098.1 GCA_027347985.1 Candidatus Nomurabacteria bacterium | reverse complement strand
CAGTAATGACAAATTAGCACTTCGGCCCACATATTTTTTGGCTATCGAAACAACTAAACGTAGGTTGGCCCGGGCAAGTAGATTTTTAGCCTCTTCGTCACCCTTTTCTATGCGCTTGGCTAAATCTTTCTCTTCACTGGCGTGGATAAGAGGATATTGACCAATTTCTTTTAAATACATTTGGATAGAATCATGAATGGTGGATTTGTTTAAATCCTTATCGGTCAAATCAATATCTAGATTAAGCAAATTACCTCCTTCTAGGACATCAATACCGGCAACTGAAAACTTGTCATAAAGTTCATCTAAGAAAAATATATTATTTTCAATATCAGGGAAAGTCTTAAGAATCTCGTCATAAGTGATGAATCCTCTCTTACGACCCTTGGCTATCAATTCATCGGCTATGCGTTCAAGTTCAACAGCCTTTTTTTCTCCCCCACTTAACTTTTTATGTTTTTCTTTTTTGACAATTTTTTTAGCTTTTTTCTTGGCTTTTTTGACAACTTTCTTTTTTATGACTTTCTTTTTAGCCTTTTTGACAACCTTTTTGGTTTTCTTTATTTTTTTGTGTTTTATCTTTTTTTTCATATAATTTGTGTG
>DAIEQH010000097.1 GCA_027347985.1 Candidatus Nomurabacteria bacterium | reverse complement strand
AAAACAACTATCGCTTGTTTATATTTTGGTTTATTTACAAAACTTCTTTCTTTATCTACACCATTAGTATTTTCTTCGTTAAGATCTTCTCCGAAAATCTTTACAAAACCACCAATCGGCAAAAGATTGAAACTATATTCTGTCTCCCCTTTTTTAAAACTAAATAATTTTGGAGGAAAACCAAAACCAAATTCATCTACCTTGATTCCAAATCTTTTGGCAGTAAAAAAGTGTCCAAATTCATGAACGAGGACCAAGACAAGCAATATTATAATAAAAATAATTATATTCAAATTTTTAATTCGTAATTGTTAATTCGTAATTGTTTTACCCCATCACTTCTTTCTCTTTCTTTACAAAAACGGCTTCTAGATTATTATTTATTTCATCTATAACTTTCTGTAAATCATCTTTTGCTCGAAACCTTTCATCTTCTGTCATTTTGCCTTCTTTTTCCAATTTTAAAATTTCATTCCAAATATTTTCACGCTCTTTACGAACTGTTATTCTGCTATCTTCTAATTTTTCTTTCAATATTCTCACGAGTGTCTGTCTCGTCTCTGTCGTCAATTGCGGAAAAATAGCTCTAATACCAGAACCATCCACTG
>DAIEQH010000096.1 GCA_027347985.1 Candidatus Nomurabacteria bacterium | reverse complement strand
CCGTGCGCTCCGGGTCTCTGCCGGCGGCGGCTGGGAGAAGTTGGTGGACCTTCCGGGCTCTGCCCCCGGCGCCTCTACGATGCCATCGTAGCGCTCTGCTGACTGAGCTAAAGGCCCTTGGTCTCGCGCGACGGTTCTGCCCCGTCTTCCTCCGGATGAAGGCCGGAGATCCTAGCTAATGGACGAGCGCGAGTTGGTAGCTCGGACGGGATTCGAACCCGTGGTCTCCTCCGTGAGAGGGAGGCATCCTTGGCCGCTAGACGACCGAGCCGTGAAGTTGGTAGAAGCGGAAGGACTTGCACCTTCACCCTCACGCTTATCAAGCGTGCGCTCCACTATTCGAGCTGCGCTTCCGTGGCGCATCGGACCGGATTTGAACCGGCGATCTCCCGCGTGACAGGCGGGCGCATTAGGCCGCTATGCTACCGACGCATTTTGGTGGACCCTCCCGGCTTCGCTCCGGGCGCCTCCTGCTTGCGGAGCAGGCGCTCTGCTAAATGAGCTAAGGGCCCTTAGTGGAGATCGCCGGAGTCGAACCGGCCTCCCCGCCTTGCAAAGGCGGTGTCTTCCCCCGTAGACGTGATCCCCGTTTTGGTCGGGCTTGCAGGTTCC
>DAIEQH010000095.1 GCA_027347985.1 Candidatus Nomurabacteria bacterium | reverse complement strand
CTATGGCGGAATGGATAAAAGAGGCAAGTTCCTTGCCTAAAATCGCACAAGAGAGCAACCTTTTTGAGAAAAAGGTTGCAGCCGAACATTTGTTCGGCTCGAACCTCGTTTTGGTCAATCGCGAGGCGCGCCTGCGCGCGCCGAGCGAAGCGGATTTGTTAGGGGAAAACCAATGGGCGGCGCTACGCGCCGCCCACGATTTGGCTTCCAAAAAATCATTCAGTTTTATTGTGGTGCGCCCGGTTGGGATCGAACCAACGACCTTATCCTTAAAAGGGATCTGCTCTACCGACTGAGCTACGGGCGCATATTTCCAATGCGTAATTCTGATAGTACCAGCTTTTTTAAAAAGCTTCAAGTAGAAAGGCTTCTAATGCCGCTTCAGCATCCCTTCCCTCCTTGCGAGCTTCGGGTAATAAATATGACAATTTCGAAGAAATATTTTTTAATTCTTCTTCTTTGAACTTGTAAAAATTCTTTTTTAAAATCATATCCTTAATCTTCCAGAACAAAACTCCCACCAACTCCTCAAGCCCAACACCTTTATCTACCGCTTGTCGATAATAAATCCACAAATTTAATTTATCCTTATTGCCAAAGGCGTCAGCTAGAA
>DAIEQH010000094.1 GCA_027347985.1 Candidatus Nomurabacteria bacterium | reverse complement strand
GATGGACATCGGGACGGCCGCTCGCCGGCGTTTTGCGCCAACGGAATTTTGGCGCAAAACTTGTCTCGCTCCTGCCCGTTCAATCCCCTGCCGAAATATTAAAATAAAAACAGAGCTTGCCAGCTCTGTTTTTATTTTACTGCTCTGCGGGTGGGGATCGAACCCACGACCCACTGGTTACACTTATCCTCTAGTTTCCCAAAGGGGTGGACTATATCATCTCCGATATAATATCGGAGCGAGGCGCTTCCGCCGGCTAAAGCCGGAGTACTCCATTGCTGGATAGTCTCTACACCTTCCCTAAAATTAGGGCTTGGCTCGGGATTACCCCGTAGGGCTTCCCCGAATTCACCTCGTTTTTCAATCTTGATTACTCAAGAAAGCTGCGTATTATGTGTTCACAGCCAGTTGCTCTACCGCTGAGCTACCGCAGAATATTTTCATCAAGCCATTTCCTGCCTTGACCAGACTTCAAAAATTTTTCTCTTTTTAAAGCCTCGCTTTTAGTAGCAAATGACGCTTGATGAATTAATACCCAAGGTTTATTTTGACGCGTAAAACGAGTATTACCGCTATTATGCTCCTGCAACCGAATGGCCGGCTGTTTACCTGAC
>DAIEQH010000093.1 GCA_027347985.1 Candidatus Nomurabacteria bacterium | reverse complement strand
ACAAAAGAGGCTATAAAAAAATACGGTATTTTAAAAGGTTCATTTCTTGGTTTCTTGCGTATTCTTCGTTGTCACCCTTGGCAGAAGAATCACATAGATCCGCTCAAGTAAAAAACAGAAAAATAACTTTTTAAGGGGTTTGGCGAGTGACGACGAGCCAATTTCAGGATTTTTTAAGCTTCAAAAAATCCGTACCGACAAAAAGTTATTTTTTGTTTTTTATAAAAATACTTGGATTTTTGGAAGTTTTCATATAGAATGGAATAATGTCATATCTTTGGAACCTTATTCTCTATAAACCATTTTTAAACGCCCTCGCCTTCCTCATTTCCATTGTTCCTGGTGGCGATGTTGGCGTTGCTGTCATAATACTCACTGTTTTAGTTAAAACAGTCCTATATCCTCTCTCGCAGCGTTCTATTGAAAGCCAAATAAAGATGAATTTACTTGCTCCAGAGCTTAAAAAGATAAAAGACAGTGGGGCTTCTAAAGAAGAGCAGGCAAAACAGACGTTTGAACTGTATAAACACCATAAAACTAACCCATTTTCTGGTTGTTTTTTAGTTTTGATTCAAATCCCTATAATTTTCGCTCTATATTATGTTTTTTTGAAAG
>DAIEQH010000092.1 GCA_027347985.1 Candidatus Nomurabacteria bacterium | reverse complement strand
TAAAAATTCGTGAGGGTTCCAAGGTTAAGAAAATTTTCGATAATTTATCTGGCAGATTGAAAGATTATACTGCACCCACATGGCTTACATTTGATTTGAATACATTAGAGGGGAAGATTTTAGCAAAACCAAAAAACGTTGAAACCTTCCTTGATCTGAACGCCGTGCTTGAGTTTTATAGTCGTTAAAAATTTGTTTTTTTATTATCATTTTAAAAGTTAATTTTTTATAAAAATATGCCTGAATATAAAATCATTTTACCTTCGAAGCCTCGTGTAGTCGTGGAAGAAGGAAATAAGGGAGTATTTGAAATAGACGGATTATCTCCGGGCTATGGTCATACTCTGGGTAATAGTTTGCGAAGAATTATTCTTTCTTCTATACCGGGCGCCAGTATCACTTCTATTAAGATAGATGGTGTTTCTCATGAATTTTCTACTCTCGACGGCATCAAAGAGGATGTAATTGTGATGATTTTAAATTTAAAGAAAGCTCGATTCAAAATGATTTCCGACGAACCTCAGACTGTCAGTCTATCCATCAAGGGTCCGAAAGAAGTTCTAGCTTCTGATATTAAGACGGGTGGACAAGTAGAAATTCTAAATCCTGATCTTCATATCGTTGA
>DAIEQH010000091.1:274-632 GCA_027347985.1 Candidatus Nomurabacteria bacterium | reverse complement strand
ATATTTTTTAGAAAATGTTTTAGGGTCGTATTATCGCAAACTAGACCCGCACACTTGCAACCAAGTGTCCGGGTAGATTAAAAAATAATTTCGTTCATTCCGAATATTTCGGAAGACAACGACAAATAAAATGGCAGCAAAAAAGAAAGCAAAGAAAGCAACAAAGAAGAAAGCTAAAAAGTCATCAAAGAAGAGAGCTTAATCTTGTCCTACTTCTAAAAAATCCCCCAGTTTACTTGAGGGGATTTTTTAGTTATTGGGAGATTTTATGCTAATATATGGCTATGGGTTTATATAGTAAAATATTCGGGGATACGAGCTCTCAATTCATAAAAAACATAAAGAAAACAGTATCAAG
>DAIEQH010000091.1:0-264 GCA_027347985.1 Candidatus Nomurabacteria bacterium | reverse complement strand
AAGAATAAATGATTTAGAGGATAGTTTTCTGAAGTTAACAGACGCCGATTTCCCAAAAAAGACTGAAGAATTTAGAAATAGGTTGGAAAATGGTGAAACTATGGACGACATATTGCCGGAAGCTTTTGCCTTGGTAAGAGAAGCAGGAAAGAGAACTCTTGGGCTTCGCCTCTATGATGTGCAGATCGTAGGAGGTATCGCTTTACATGAAGGGAAGATAGCAGAAATGAAAACCGGAGAAGGAAAAACCTTGGTCGCCACCTT
>DAIEQH010000090.1 GCA_027347985.1 Candidatus Nomurabacteria bacterium | reverse complement strand
GAAAAATTTTGCATTAAAATTAAAAAACTAAATTAGGAAGAGCAAATAATAAGTACAAAAGCTTTTATAAAAATAATATGAATATTAGTTTTCCTTTTATTACTCAGGCTCAATTGGTTTTGCCAATTTTATAAAGTGAATGTTATATTGGTCAAAGGTATATCCGTTTTTTGATGTTACTATTCTTTTTGTTTTATGAAACTGGGTACTCTCGGAACCATGGTGTAGTAACTTCTGCAATGGATTATTCCTCCAAAAATTCTATTGAAGATCCATTAATGAATTTGACACAGTATGTAAATCCCATGTGTGATACGGGGTCGATTGGAACAACACTTTTCCGGGTGCCGTAGCCCTATTCGGTATGATTCAATGGAGCCCAGATATATAGCGCGGCAAACCGCAATGGAATATGTATGATGGAACATGGAAAATCATTTCAAATATCTTGACATAAAAAACAATGATTTAAAAGGCAATACTCTACACCGGCTAATGGCAGAGTTCAGGAAGCAAATTTTTCCGGCTGGGATATTTAAAGAAGTGAATGACAGCTTTTGGCAAGGATTGTTTCCAAATGCGCAAGCGACCTGCTCAGTCGTTATTAAGAGACTATCAACAAAGTCGGAGCCTTTC
>DAIEQH010000089.1 GCA_027347985.1 Candidatus Nomurabacteria bacterium | reverse complement strand
GGATTCTATTACGATTTTGACCTTCCAGAACAGATAACCGATGAAGATTTAAAAGATCTGGAAAAAGAGATGAAAAAACTTGTGAAGGCTGGACTCCCCTTCATGCGTGAAGTTGTAACAATTGCCGAGGCGAAAAAGGTTTTCAAAGACCAACCATTCAAACTTGATCTTATTGAAGAATTTTCGAAAGTTGATAAAGAAGTTTCAATTTATAAAACAGGTGATGTGTTTTTAGATCTCTGCCGCGGAGGACATGTAGAAAACACAAAAGAAATAAATCCCGACACATTCGCGCTTTTGAAAATTGCGGGAGCATATTGGCGAGGAGATGAAAAAAATAAAATGCTTACTCGTATTTACGGCCTCGCATTTGAAACAAAAAAAGAACTTAATGAGTATCTTGCATTTTTGGAAAAAGCAAAAAAAAGAGATCACCGGAAACTCGGAAAACAACTTGATCTCTTCACCTTCTCCGAATATATCGGCAGTGGTCTCCCTCTCTACACCCCAAAAGGATCTTTTATCCGCCGAACGTTGAACGACTATATCGAGTCGCTTCAGGTAAAAGAGGGATATACGCAAATCTGGACTCCGCAAATTGCAAAAGCGGAATTGTTCAAAATTTCAGGGCACTATGATAAA
>DAIEQH010000008.1 GCA_027347985.1 Candidatus Nomurabacteria bacterium | reverse complement strand
CGTTGCCCCAGCCGAAAGTAACCGGCCGGCCGGTTATTGTGTTTATAGAAAGAGTGGAACTTATATCCGTCGTGTCAATCGAGGGATTTGTCGCGGTAAAGTTAGTGGCGGCGTTATTGAAAGTGACATTGCCAGTACCGGTAGCAAAAGTGTTTGCTCCGGTCACAGATGTCGCGCCGTTAAAGTTGACAGCTCCTGTGCCAGTAGAAAAAGTATTTGCTCCTGTCTGCAGAAAATTATTATCAAGTGTAATGACGCCGTGAATATTTACTGCACCTGTCCCTGTGGTGAAAGTGTTTGCACCAGTCACAGATGTTGGGCCGTTAAAGCTGAGAGCTCCTGTGCCAGTAGAGAAAGTATTTGTACCAGTTTGAATGAAGTTGCTATTTAAGGTCGTTTCGCCATTAAAGCTGACTGCTCCTGTGCCAGTAGAGAAAGTATTTGCACCTGTTTGAGAAAAAGTATTTGTTAAGGTTGTAACTCCGCTGATGTTTACATTTCCTTGCAAGAGAGAAGTGCCAGTGACAGTCAAATCTTTTATCCTTGCATTTGTAGTGATGAAGTTGATGGAAGAAAGATCAGTTGAAGAAGACAAACTCCCGCCAGAATATCCCGTGGCAGGATTTGGTTGAAAAACAGCTAGAACTCCAGACCCCATAGGGCCAGCAGGACCAGCAGGGCCTGCTGGCCCTGCTGGTCCGCGAAATTTTTCCATCAAATCATTTGGCAATCCTGTTGATAAAAGATTACGCAAAGCAGAAACAAGAGTTTGAGAAGTGAGAACAACACCAGTTGTCTGTGTAGTGACGTTTCTAATCCCAGTTATTCCTGTTGTTCCGATTTTAGAGTATTCTGTGACGGGAAGTTTGGTGGATGGAGTTGTAGTTTTGACAGATGGAGTGACATAACAATTGGAATCAAAAGGTCCGCAACCTCCCCACGGGGTAGAAGTGGCGCCAGGGTCTAGGACATTACCATTTAGAGCGAGTAAAGTAGTTCCATTTTTAGCAAAAGTAAAAGACGCACAAAAAGCTATGGTGAGTAAAAATCCCAAAAGAAATATCTTTTTTCTGAACAGGTTATTCAACATAAATAATTGTATTGGACGCTTATATTATATCAATATTTTGTTTGTTTAAGAAGCTTTTTTGCTCAAAAAAACTGTGGATAAAGTTCCAATACAATCTGCCAGTAATGTCAACGATTTTTGAGAGTTTCTTGGGTCACTTTTTGCTACCCACGAATAGCAATTTTTTGCTAAAAAAGGTATTTACAAACCCTACTCCGTATGTCCAAATCCCAAAAAACGTCAAAACCGAGCTTTGACATGTCAAAGCTCGGTTTTGCACAGTTTTAAAGTTTTAAATTTTTTATTATTGTATATGATATTTTTATATGAGAAATATTTCTATCTCAATTGGGGAGCATTATCATGTTTTTAATCGTGGAAATAATAAGCAAGTCACTTTTTTAGACAACCGAGATTTCATTCGGTTTTTATTTTTGATTATTCATTTACAATCGCCGACAGTTTTTAGAAACATTCCTCGACAGGTATCTTATTTTTTTAAAAATCAACTTTTTGATATATCAAAAAGTGAGGAAAAAGAAATCTCGGAAGGCAGAAATGTCAAATTAATAAATTTTTGTTTAATGCCGAACCATTTTCATCTCACCTTGTGTGAATTTAAAGAAGGAGGTATAGCACAATATATGCAAAGAGTTTTGACCGCCTATACAAAATATTTTAATACAAAATACAAAAAATCTGGGCACTTGTTTCAAGGCCCTTACAAGGCAGTGCACATAGAAAGTGATGAACAACTTTTGCATCTCTCCGCATATATTCATCGAAACCCAATAAAAATTTCAGGATGGAAAAATAAATTAGAAAAATATCCTTGGTCAAGTTATCAAGATTATACTGACAAAAATAGATGGGGAGAGCTACTTTCTCATGAAATTATTTCAGAAAGATTTAAAAATAAAAAAGAATATGATGATTTTGTAAAAACTAGCGGAACAAAAGAAATTGCAGAAGTTTTAGAGGATCAAATTTTGATAGATTAAAGAGAGTTTAAAACCAAAATAACCTTATTTTATAAGTCTTAATCTAAAAACTTAAAAACTTCACTCGTCAAAGCTCGGTGTCAAAGCCGAGCTTTGAACATCAACATTAGCTTCCAACATCAACATTTTTAATTAGAAAATAGAATTTTGGAGATTGATAAGGAAAGAAGAGAATGAATGATAGATATCGCTCGCTGTTTTACCTATTGCGGTAAAAATATTTAGAAGATTAAAAGAAAAATTATTAAAAATTCCAAGGAGTGAATCTTTCGAACCTGCGAGAGTCAGATTGATGAAAGAGTCTTCGTTTTTTGTCACAGGAAAAGTCGTAGAATTTACATTTTCTTCTTGCCATGCCATGCGCAAGCAAGAGTTGTCTTTGCAATCAAATTTTATCCATCCTCCGTAAGGACCAGAAGCCCAAGCCCAGCCATTCCATTCTCCGGTGATAGGATCAATAATAACTTTTTGTCCTGTAACTCCAAAATTGATAATGCCAGAGCTTTCACTTTTTGCAGTTCCTTTTAAAAGTCCTGTAGAAGGATCAAAAATATAAAGATTGTCAGGAGGAGAGGGATTAAAAGTGACCCAGCCAAGTTCGCCTCCCCAAGCTTTTCCGCTGATGACCTTTCCTTTGTCTATAGTGAGAGGCTGTCCGTCATTGATTTTGAAGTCAATAATTCCCGGAGCCGGATTAGTGCAACTATTGTCTCTGCAGACCTTAATCCTATTTTCTGCAGACATGTCAAGATGACCGGTGGTTACCGTAGCAGCAAAAGTTAGGTGAACAGCAAACAAAAGAAAGACATTAACAATAAATATAAAAAGAATTATTTTTAAAATATGTGACATAAATTATAGTCAAGATATTAATATTATATCAATATCTTGTTTCTTTTGAAAGAAAAAAATACTAAAAATGTTGGGGATAACTATTTTTCTTGTTTTTGCAAAACTAATTGAAATGGACTACTATAAATCAATATGCCGTTGTAGCTCAGTTGGTAGAGCACGATATTGGTAATATCGAGGTCCGCAGTTCAATCCTGCGCAACGGCTCCACCAAGCCACCCTAGCTCAGTTGGTAGAGCACGTCTTTCGTAAAGACGGGGTCCCGAGTTCGATCCTCGGGGGTGGCTCATCTGATTTTTTTAAATATAAAATTTCCCTAATTCTTGATTGATTTGTTCGTCAATAAGTTCTTTTTCTATCATCCAATTGTCGTTAAAAGCATGCGAAAGATAACTTTCGCCACTATCACCAATGATTAAAACTATTTTTTTTATTTTTTCTGATACTGGCTCTCCTTTGATAAATTTCATTGCGTAATAAAGCACCATTCCACTAGAATCACCAACGAGTAAGCCCTTTTGGTGTGCAAAAAATCGCATTGTATTAAATGCTTCTTTGTCGGAGACATAATCATGTTTATCAAAGAGAGATGTATTAATATTCTTAGGTAATATTGCTCCAGCAGGATATCCAGGACCGGAAATAAAATAACCATGTCCAACTGGAGAGAAGTGACTAGAACCTTTTGGCTCTAATGCAATTATTTTAGTATTGCCATGTTCTTTTAAATAACGTCCAGAACCAGAGAGTGAGCTACCTGTTCCTATTGTTCCGATCAGATAATCCGTATCTGGAATTTGCTCGAAAATTTCTTTGCCGAGGGTATTGTAAAAACCTAGTGGATTTTCTGGGTTATCATACTGATCTAAATTAATACCCCCTTTTTCTTTGGCTAATTTTTTAGCAATATTTCTGCGGACATCCACTAAATGTCCACCTTTTGAATCTTCTTCTTCAGTGCAAAAATGTAGTTTTCCACCATAAGCAAGAATAGAATTGAGTTTATCTGAGGGTGCATGATTATCTACTACAGCGGTAAATCTGTATCCACGCGAGGCTGAAAGCATCGCTAAGGTTTTAGCAGTGTTACCGGAAGAAGATTCAAAAATCTCCATACCTTTTTTTAACTTACCAGATTTTTCTGCTGCATTCATTAAAGCAAGAGCAGTTCTATCTTTAAAACTTCCAGCTGGATTGAAATATTCAAGTTTTAAATAAATTTCCCAGTCTGTTCTGACTGTTGGCATCTTAAGCATTGGTGTATTTCCAATAAGTTCGTCGATGTTTCTTTTTATGGGCATTTTTGTATTATACTACAAATTATAAAATTTGAGTTATAATAAAAATATGAAAAAAAGTGACCTAGAAAAAGAAATAGAAAAACTAGAAGATAACATGCGGCAGATTGATTTTTGGAATGATAAAAATAAAGCCCAGGTAACTCTGAAAAAAATCACAGAACTGAAAGATAAAGTGAGAGGTACAGAAAAATATGATAAAGGCAATGCCGTCATTTCTATTATTTCCGGTGCAGGAGGGGATGATGCAGAAGATTTTTCACGGATGCTTCTTGATATGTATATGAAATATGCGAATAAAAAAAATTGGCAGATTTTTTTTATTCATGAAAACAAAAATGAACATGGCGGATATAGAAATGTCTCTTTTGAGCTTATAGGTAAAGGCTCATATGGAATGTTAAAAAATGAGTCCGGAGTGCATCGCTTGGTGCGTATTTCACCTTTTAATGCAAAAAAGTTGAGGCATACATCTTTTTCTTTAGTGGAAGTGTTGCCAAAATTTTCAAAATTGGAAGAAAAAGATTTTAATATTCCTCCTGCCGATATAAAAATAGAATATTCTCGCTCAGGTGGACCAGGAGGACAAAACGTAAACAAAAGAGAGACTGCTGTCAGGTTGGTGCATATTCCGACAGGTATCTCGGTGCATGCGACAGGGGAACGCTCTCAAGAACAAAACAGAGAAAGAGCGATGAGCATAATCATGGCAAAGATTTTCAAAAAAGCACAAGAAGAAAAAAAGACAGTAGAAGAAATGTATAAGAAAAATTTCAATACAGAAATAGAATGGGGCAATCAGATTCGTTCATATGTTTTACATCCATACAAAATGGTCAAAGATCATCGCACGGGCGCTGAGACGAGTGGTGTAGATGAAGTTTTAGATGGAGATATTGACCTTTTCATTGAAGCAGAGAAAAATTTATAAAAATTTGCAAGAAAAAAAGGAGCTGGTTGGGCTCCTTAAACTTTTTTTACAACCAATTTTTCTGGATTTGTAATTTTTCTGTATTTTCTCAAAGAAAATAAGATTACTACAAGTCCGATAACAAATTCTACTCCTGCGTAAAATCTTTCCTCAACAGTCCATGTTTTACCGCCGACAAAAGATAAGAATTCTGCTACCCCCCAAATTACATAAACTAACGTTGGAGTTTTTAGAGGCATGTTCCAGGTGTCTTTCATTTGTGGTAACCAAGAAAGGCAAATGATTGTCGTGGAAACAATTATTGCACTGATGTTCCCAATTGCTATCCAAATAAAAAGACAGAAAATTATGCCTATGATTGTGCCATATTCAACACTATCCAGTTTTTTAATTCCGCCGTATTTATAGATGGCAAAGCAGATACACAAAGCCCCCAAAGTATAAGTAACTGGCAAAAACCAATTTCCATATCCTTCCGCTGTTGGGTTTGTGATTGTTGAGATGGCAACTATGGCATCCAAAATAGCGCAAAGGAACCAAGAAACAAAATTTTGCTCTGTCTCTTCTTTTTTCTTGATTTTATAAATCATCAAGGAGGTTCCACCTAGTCCAACAATTCCGCCTATGTATTGAAAAATAATCATAAAACCTCCTAATGTTTTTATTTTTTATTCAGCTTTGAAATAACGAAAAATACTCATATAATATATAATATTTTTATTGTTTTGTCAAACTTTGTGTTCTAAATTTTGAGTGCCTTTCTTTTTGTGATAGAATAAGATTGTGATTTATTTTAATAATGTTTCAAAAGTTTACAATAAAGATTCTGTGGCACTAGATGATGTGACACTCACCATCACGACAGGGGAATTTGTATCCATCGTCGGGCATTCTGGGGCAGGCAAGACGACTCTCGTCAAAATGATTTTAGCAGATGAAGTTCCTACTAGCGGGACAGTTTTTTTTGAGTCAATTAATGTTCCAAAATTAAAAAATGAGGAATTGACCAAGCTTCGCAGGCGTATCGGTGTGGTTTTTCAGGATTTTAAATTACTCTCAAATAAAACTGCTTATGAAAATATAGCTTTTGCCATGGAAGCTGTCGGCAAGAGTAATGAAGAGATAGAAAGTGATGTGCCTCATGTTTTAGAGCTCGTAGATTTGAGTAAAAAGATGTATCATTTTCCCAATCAAATGTCTGGAGGAGAACAGCAACGTCTTGCTATCGCTCGTGCCATCATCAACCAGCCAGAGCTCATCATTGCTGACGAGCCGACAGGAAATTTGGATGCCATCAATACATATGAAATAGTTCAAATTTTGAAAAAAATAAATAACCTTGGCACGACAGTCGTATTGACGACACACAATAGAGGAGTGATAGATTCAGTCGGAGGCAGGGTAATCACGATGGAAAAAGGGAAAATTATTAGAGATGACAAGAGTGGTAAATATAGTATATAATTAATCCTAAATATGATGACAGATTTAAAAAGGGTAATAAAAGCAGGATTTGTGAATTTTACCAGAAGTGGCATCATTTCTTGGGCCTCTGTGCTCGTCGTCACTATCACCTTATCTGTCATTACTACTATCATATTATTAAACGCGGTCTTGCATTTTTCTTTAGATCAAATAAAAAATAAAGTAGATGTGACGATTTATTTTACCGTTAACGCAGGAGAAGATAAAATACTGGCTCTTAAAAAATCTTTAGAAAATTTACCAGAAGTAGAGCAAGTTTCTTATATTAGTGCAGAGGATGCCCTGAAGCTTTTCCGGGAACGTCATCAAAATGATTATCCGACTATCCAAGCTCTGGATGAAATAAAAGATAATCCACTGGGCGCTTATCTTAATGTCAAAGCAAAAGAAGTTTCTCAATATGAAAGTATTGCAAATTTTATGAAGTCCGATGATGCTCTTGTCTCTGGTTCTGCTTCTATTGTAGATAAAGTAAATTACAATCAAAACAAAGTGGTCATAGATAGATTAAACAACATTATTTCTGGAGCTCAAAAGCTTGGCTTTCTGGTCACTCTAATTTTAGTAATAATCTCCATCATCATCACTTTCAATACCATAAGGTTGACTATTTTCATTGCTAAAGAAGAGATAGGCGTCATGCGTCTCGTCGGAGCTTCCAAAATGCGAGTGCGTGGTCCATTTATGGTGGAAGGCGCTATTTACGGCATTATCGCGACACTTATAACTTTGATACTTTTCATTCCGATAACCATATATCTAGGACACAATATGACGAGTTTCTTGGGGCTTAATATTTATGACTATTACCTTTCAAATATCTTTCAAATTTTCGTGATTATTTTATTATCAGGCGTCGTTTTGGGGATGATTTCTAGTCTGATTGCGACTAGAAAATATTTGAATAAATAGAGATAAATTACAAAATTCAAAAAATTTTTGAGCCTTCGCCCTCGGGGACATAAGGACAGGGGACCAACACGACTCTTTAAATTTTTTAATTTTGTAATTTATTTTGAAAATGTAACATGGCAAAACAAACAAAATATATTTTTGTGGTGGGGGGAGTTATGTCTAGCGTAGGCAAAGGTATTGCAGCCGCTTCAATAGGAAAAATATTACAGTCTCGTGGTTATAAAGTAGCCAACATGAAAGCGGATATGTATGTAAATATAGATGCTGGCACTATTCGTCCCGCTGAGCATGGAGAAGTGTTTGTTGGAGAAGATGGTGTAGAAGCAGATCAAGATCTTGGTAACTATGAACGTTTTACAAATCAAACGAGCAAACGTGAAAATTACATCACCACAGGACAAGTATATGCAGAAGTTATAAGACGAGAACGTAATTTGGAATACGGGGGAGAAGATGTGGAGGTGTATCCCGATATTCCTAAAGAAATAATTAGACGTATTAAAGCTTGCCAAGAAAAAAATAAATCAGAAATTACCATAATAGAATATGGTGGTACTGTAGGAGAATATCAACTTCTTCCTTTTCTCGAGGCGACCAGAATGATGAAATCAAAAAATCCGGAAGATGTTTTTGTCGTTTTGACGAGCTATTTGCCGACACCTTCTCTTCTCGGTGAACAAAAATCAAAACCAACTCAACACGCTGTGACCGACCTTTATTCTGTGGGGCTTAATCCAGACTTTGTACTTTGTAGGGCAGACAAGCCAGCTACCCCGGACATCAAACACACCATCAGCAATGTCTGCAGTTTGCCGATTGAAAGAATAATTTCAGCTCCAGATGTTTATTCTATCTATGATGTGCCAGTTAATTTTGAGAAAGAAAATCTCGGTGCCGTTTTGCTTAAAACTCTAGGTTTACGGGAGCGCCAAAAAGATTTGGCCGACTGGACGATGCTCGCTAATAAAATTAAAAAAATAAAAAAAGAAGTAAATATCGGAATTGTCGGCAAATATTTTAATTTGAAATCTTGTAAAGATACTTATATTTCAGTCATTGAATCTATCAATCATTCTGCTTGGAATTTGAATTACAAGCCGAATATTATTTGGCTTGATTCGGAAAAGTATGAAAATGATAAAGAGAAATTAAAGGAACTAGATAAATTGGATGGTATTATTGTTCCAGGAGGTTTCGGTAGGCGTGGGATTGAAGGGATGATATTAGCAGCTGATTATGCTCGACGTAAAAAAATCCCTTATTTTGGATTATGTTTAGGAATGCAAATTATGACCATTTCTTTTGCCAGAAATGTTTTAGGTTTGAAAAATGCAAATTCTACAGAATTTGATGGGAAAACGTCAGATCCTGTTATAGCTACAATGCAAGATCAAGTTGAAAAAATTAAGAATAAAAATTATGGTGGGACAATGCGTTTGGGAGCGTATCCTTGTGTGTTAGAAAAGGGGACTATTGCGGCTACTTCTTATGGTAAAGCGAAAATAGAAGAGAGACATCGCCACCGTTATGAAGTTAACAATTCTTATATTGAATCTCTTAAAAAGGCAGGATTAGTTTTTTCAGGAAAATCTCCAGACGGACATTTGATGGAAATAGCTGAGCTTCCGAAAAAAGAGCATCCATTTTTCTTGGGCACCCAATTCCACCCAGAATTTCTCTCTCGTCCGCTTTCTCCACACCCTCTTTTCACCGCTTTCATTAAAGCTTGTATTTCTAAAAAGTAAAAACCCCTTATTTTACAAGGATTACTCTCTACGGAGTCTACTCTACGGAGGCAACGCCTCCGTATAAGGTTATTTCTCTTTAAAATTTAGCCATTCGAAAAGTTCCTTTTTATGATCTTCAGGTTTTTTAAAATAATAAGGAAATTCTGACGGATTTAGAATTATAAATTTTTGATTTATATATTCCTTTAAGCTCGAATATTGGTAAGAAAAAATATAATTTAGTAAATTACTAACATTTTTTGTTTTATTTTCTTTCCAATTTTTGTCTACTAATTTTGCTGGATTTAAATGTATATATGAATATAAATATTTTAAATAATTGTCTTTATCTGCGTGGATAGATTTAAATACTCCTTCGTATAATTTACCAGTCCTTTTGTACTTTTTGTTGAAATACATTGAGTAGCTGGTTAATAATTTGTGTATGTATCTAGAAATTCCATTATCTATTTTCTCACGCACAAGGATATGAAAGTGATTTGGCATTAAACAATATGCCCCTATGTCAACAATTGTTTCTCCTCGATCAAAATTTTTACCAACATTTCTCAATTCTATACTTTTCGTCGTGTTGCAAACATACATCAAAAACAAAAAGTGTTCATAGTCTCTTTTGTCTAAAAAAATTTTTCTTTTTTCAGTGCCACGATTGTATAAATGATAGAATTCATCTATTTCAAAAGATTGTTTTCTCAAAGCCATACATTAATTATAACAAAAGGAGCCTACGGAGGCAACGCCTCCGTAGGGGTTTAGTAGTTACGTAAAAGTTGCAAGAGTGGGGGAGCGAGAGTTGCTCCTCTTTGATAAGCGGCGCCCGCGTAGAGAGTCGCATTTTTAATATCTTTTTGAGAATAATAATATGTGGCGAGTGCGCTATATGCATCTACATAATTTGGGTTGAGAGAAAGTGTCTTTTCCCAATTAGTTTTCGCATCTTCATATTTTTTTTCATTCCAATATAACAATCCTAAATTGAAATAAACATCATCATAATAAGGATTGACCTCAATTTCTTTTTTATATTCATTTTCCGCATCTTGTAGTTGACCTTTTTTAGCATAGACGAGGCCTAGATTGTTGTGTGCCATTTGTTCAGTTGGGTTCAGTTCTAGCGCAATTTTAAACTCTTTTTCGGCAGTATCTATGTTTCCATCCAAATATTCCATCGCTCCCAAATTCCTATGGGCGAGCGGATAATGTGGAGAATTTTGCACAGCATTATTCCAGAAGGCCAATCTATTGGCAAAATTTTGACTGTGAATTATGGTGATGACGCTAAACAAAATTATGATGCTTCCAGCTATAAATAATGTAGTTTTTTTCTTCAAATCAATTTTTTGAATGAAATCCATTTCAAGCAAGATGATAAATATTCCGATGATGGGTACGTAGAGTCTGTGTTCTATAAAGTCTGCGACGAGGGCAGTGTTTGGGCGGATGAAAGAAGGTAAAAGAAAAGCAAAGAACCAAAGGAAGCCAAATAAAATAAAATTCCAGCGTTTATTTTTTGCAAAGAAAAACATTATGGCTAGGAGAATGATTGAAATGATACCGTAAATAAATGTCGTGTCTTGTATGATAGGCAAGACACTCAAATTAAATGGGAAAAATATTTTGCCCATGAGTTGGATGACGGCAGGAGAGTTGAAAAATATTGATTCCACCATGCCGACAGGCGAAAGGAGAGGTGAGCCAGAGAGAGCGAAATGTCGAAGTATTGCCCAAAGAGCCAAAGGTATCAATGACCAAAAGAAAAAATAAAATTTCTGTAAAGAGAGCTTTTCTTTTTTGTAAATAAAAATGAGGTAGAAAAGCATTACTGGAATGAGACAAATAGCGGATTCTTTAGTGAAAAGCGCCAAGCCGAAAAAGAGGAGAGAATAAATGAGACTGCCGACTTTCTTCTCTTTTAAATAATTTAAGAAAAAGATGAAAGAAGGAATAGCAAAAAAAGCGAGCAAAGAATCATTTCTTCCGGGGATCCAAGCGATAGCCTGAGTGAGTACAGGATGAACTAGAAAAATAATAGAAAACAAAAATGAAAGAGCTTTTTTGTAATTTAATTTATTTAAAAGAACAAAAAGGAAACAAGCAGAAGCGACATGGAGGA
The DNA here is from genome assembly GCA_027347985.1 of Candidatus Nomurabacteria bacterium. Taxonomy (GTDB): domain Bacteria; phylum Patescibacteriota; class Minisyncoccia; order Phycocordibacterales; family UBA9973; genus UBA9973. Next base: position 9,635 of record DAIEQH010000008.1, on the reverse strand, counting down.
CGATGTCGGTGAAATGATACATGAAAGGAGAGGCTCCATTTATCTGATAGTCAAAAATAAAAGAGATAGTCAAAAGTGGTCGGTAATAAAAAGCGGAACTGTTGAAAAGGTGAAATACATCTGTCAAAAAAGATGGGAATATATTGGCTATATTAGACAAAAAGTACTGGTTGTTTAAGATTAGATTATTGTCGTCCAGATAAGTAAAATTGAAAAAAAGTGTTGGCAAATACAATAGGAAGCCGATGCCCATGATCCAAAAGAAGGGTTTGAAATTTTTTAAATAATTATTTTGTGTGTCTTGGTTTTCGGTCATTTTTTGTGTTTATTTTTTAATTAATAATAGCAGACTAGTATTTCCAATCAAGTCTTTATCTAATGGTTCTTGCCAATAACCTTCTTCATCATTCTGCCAGACATATCCTCCGACGATTTTATAATTTTTAGAAACAAGATCGTTAAAGTAGTTTATGAAAATTTTAGGGCTACTTTCATTCCAAAGACCACTCATCACCCTTCGTGAGACGACGATAGCTTTTGGTGGATTTTTTTCTAAATCAGACACCAATTCATTTTGAAATTGTTCTCGGTAAGGCGTCGGCAGATTGAGCGGATAAGTGATGATGAAACGAGTAGCGCTTTTACGCTCTGCATAATAATAAATTTCTGGTTCTGAACCAGCGACAAAAACGGAATCTCTCGCTGTTGTGTTTTGAGCTAGATGGGAAGCGACTTCTTCTGCCTCACCAAATGGGTTGACCGTGCCATAGACCCATTCGGAAAGTTTAGCAGGACTTAAAGAAAACTGTTCTTTGAACGGTAAAAGAATGACAAATAAAATAACAGGTAAGACTATTGCTGTCGCTATAAATTTCTGTTTGTCTTCCAATGAAAATGTTTCTAAAAAAGAGTAAAACATTGCTCCACACAAGAGAGCAAGGAATGGCATCAAAATCAAATAGTAATGACCTATCGGGGTAGAAAATACAGTCAACAAAGAAATCATCAATAGAAAGAAATAATATAAAATATTTTTTGGTCTTTCAAAAAATAAACCAAAGAGAAGAAATAACAAAATCCACCAATAATTTAAAAATTTACCCAAATAATTAAATAAATTGGCAAATGGGTTATCAAAAGCGCTAACATAAGAAAGATTGAAAGTGAAAACTTCTTGCAAGACATTTTTCAAAACTTCCAAAAAGGGAATAAGCAATATGAAAGAAGAGAGGAGAGCAGAAACTCCGATTAGTAAAATAGGCTTGATTAATAAGGTTATTTTACGATTTTCAGAGGAACGATAAAGTTTATACAGCCAAAAAATAATTATAAAAAATATTACCGGCACGCAGATTGGTTTATAGAAAATTGCGAGAGTAGAAAAAATTCCTGCTAAAATATAGGGCCAAGATTTCTGACTTTCTTTATAAAAAACAAAAAGTGCGAGTAAGGCGACCATGGGCAGAAGCATAAACTTTTCTGTGTTGGCGGCAAAAGGAGTGAGCGGTGGAAAATTAACTAAAGGTAAAAATAAAAAAGCAGAAAATATTCCTGCGATTTTTCCCCATTCTTTGTAGGCAATGAGCCCGACTAACATTGCGGTGAGTAGAGTGAAAAAGGCAGAAAGAGCTCTTGGTGGCCAAGTGGAAAGAGGATTTATTTCTTGTGCCACTAAATATGTGTAGACGATAAGCGGAGGTTTTTGCAGAAATGAATCTTCATATGGTGTGCCACCTGTCCTTATCAAATAAGCAGAATATGCATATTCGCCTTCATCGCGTTCAAATGGAGCGGAAAATGAATTCCAATTTAAAAGAGCAAAAAGAGATAAAAATAATATTACAATTGAGATCGTGAAAAATCGGTTTTTCATTTTCTAATAATGAAGAATTGTTTAAAAAAATGTCTAATAGCGATTAGGAGAGTGAGAATGCCATATTTTAAACTTCTTTTGAAATTGATAGAAGAAGATTCAAGATAATATCGAACGGGGACAGGAACATCGGCAATGCGGTATCCTTTCTCTACGATTTGAAACAAGACTTGGGTGTCAAAAATAAAATCGTTGGAATTATTTTGGAAATTTATGTTTTCTAATACTTCTCTTTTATAAGCCCTCATCCCTGTGTGCCATTCAGAAAGATTTTGCCCACTGGCCACATTTTCACAGAAAGTAAGAAAACGATTTGAGAAATATTTATAAGCCGGCATACCACCATTTGCAGCGTCTCTACGAGAGCGTATTCGGGAGCCCAACATCACATCAGCATAACCTTCTTCAATAAAACTAACTAAATATTTAATAATTTTTGCATCATATTGATAGTCGGGATGAATCATTACGATAATATCTGCTCCTTTTTCAAGCGCTATTTTATAGCAGGTTTTTTGATTTGCACCATAGCCCAAGTTTGTTTCATGAGCATGTACTGTGAGCCCAAGCTTCTTTGCGAGTTCTACTGTGCCGTCCACGCTACCGTCATCTACTAATAAAATTTCACTGACCATCTCTTTCGGTATTTCGTCCACTGTTTTTTCTAAAGTCTTTTCGGCATTTAAAGCAGGTAAAATAACGATGACATTCTTTGTAGTAGCTTTTTTGTTTTTGGCATTAGGCATTTTTGAATATAACTTTATTAAAATAAATATAATTTACGCAAGCTCCTATCGCGGAAGATAAGGCCTGGGCGAGGAGATACCAGAGGCCTATTATATCAACAAAAAGATACATTAACAAAGTGTTTACACCGAGCATAAATAGGTTGAAAATAAAGAAAACGGCAAATTGTTTGTGCACGTTTTCTTTGGAGTAATTTCGAAATACAAAAAATTTTTGTAGAAGATAGCTCACGATGACGGCAGAACAAAAAGAAATGACAGCAGAGGTCAAATACCACAAATGAAGATAATGCACACAGATAAAAAGAACCGACAAATTAGAAGCGACGGCGAGCCCTCCAGCAAAAAGGTAGCGGATGAGTTGGAAATATTTAGAAAAAATGTCTTTTACTTTTTGCATAAATTAATTATATCAAATTGAGGGAATAGTTACTAAGAAGCCAGATAAGAAAAATTAAAACTAATATATGTAGGTGTTTGCAGACATATTTTGCTTATGATACTATATCAATATAGGTTGATATAGTATTAATATGATTAAAAAATTAAATATAAAAAAATACCTTAACACTCTTGCTGAACCAAATAGGTTGGCGATTTTAGAGTTTCTAAAGGATAAAGAAAAATGTGCTTGTGAAATACATCCTAAGCTTAAATTACCTCAAAATCTTAGTTCTCACCACTTAAAAATCTTAAAAGACCTTAATTTATTAAAAAGTCGACGTGATGGTAACAAGATTCTTTATTCACGGAACGAGAAAGTTATAAAAAATTATCAATTAGCATTAACGAAGATAATAATATGAAGATACAAGTATTGGGTTCTGGGTGTGTAACTTGCAAAAAATTGTTTGAAATAACTCAAAAGGCGGTTCTAGATTTAGGATTTAAAATAGAAGTCGAATATATTACTGATATTCAAAAAATTATAGCAATGGGTTTAATGCAAAGTCCTGTTTTGACTGTAAACGATAAGCCAGTTTTGATTGGTTTTACTTCTGATATAGAAAAGATTAAAAAGATTATAGTAACAAACATTTAAAATGAATATTTTTTACCTTGTACAATTATTAGCAGATTGGTTGACCTATACGGTTTTTAATATTGTTCCAAAAACACTATTAGCTGATACTGTAAACTTTTTTATTTATGACACTATTAAAATATTTATTCTCCTTTCTGTTATTATTTTTACGGTTTCAATAATTCGTTCATATTTACCGCCAGAAAAAATAAGAGCAATACTCTCACATAAAAATAAATATGTTGGTAATATTTTAGCTTCACTCCTAGGAATAATTACTCCATTTTGTTCTTGTTCCGCAATACCGTTATTTTTAGGTTTTATTCAAGCTGGGGTTCCTCTCGGAACCACTTTTTCTTTTCTTGTCGCTTCGCCGATGATAAATGAAGTTGCGCTCGTTTTACTTCTAGGACTTTTTGGCTTCAAAATTGCCTTGATCTATATTGTAAGTGGTTTAATTATTTCTATTTTATCGGGAATAGTCATAGGCAAATTAAAAGTAGAGAATTTAGTTGAGCCTTTTGTTTATCAAAATTCAATCAATGGAAATAAAATAGATTTACCTAATATGACCAGAAAAGAGAGAATTACTTACGCGACAGATTATACTTTAGATATTCTCAAAAAAGTTTGGCTTTATATTTTAATCGGCATTGGTATTGGAGCATGGATCCATGGATATTTACCTACAGACTTTTTAGCCCAATATGCAGGAAGTGGTAAATGGTATGCTGTTCCTCTAGCCGTCATTATTGGTATTCCTCTCTATTCCAACGCTGCCGGTGTCATTCCGCTTGTTTCTGCTTTGACAGAAAAAGGTGTCTCTATGGGCACCACGCTTGCATTTATGATGTCTGTCACAGCTCTTTCTCTTCCAGAATTTATGATTTTAAAGAAAGTTATGAAAGTAAGGTTAATCCTAATTTTTGCTGGAATTGTGGGAGTTGGAATAATGTTTACGGGGTATCTGTTTAATATAATTTTAAAATAAAATTAAAAAGAATTAATATTATGGAAATAACCATTGCCCATTATGCCTTTCATTGGACCATAGTGAAACAAAACATCATTAAAACCAATACTATCAATAAACCATCCTGCTATTACAATAGCTAAAACAAAACCCATAATTATGATCCATGGTTTTACTTTATAAGAGAAATCATATTTGCGAATAAGCCATATTCCCAAAATTAAACTAAAAATAGCTAATACTATTATCCACCAAGGGAAATAAGACAATATTTGGTCAAATCTATATTGCCCCATTGGTCCGTGAGTACGTAATGAAAATCTCGCAAGGCCGAAAAGAAATATTGAGATTACAACAGAAGAGACCAAACCTATAAAAGTTAAAATAGAACCAAACACGAAATATATTTTTGGTTTCATTTTTACTTTTTCTTGATGAATTTCATTCATCACACTATCCGTAATATTTTTTAATTCTTTTGACATATATTTTTCATTATTTTTTTAGCCCTACTAATACGAATTGCAACTGTGCCCATTGGGATTCTTAAAATATCGCTTATTTCTTCATACGATTTTTCATCAATATAATATAAAGTAAGCGGTTCAGAATACAAAATAGGGATTTCTTTTAAACACATTCCAACATTTTCTATTATTTCTTTTTTTTCAAAATCTTTTTCTAGGTTGTCTTCACTTTCAAAATCCCAATCTTCTAAAAGAGGAGTCTCTTTGTCATATTTTTTTGCTATATTTATAACTTGGTTATGGACAATCCGATAAATCCAACTAGAAAATTTTTTTTTAGTATTAAAACTATTTAAATTTACAAAAGCTTTTATAAAAGATTCTTGAACTATATCTATTGCCTTCTCTTCATCTTTGATTAAAGTATTTGCATAACGTACAAGCTTTTTCTCGTATCTATTTACAATAATAGCATAAAGGTCTCGATCAGAAGTTCTAACTTTTTCTATAATTTCTTCGTCTTTCAATTCTTTATCTTCGGTCATATTTATATATTAACAGTCTTTTAGTTAATACACCAAACCCCGATCTAATTCGGGGTGATGTACTAAAAAAATATTTAACGATTTACGCGATTAATTCCTCTTCCGGCTACATTTCTCATATTTTGTATAGAGCCATTATTTAACCCTAATCCGAGCTCTCGTCTTATCTTTTGAGCCCCTGCAATATCACCCTTTTCTGTTAATTTATGAGCTTCTGCAAATTTGGCGAAATTGTCTTTATTTACAATTTGAGTAATTCTGCCTTGATTTTGCATAAGACTTTTCCAAGCCGTATAATCATTTGTTTCAAAAGCTTTTTCCATAGCAGTATGACGTTCTACAGAATAATTAGGACCTTGTACTGCTGGATTTCCTTTGTAAGCATATACGCTATTTGCAACTACTCCAGAAACTCCCAAAACTAACGCCAATGTTCCTAACCCTAGAACTATTTTTTTTGTTTTATTCATTTTAATTATTTACTTAATTTTAATACTAAATCGACCTTATACTATTAATACAATTAAGATGCCGGCTTTCTTTCATATTGATAAGTTGACAAATATGCCAGATAGGTATATCATTCAAATATGCGTTTGAATGAATTAGCGAAATTAATGCGCACGGCAGGGGATGAAAGCAGACTCAAAATCCTGTGTGTTATCTTTAATGAGCAAAAGATATGTGTTTCTGATATTGCAAAAGAATTAAATATGAGCGTAGCTATTATTTCTCACCATCTTCAAGTAATGGTTAAAGAAAATTTATTAATTTCCATAAGAGAAGGTAAGAGAATTTGTTATAAATTACCAAAGGGTCGTTTTGTTAATGATTTAAAGAAATTTATTTGTAAATACAAGTAATGTCGTAATTATTAGTTTAATAAAAAAATATGTTAAATACAAAATTAAAACACATTGAAGATGTTTCTGAATACAACAAAGTACTTAGTGAAAATGAGAACGTAATGCTTATATGTGGTCGTATGGGTCCTATGTGTATTCCTGTTTATGGAATAGCAGAAGAACTTGAAAATGAATACAAGCATGTAAAATTCTGTGATTTTGAGTTTGATATTCCCGAGGCAGATGTGATTCGTAAACTTCCAGAAGTGAGAGGTTTTATGGGTATTCCATTTACTATTTATTATAAAAATGGAAAGGTGGTAAAAGCTACTTCGAGTATACAAACAAAAGAACAAGTAAAAAGTATATTAGATAAAGAGTTTGCAGGTTAAAATTTAGTATTATGAATCAAAGCAATCATTATGAAACTATTGTTATAGGTGCGGGTCCAGCTGGTTTGACGGCAGGAATTTATCTTGCTAGAGCGAGAGTAAAAACTCTAATAATGAATGAAGGTATTGTAGGAGGTCAAATAATTCTTACTTATGAAATTGCAAATTATCCTGGTATAGAAAAAATAAGCGGACATCAGCTTGCAACTATTATGAAAAAACAAGCTGAAAGCTTTGGTTGTACTATTATCAATGGCAAAGCAATCAAAAAAATTGAATTAGAAAATGAAGTAAAAAGTATAACGCTTTCTGATGATAGTGTTTTTACTGCCGATACTATAATTCTTTCTCCTGGTGGTAGATCTCGCACATTGGAGATAAAAGGAGAGGATGATTTTAAAGGAAAAGGAATATCTTACTGTGCTACTTGTGATGGTGATTTTTTCACTGATAAAGAAATAGTGGTTGTCGGAGGTGGTAACTCTGCATTAGAAGAAGCAGTTTCACTTACAAAATATGCTAAGAAAGTTACTATCGTTCACATGCTTGATAAATTTCAAGCGTCAGAATATGTGATAGAAGAAGCCAAGAAAAATCCTAAAATTAATTTTATTATGAAATCTTCCCTCTCTTCTTTTGAAGGTAAAGAAAGTATTGAAAGTGTAAATATCAAAAATTTAGAAACAAAAGAAATAACTAATTTTAAAACAGACGGAGTTTTTGTTTTTATCGGTTATGTTCCAAATACAGAATTTCTAAAAGACAAAATTGAATTGAATAAACGAGGAGAAATCGTAGTAAAAGGAGATATGTCTACTAATAAAGAAGGTGTTTATGCTGCTGGAGATAGTACAGCTAAACAATTTAGACAAATTACAACTGCCGTTGCTGATGGAACAATCGCAGCCCTATCGGTTTCAAATTATTTAGAAAAAAGTCGTATTATTAATAATTAATTAGAAAAAACATATGAAAAATCATAAAGTAATAGTTTATTCCACAACATCTTGCCCTTACTGTGTTTATACGAAAAGGTATTTAAAAGAAAAAGGAGTTTCTTTTGAAGATAAAAATGTCGGCGTTGATAGAGCTGCTGGCCAAGAAATGATACAAAAGAGTGGACAAATGGGTGTGCCTGTCATAGATATTGACGGTGAAATCATAGTTGGTTTTCAGCCGGCAGTATTTGATGAATTGTTAAGTAAATAGAATGTCTAATTTTTAAAAAAGAAAAACTAAAACTAGAAAGATAATTGTAAAACAAGCAAAAAAGGCGACAGTTTGAGTAAAAAATGCTATGGCTTCCTTTTTCTGGTTTTCTAGATAGAGCTCCAAAGGCCTAGAAAAAAATAAAAATCCCATAACTGCAACTGATAAAACAAGCAGACTTAACATGACCATAGGCATGAAAATATTGTCTTCTTTGGGCATAAATGAAGAAAGGGGGCTTATAATGGAAACAATTAAGGCAATATATAAAGCCGTTGCTAACGAATATATAAATGGTTTTTTGTACATAAGTTTATTATAACAAATTTTACTAATCTTTCTTCTTTGGTCCCCATTGCCATTTTGGTTTTTCTCCCTTTTTATAACAAACAGAAATAAGTAATATTATTAAAATAATTTCTTGTATTATGAAAGGTCTTAATGTGTCACTTGCTGAATGTGAATTTGCGTCTAAACGAATAAAATTCAAAATAAGCAAAACAAGGAAAATTAAAATAACAAGCTATCCTTGCCACTTTGCAGGTGTCCAACCCCAGCCGTATAATTTTCTCTTAAACCAATATCCCTCTGGGTTGTCTTTTAAATACTCAACGCAATTTTTAATTAGACTCATATTTATATTATACTCCCATTTTCTTAAGTTGTAATCAACCCTTTATTTCTTTTAAGATTAAACTTGAAACTTTTTTTATTGAAATCTTTGAAGTATCAATAACGGTAAATCCCATATTACTTCTTTCTTTAAAGCAAAGTATATTTCTTCGGATTCTGTCTTCTGGAACTTTTTCTTTTAAGTTTTCTTGTCTTTCTTTTACTCTTTTAAAGGAAATTTCCGGAGAAGTATATAGTTGAACTTTGTGGAATTTTATTTTTAAGTGTTTTGCTAATTTTTCATATTGAATGATTTCTTCGTCTTTTAATGGCTGGTCTACGATAACAGAAAGACCTAATTCAAGATATTTTTTAGTCATTTCAAATATGATTGCTTTTGCTATAGAATTATCCCTTTTTCCTCTTTCAAAATCAGTGACAAATCTTTTAACCTTATCCATGCCTATTATCGCTGTTCTTGGCAATTCCTTCACTAACAATTTAGTAGCCGAAGTTTTCCCTGACCCTGTCATACCATCCAATAATAGTAAAAATTTATTTTTCATAAATATATTATATCAAAATATAAAACTAATTGAAAAAAGGCAAAATTTGTAGTATTGTGATGGTAACCATTGGGAGATCGTCTAATGGTAGGACTCATCCCTCTGGAGGATGATATCTTGGTTCGAGTCCAAGTCTCCCAGCCAAGTCGAGCGAGGTTATTGCGCACAAGATGCATAGAAACCAAATGAAGAACTAACAAATAATTCTTTTATAAGTCATTTTTTATAAAAAAGTGCTATAATGTATTTACAATTAAATATGTATCAAGAGTGGTGGTAGAGAATTGGCTCGATGACCCCACAGCAACCTGCAATTGCAAGGTGCTAAATCCAACCAGACACAAAAAGTGTCAGGAAAGATAAGTTTACGTCTAGTCCGCGTG
>DAIEQH010000088.1 GCA_027347985.1 Candidatus Nomurabacteria bacterium | reverse complement strand
AATGAAACCCGCAGCTATCAGGAGAAAATTTTTCTTGTACGAGAAATCGTAACTTTTCATAAGCCGTATATTTACAACGACGCCGAGTATCGCTAGAATAAGAGCCCACCATGGGAAGCTTGCAAGTAACTCATTAAAACGAATTGATCCCATGGGACCGTGCGATCGAACAGAAAAAGAAATAAGACTTGTCAAAAAAATTGATAAAAAAACAAGCCCTGTAAATCCAACGAACAGAGCAAGAGATCGCAAAACGAAAATCCAGCGCGGCTTCATCTTAAGCCGTCCTTCTCGGATGGCAGACATCACCTTCTCGTGAATATTTATATTCTTTTCTTCTGACATATCTTTTTCATTAAAATTTTAGCACGGTTGATCCTCGTCCCGACTGTTCCAATGGGGATGCGTAAAATATCGCTTATTTCTTCATACGATTTTTCTTCTAGGTAAAAAAGCGAGAGCGGTTCACTGTATAATATCGGCATTTCGGAAAAACAGCGATGCGCCATTTCTTTAATTTCTTGCTGTTCTAGATTGTTTTGAGCATCCCTTTTGTTTTCGTCTGCAATGTCAAACCCTTCTTCTATGGGGCTCTCGTATTTTCGCTTGGCAATAACATTCATCGCTTCATTGTGCACGATGC
>DAIEQH010000087.1 GCA_027347985.1 Candidatus Nomurabacteria bacterium | reverse complement strand
GCCAATCGTCTTTCGAAAGAGCAAGCAGATGCTATATCTATATTGAAAATCCCAGCAGTTAGTATTTTTAAAGAAAAATGGCGTTTTTATCCTGGAGCTACTATGGCTGCACACTCGCTCGGCTTCGTGGGCTACAAAGGTGATGAATTAGGTGGACGCTATGGACTCGAGAGACAGTATGATTCTGTTCTTGCACGGAATGTAGACAATCCATATATTAATTTTTTTGCGGAAGTTTTTTCTAATATAAATAAAACTTTATTTGAAGGTGAAGAAAAAGAAGGAGACATCGTGACGACGATAGAGCCACAAGTTCAAAGTTTTTTGGAAAAAAAATTAACTGATGTAAAAAATAAATACAATGTCGATTCTATTGGTGGAATAATTATGAACCCTACTGACGGATCCGTGTATGCACTCTCTGCTCTACCTTCTTTCGATCCAAATAATTTTTCTCAGAATAAAGCTGTCTCGGTCTTTACAAACCCTTTAGTCGAAGGTGTTTTAGAATTTGGCTCTGTGGTAAAGCCACTTGTCATGGCAGCTGCTCTCGATAAAGGAGTCCTCACTGCAGATACTAAGTATAATGATAAAGGGTCTGTGATAGTTGAAAAGCATGAAATATTTAACTTTGATAAAAAGGC
>DAIEQH010000086.1 GCA_027347985.1 Candidatus Nomurabacteria bacterium | reverse complement strand
TAATCACGGTCTTGCCGGAATTGGAGTTTCGTATGGACCAGAAGTTTTCAACACGCCGAATGTTTTCTTTTCTTTACTTTCCATCACCGCTCGCGCTCGAATAAATATAGAAGAGCTTGTTTCCACTCCGACTGAATTAATCTTTATAGTAGCGGAAAAAGATTTCAGCAAAACAGTTGCCTTATTTTCTGAATTACACAGAGAGACAAATAAAAAATAGACTGGGAACAAAAAAACACTAATCTCTAAACAATCCTTTTAGGGCTAAGCCCCGAAAGTAACAAAATCGTGGAGGATAGCACCCGTAAACTAGTTAAAGTAACCGGAACGTCCTGTAAAATTTTGTATAACCTGTGGCTGATTGCTTAGAGATTAATGCCTTCTTCAGTTGTTAAAAGAAACTCACAAAACAAATTATACTATATGCTTCTTGAAGCAAATGCTATAATGTTGAAATGTATGTGTATACTGTGTTAATAAAGTGCTACTTTTACAGTACTTTGGCAGTATAGCATATAATAAAACCAATGTCAAGTAAAAAAGCCAAAGAAAACAATAATTCCAATGCTAAAAAAATGACCGACATGGACGACTCTTTTCTAGATCAAACCCTCCGCCCCCTCCATTGGGATGAATATATAGGCCAAAA
>DAIEQH010000085.1 GCA_027347985.1 Candidatus Nomurabacteria bacterium | reverse complement strand
GGTGGGCTTGCTCCGTACTTCTGTTCCGATACTTAAAGGGTAGCCCAAACTGGGGTGCAAGTCAATAAGACTGTGGATAACTTTTTTTGTGTTATATTTGACTAATGGACGATCATCTAACCGGACTTAACCCAAAACAAAGAGAGGCGGCACTCCATATGGAAGGTCCTATCCTTATCGTTGCCGGAGCGGGAGCAGGAAAAACCAAGACAATAACACATAGAATACTGAATTTGATAAAAAACGGGGTCGCTCCTGAGAAGATTTTGGCTGTCACTTTTACCAATAAGGCTGCCAAAGAAATGCAGGAAAGGGTCACTTCTGCAATAAAAAGCAACTTCGCTGGTAATCCTTTTTCTCAGGTCCTCGGATCCCCGGGTCCCTATCCCGGCCAAACCATTCGAAAAAGCATTACCAACGAAGTTGCAAGTAGGCCATTTATATCTACTTTCCACTCTTTAGGAGTCTATATAATAAAAGAGAACGCCCAGGCCTTGGGATTGACCAGACATTTCACTATTTTAGATGAAAGCGATGCAACAACCCTTATAAAAGAAGCCTTAAAGGAACTCGAGCTAGACCCCAAACAATATGACCCAAAGAAAATAAGCAACATTATTAGCCGAGAAAAGGGCAAGTTTACAAATTTAGCGAG
>DAIEQH010000084.1 GCA_027347985.1 Candidatus Nomurabacteria bacterium | reverse complement strand
GATGTCATTTATTATTAAAATATTTTCTTGTTGTTTTTTCATTTCTTTAAATTTCTTAGTATACAATATACTGTATACTAACGTTTTCTAACTATTTAATATACCTCTTGTTGATAGCACCTCTCACAATAAATAATCTCCGGACGTTCTGGGGAGTAAGAAGTCTCAAACTCGTTTTGACAACCTTCCTTCATACAATGTCTATGCCAAAGTTTCATTGGATTTCTCTTTCTAAGCCTCTGATAATGTCGGCAATTCGGACATAGTCTAGGTATGGGTAATTTCATTTTCTGGTAAAAAAATAATTCATCCGGAATAATTTTGAATGCTTCAGTACATTGTTCATTGCATTTCCCTTCATGTTTGCATCCTATTACCTTACCCAATATCTCTTCTCCGACATTGCTAATATTTTCTGGTAAATCTACTGATTTTATATCAATAGCATAGTTTCTTTCTTTCTTTTCTCTCCAAGAATAACCTTTTTCAAAAACTTCTTCTCTAGAAAGAGGAAAATATTCTTGAGCTATCGTTTCATTGTAGCTAAAAGGAGATAATTCAAATGGGAAAAATTCACCATAACTATAATTTCTACCCTTTTTATCAACATATGGGATATTCGTCATTTGGGTAACAATTTTTTCTCTGAGTTTCTCAT
>DAIEQH010000083.1 GCA_027347985.1 Candidatus Nomurabacteria bacterium | reverse complement strand
GGATGCACAATATCGAGAAGGTGATGGGGGACACCCCTCATTTCTTTCTCTGTAATTTTACCCGTACCAATATCAAGATATCTATAAACTTGCCTTGAATCAGCAGAAATTACTTCGCCCTTAAATTTTTTAGCAATTTTAACAGCCAAAGAACTTTTGCCCGTAGCTGTTTGTCCTAAAATTACGATAACTTTCGGTCTCATTCTTTTACAGATTTTATTTTTGCACCAATACTTTGTAGTCTCTTGGTTATGTCTTCATAACCACGATTTATCATATAGACATTGTGTAATGTAGATTTACCTGGCGCAGCGAGCATTGCAAGCATTATAACCACAGATGGACGCAATGCTGGAGGGCAGACTACTTGAGCTGGTTTGAAGACAGTAGGGCCATGTATATATACTCGATGCGGATCAGCAAGTAATACCGTGCCACCCAGGCGATTCAATTCTGTGAGATATATGGCTCTATTTTCATATACCCAGTCGTGGATTAAAGTTTGACCTTTAGCGACAGCTGCAATGAGTCCGAAGAATGGCAAATTGTCGATATTAAGACCTGGATAAGGTCGAGCTTCGATTTTATCATCCAATGCTTTCAACTTCGAAGGCATTACGGTCAGGTCGGCGAGTTTGGTTCTACCATTTTTTGAATTATAA
>DAIEQH010000082.1 GCA_027347985.1 Candidatus Nomurabacteria bacterium | reverse complement strand
GATCCTGCTTATCATCATTATAATCATCTTGTGCATGATTAAAATCATATAGTGTATCCGGTATTCCCGAATATTGAAGGTAATATCTACTGCCTTCAGCATATTTTGGTAACCCGCTTGTAGCGCCGCCTCGTTCAACGACTCCCATTCCACCGCCGAATCGCACGGCATCACTTGATACAATTCTATTTAATTCATTGCTTTTATTAGTTAATACTACCTTGTCTTTCTTAGGATTATAACCTTTTTCAAATTTGAATTCACCAAGATAAATCCAGGTGCTTCCGCCTATCTGCTGATTGACTTTATAACTAGTCTTGATTCCGCAATGGAAAACCGAATAATTTGCATCGGTTATATTATTTGCCGATGCTTTGTAAGAAATGTAAACTGCGTAATTTCCCGCTTTTGGTATCTCAGGAATCCAACTTATAGAAGCTGATGCGACTGAGTCTGAATTTGTTTCTCTAGTGGTCCCTTTATCAAAAGGATTGTAATCGACAGGGTAGGGAAGTGTGCCTTCCGAAAATCCGGTACCATTTCCGTTTCTCCACTCTGATTGCGGTTTGTCAGCCTGCTCGTAATATCTCTTTTTTTTTATATCTGCCTTATTATCATTATCAACTATAACTGATTCCTTCTGAATATCTCGTTCTCTTGGA
>DAIEQH010000081.1 GCA_027347985.1 Candidatus Nomurabacteria bacterium | reverse complement strand
TTGTGTTATCAGCGGCAGTTATGGGGTTTTTGTTTCTCTCTGAACCATTACAATTACTTATAGAAAATAAAAAAAGGGAAGCCGTGATTTTCTTTGGTAAAGTCGTGGGCATTTTCGCTTGCTTTGTAATCATCTTTGTAATTTTACTTTTTTTAATTTAATTAAAATAAAAAATAGAGAGTTTAAAAATATTATTAGTTTAACAATTTAAATATGAATCCCGTTAGAAATCGCAATCGCGTTTCGAAACGAGATAATAGATAAATACTATGAAAATGGGTCGCACTATAGAGAAATATCAATTAGATTGCGTGATCGCGATCTATTTCTAACGGGATGGAAGCAATAATTTACAACCAAAAAGGAGCTGAAGCAGGAAAGATAGAACTTCCAGCAAAGGTTTTCGGTGCGCCCTGGAGAGCGGACCTTGTCCACCAAGTAGTGGAAGGTATGCGTTCCAACAAACGCACTGGCACAGCTGATACCAAAGACCGCGGAGAAGTTCGTGGTGGAGGTAAGAAGCCTTGGAAACAAAAAGGAACAGGACGAGCTCGTCACGGTTCATCACGCAGTCCTATCTGGGTTGGTGGAGGAGTTACTCACGGACCTTTGGCGGAAAAGAACTATAAGCGAAAAATCTCCAAGAAGATGCGTGCACAAGCT
>DAIEQH010000080.1 GCA_027347985.1 Candidatus Nomurabacteria bacterium | reverse complement strand
AATCACTGTTGGTTGCTTTTATATTTGAAAGACATTGGATCGGGAAAATATCTCTCAATTCTTTCCATTGAGTAAAAAATGGCCTAGAAAAATCATATACTCTGCCGTAAGAGAGCGGGTTCCATTTATCTCCCCACCAATATTTAGAATCATATACCACTACTTTTTCATCCGGATGAATAAAAGAAATGAGCATTTCATCGTGGCCTGGTACATCGCATTTTCTTTTATATAAAGACATCTCATTGCGCCAGCATAGTCTTCTTATGGTTCGACATTCCGGACAAAAGGTCGGCGGAGGGACTTTGATTTTCTCGTAAAAATTAAAATCCTCCGGTTCTATCGTGAAGTCTTGTTTACAATTCTGGCATATTATTTTTTCTGAGACATTATTCATATTTTATCTACTTTACTTAGCTAAAGTAATTTACTTAACTAAAGTAGCTAATAAATTTCTTTTTTATAGCATTCACTACAAAGCACTTTTTTAGGACCACCATCTGATTCACTGCGATAAGTCGTAACGATTTCTTTATCTCCGTTGAAACACATTCTTTTATTTAAAATCATAGGATTGCGAAGTTTTAATCTCCTATTATGCCTTTCGTCTGGATGGACAGACGGCAAAGGCAAATCAAATCTCCTATAAAAATTTAATTCTTGTTCT
>DAIEQH010000079.1 GCA_027347985.1 Candidatus Nomurabacteria bacterium | reverse complement strand
CGTAAGCAATCTTGCGAGCCAGCTTTTCTGCTTCCCTAACGGTTATTTTCTTATATAAAATTTCTTTAAAAAGTACCAACTGTTCCTCTGGGTGATCTGTCAGCATAAGTAATGGTCGGGTGTGACCTTCGGTAATCTTGCCTTCCGAAAGACCTTGAATAATCTCCTCAGGTAGGGCTAAAATTCTTAAAGTGTTGGAAACATATTCTCGACTGCGACCCATTTTTTTAGCTATTTCATTGTGAGTGAATTTGAATTCAGAAGTTAAACGCAAGAAGGCTCGAGCACGATCAACAACATTTAAATCTTCTCTCTGCAGGTTCTCAATAATAGCGAGCTCCAGCTTCATCATCGAAGTATCTCCGACACGGATAATGACGGGCACTTGTGAGACTCCAGCGAGTATCGCTGCACGAAGTCTGCGTTCTCCAGCAATAAGTTCATATTCCGTAACGAGCCCTCCACCATCTTTCTCTATTTCTACACGAGACACGGTAAGGGGTTGAAGTACGCCATACTGCTTGATAGAATCAGCCAAATCCGAAAGACGAGTTTCGTCGAAATCTCTGCGTGGTTGATAAGGATTGGGTTTGATTTTATCGGTATCAATCCAGAAAATTGAATTGGAATATAGGTTAGACATAAATGTATCTTAACATATTTTATA
>DAIEQH010000007.1:9879-21232 GCA_027347985.1 Candidatus Nomurabacteria bacterium | reverse complement strand
GATATGCCAGTTTTGAAGGGTATTGCAGAAGATTTTAGAAAGAGAAAATTGTTGAAAGGCGTCATCATCGGTGCATGTTTGCATGTGACAGCAGAGACTGCGAACCTTGTAATAACTTTGAAAGAAGGTGGAGCAAATGTCGTATTGTGTGCTTCCAATCCTCTTTCAACCCAAGATGATGTGGCAGCAGCCCTCGTGAAATATTTTAAGATTCCAGTTTTTGCTATCAAAGGAGAAAGTAATAAAGAATATATCTCTCATATAAATGCTGTACTCGATGCGAATATTGATATGACTATGGACGACGGAGCAGACCTCGTTTCAATGCTTCATAAATTGGGAGGAGAAAAAATAAAAAAGATAAAAGGAGGTACAGAAGAAACAACCACAGGTGTCACTCGTTTGAAAGCAATGGCAAAAGAAAAAAAATTACTTTTCCCGATTGTTGCAGTGAATGATTCTATGACCAAGCATTTATTTGACAATCGCTACGGCACAGGGCAGTCCACCTTAGATGGAATCATTCGGGCAACAGGCAAGCTTATAGCTGGTTCTACTTTTGTAGTTGCTGGTTATGGCTGGTGCGGAAAAGGCCTTGCGATGAGAGCACGTGGTATGGGAGCAAATGTGATAGTGACGGAAATAGATGCGGTGAAAGCAATAGAAGCTTTAATGGACGGCTTTCGTGTGATGCCGATGAACAAAGCAGCTAAAGAAGCTGATTTCATCTGTACGGTGACGGGGAATAGAAGTGTGGTAAATGCGGATACTTTCAAAACAATCAAGAGCGGATGTATTGTTTCTAACTCTGGACATTTTGATGTGGAGATTGATTTAGTAGCTTTGAAAAAAATAACCAAAAAGAAAGAAACTCTCCGTGATTTTGTAGAAAAATATGAATTGAAAAATGGAAAATTTATTTATGTTTTAGCAGGAGGAAGACTCGTCAATTTAAGTTGTGCGCAAGGTCATCCAGCCGAAGTGATGGATATGAGTTTTGCTAATCAAGCACTAGCTGTAGAATTTATTTTAAAGAATTATAAAAAGCTTGAGAATGACGTACATATATTGCCAGAAATTCTAGATCAAAAAATAGCCACATTGAAATTAAAAAGTTTCGGTATAGAGATAGACACTCTTACAGCCGAACAGAAAAAATATATGAATGAATGGAGAGATGGCACAAAATAAGATGAAAATCGTAATTACTGGGGCTCAAGGTGTCGGCAAGACTACCTTGGTCAAACAAATAAATAAAGATTTTCCTGATTTTAAAATTTTGCCCGAAGCAGCACGACTGGCAAAAGAAGCAGGGTATAACCTTGATCAAACTGCTACGAAAGAGACAGAAATGTGGTTGATTGCCAAACAAATTGAATTAGAAAATGAAGAAGGAAAATGGGTGGCTGATAGATGTGCTATAGATGCACTTGCATATATACACTATTTGTTTCCTGAGGAAGCGGACCTAATTGAATTTGCAACTAAAACTCTAGTACCAAATTTTAATAAATATGATCTGGTTTTGTATTTGCCAAGCGGAGAATTTCCTATTGAAGATGATGGTGTCCGGACGACAGATATAAAATTTCAAGAAGACATAGACAGGTATGTTAGAGATATTTTAGAAAAACATAAAATTCCATTTGTTAAAATAATTGGGACGCCGGAAGAACGATTAGCAAAAGTTAGAAATTTATTGTTGAATTAATAATTTTTGTAGTATAATAGTTTTACTTGTATGTTTTATAAACACAATAATAATTATACTGTTGAGAGCGTGACATCAGGGCATCCTGATAAAATTTGCGATCAAGTTTCAGATGCGATATTAGATGCTTGTCTTAAAAAAGATCCGAAAAGCAGAATAGCTGTGGAAACTTTTGGTGGCCATGGTAAACTCATTGTTGGAGGGGAAGTGACATCTAAAGCCCGAGTAAATTATGAAAAAATTGCTCGAGATGTCTATAAAAAAATAGGATATAAAGATAAGTTAGAAGTATTAATAAACATAGTTACTCAATCTCCTGATATAGCAATGGGAGTGGATACAGGTGGAGCTGGAGATCAAGGCATAATGTATGGTTATGCTACCGATAAGACAAAAGAGTTTCTTCCAAAAGGTGTAGTTTTGGCACACAATCTCGCAAGGCGTTTAGAAGAAGCTAGGAAAAAAGGAGAAATAAAATGGCTTCTTCCTGATGGTAAAACGCAAGTCACATATTCAAAAGGAAAATTAAACACTGTTCTTGTAAGTACTCAACATGAAAAGGAAATACCTCATAATGTTATAGAAAAAGAAATAACTAAAAAAATCATTAATCCTTTTTTGTCTCCGGAAGAGAAAAAGAAAGTAAAAATTTTAGTGAACCCTACAGGAAGTTTTGTGCAAGGAGGTTTTTCTGCAGATACAGGTCTCACAGGTAGAAAGCTCATGGTAGATACATACGGTGGACTTTTTCCACACGGAGGCGGATGTTTCTCTGGAAAAGATGCGACGAAGGTAGATCGCTCGGCTGCTTATATGGCGAGATTTGTTGCTAAAAATTTAGTAGCAAATGGATATGGCAAGGAAGCTCTCGTTTCTATTGCTTATGCTATAGGTATGGCAGAGCCTTTGATGATAGAAGCGATAAATGAAAAGGGAAAAGATTTATCCGCAATTGTAAAAAGGAATTTTGATTTTCGTCCGAAAGAAATAATTAAGAAACTCGGTTTAAATAAACCAATTTTTGAACAAACAGCCGCCTATGGCCATTTCGGAAAAAAGAATCTTCCCTGGGAAAAAATAATTAAATTAAAATAAACTATATTTTAGAAATTTTATAGCCGTCGGAGGAGTCTTTTATTTCATAACCGAGAGAAATTATTTCATCTCGTAAATCGTCTGATTTTTTCCAGTCTTTATTTTTACGAGCGAGCTCGCGCTCTTTTGCGATTTTTATTATTTCTTCCGGAATTATTTCTGTTTTCAAATTTTCAAAACCAAGTCCAAGGACTTTATCGAAATCAAGAATAGTTGCTTTTTTGTCGGCAGGGGAAAGATGCTCATCTTTTATTACGTCCCAAAGTAGGGAAAGAGCCCTCGGTGTATCCAGATCGTCTTCTAGGTATTCTTTAAACTTTTGCTGGTATTCTTGGCTTATTTCCCCGGAGTCCTCTTCAAGCTCAATATAGAGCTTATATAAGCGTTTTAGGGCTATTTCAGCGCCTTCTAAGGCTTCTTGGTTCCAATTCATAGGTGAACGGTAATGAGCCATTAAAACCCAAAAACGAAAGGCCATAGGAGAAGTACCAGACTCAATCATTTCCCGAAGTGTCTTAAAATTACCCATTGATTTGCCCATTCTTTTTGAATCAATATTAAGAAATCCAGTATGTAACCAATATTTTACAAGTGGAGAGAGACCCGAAGCTGCTTCCATTTGGGCAATTTCACATTCGTGATGAGGAAAAATTAAATCCCTTGCACCTCCATGAACATCATATTGTGGGCCGAAAAAATTTTCAGTAATAGCAGTATCTTCAATATGCCAGCCGGGACGTCCCTTACCGAAAGGTGCATCCCAAGATGGTTCGCCTTCTTTTTCTGCTTTCCAGAGACAGAAATCATTCCAACCTTTTTTTTCTTTTGATTCATCGATACGAGACACTGCATCATCTTCTTTTAATTCTGTTCGGCCAGAGAGTTTCCCATAATTCTTGAATTTTGCTGTTTCGAAATAAATACCATCGCTCGTTTTATAGGCATAACCTTTTTCGATCAATGTTTCAATTTGTTTGATAATCTGTGGAATAAAATCAGTTGCTCTCGCATATTTATTAATTGATGTAATTCCCAAACTTGTCATATCTTCTAAATAAATTTTTTCAAATTTTTCCGCTAACTCTTTTGGAGAAATTTTTTGTTCTTTGGCACGATTTATGATTTTATCATCTATATCTGTAATATTTTGTAGATAAAAAACTTCGTATCCAAAATATCTTAAAGCTCTAACAAGAACATCAAATTGTGTATATGTTTTTCCGTGCCCTAAATGGGGGTAATCATACACAGTAGGACCACACACAAAAAAACTCACTCTTTTTTTATCAATAGGTACAAATTCTTCTTTTTCTCGAGAGAGGGTATTGTAAAATTTTAATGACATGTTTAATTAAGAATTAGTATTTTGAAATTCATTTCTATATAGAGAAATAAGAGTATAAAGTAAGCTTACAGTCAAAGGTCCGACTAAAATACCGACAGGACCTAAAAGTGAAATTCCTCCTAAAGCAGAAAACAAAATCAAAAGAGGATGTAGGTTTATTTTATTGCCGACGATTATAGGATTTAAAATATTGTCTATTGTCCCGACAAGTGCTAACCCCCAGATGGTGAGCCCGATAGCCCCGACAATATTACCAGTGGCAAAAAGAAATATTATAGCTGGTATAGTGACGAGTCCGCTACCGATAGTCGGCACCAAGGCTGTAATCATTGCAACCAATCCCCAAAGTGCAGGACTCGGTACTCCGAAAACAGCAAAACCAATGCTGACCAATGTCCCTTGAATAAAAGCGATTAAAATATAGCCTTTAAGAATACCGTTTACGGAAAGAGAAAGTTTATTTATGATTTGTTCATCATCTGTGTCGGAAAGCGGGCTGACTATCTTTATAGCTCTCTTCCAGAGTTTGTTATCTTTTAAGAAGAAGAACATAGCCAAGAAAGTAAGGAAAAAGGAAAAGAGGGTGGAAAGAGTAGAAGTAAAAATGCTGGTTATATTGTTGGTGATGATAGAAAGAGTATTTGAAATTTTCTCATATATATTAAAAGAAATGCCTTGAGGTAAGATGTGATTGATAGAATTATTTATTGAGTCTAAAAACAAAGAATTGTTTTCGCTGTTTGCAAATAAATTATAAACATTTTGGCTTTGATCCAAAATAATGAGACTTACGCCAAAAATCAGCCCGCCTACTATTATTATGAAAAGGAGTACGGTGAGTAGAGCAGAAAGCCAATCTGGTAATTTTTTGTTGAACCAATTATAGATAGGAAAGAATACGATGGAAAAGGAAATACTGAGTACGAGCACTATCCAGAATGGACGAAAGATTAAAAAAGAGAAAACAAAAGTGACGAATAATAAAATAAAGAAAAAATATCTTTCAATAATTTTTGTTTGCATATGGGCATATTATAGCAGAAATGAGGCCTATATGAAAGCTCCAAATAAGGTAGGGGTTGCATTTTAAGGCATTTTCATATAGTATATAGCTTATGAATCCCGTTAGAGATTAATGTCTAATTGGATTACATATAATTTATATTATGAAAGAAAATAAAGGTATCTCTAACGGGATGAATTTCGCAGTTATACAAACAGGCGGCAAGCAATACAAAGTCTCAAAAGATAGTGTTGTTTCTGTTGAGAAAATGAAAGGGGAATATAAAGTCGGGGATAAGATTTCCTTTGACAAAGTCCTTTTAGTTGATGATGGTAAAAATACCACTATCGGCACACCATATATCAAAGGAGCAAGTGTTGAGGCAGAACTTATGCAAATTGGCCGTACTCGAAAGGTTATGGTTGTAAAATATAAACAGAAATCTCGTTATCTAAAGCGCAATGGTCACCGCCAGCCATTCTTTAAAGTAAAAATACTTGATATTAAATAAAAAAAATTCCCGAGGGTTACCCTAGGGAATTTTTTATTTGGCTTGATTTTTGATTAAAATTATTATAATCTGGGGGTTAATATAGTACACAGTTTTTTAATTAATTAATTTTCATTATATTCTAAGGAGGATTTATGAAAACTAACAAAGTTCCAGCAGGAGAATCTAAAAATGGAATTGTTGATCAAGACAATCAAGGGACATATGTCTCTAATGTAATTAAAAGAAACGGGAAAGAAGAAAATCACATAGTAAATCCCAGTGGAAAGAAATTCGTAGACCCCAACAAGGGCTACGAAGAAAAAATTAAAAAAGAAAAACTGACTATTATCCAAATTCCGGGTTATGACCTAGAAATGGAAGCAGGAGAGTAATTTTTGGCATATTCAATATGATTTACATAATGAATATGCCTTTTTATTGCCTATTTTTGAGAGCGTTTTGTTTTTTTATGTGCTATACTCAAACTATGCTATCGCAGAAAGTGAGTATTGGAGATAAAATTTTAAAACTTTTATTTGAACCAAAATATAGATATAAAGGTATGCCAGTTAGTACTCTTGGCTTACCAGCTATCTTCCCATATAAAAAACAGTCCATGAATAATACTTTATACCGACTAAACAGAAATGGATACATTTCTAAAGATAATGATTATATTTTATTGTCACCCAATGGTAGAAAATATGTTGAAAATAAAAAAGCTAGACTTATAACATTTGACTCACCTTATAAAAAAGAATCACCAAAAAATTTGCTTGTCATGTTTGACATACCAGAAACTAAAAAAGCGGAAAGGGAATGGTTCCGCTTTCATTTACGGATGTTCGATTATGAAATGATCCAAAGAAGTGTTTGGGTTGGTCCATCTCCATTGCCAAAAGACTTTTTAGATTATGTAAAAGAGATAAAACTTAAAGAATGTATTAAAACTTTTAAATTAGCAAAACCTTATAATACTCAAACTCAGCGATAGCAGAATTTGAGTATTGGTATGGTCCTATTGTTTTTTATTTTTTTGTATGATATAATAATAAAAAATTAAGGAGGGTACTTTGAATTTTAAACATGGAAGAAATCGTTTAGTATTACTTTTTCCTTTGGTCGTGATTGTAATAAAATTTCCTAAAATCTTTTTAAGAGACGCTATAAAAAGTTTTTGGTATTCTGTTAAAAGAAGAGATTTTATTAATTTGATTAAAGAATTAACTTTACCAATAGAAGCGGATGAAATTAAATTCTCTTTATTCCAAGGTATTTCTGAAAATTTAAGAGAATTCAAATGTTCTGGTTTTCTTTTTCAAAAAACATATTTTTCTTTGTTTGGGCTACTAAACATTCAAAAATATGGGAAACCAGTCTCTGAAACCGTTGATGTATGGCATATTCTTTATTCTATTGCTACTGAAGAGCAAAAAGATTTATTGATGAAAGATATTCACCATTTGTCACAAAATAACAATTTTTGTATTGATGATGGGATTCTAAAACTTTGTGATTATGGTGGCAAGAAAACTAAAAAAGTTGTTTCCGAGCTCGGAGAAGACTTTTTTAGAAAAGCAAGTTTAATTGTTTTAAAAAACCGATAACAGATGATATGTTCTATCGGTTTTTTTTATTGCCTATTCTTGAGGGCGTTTTTGAGGGTATCGTTGTCGGAATATTCGAGCTCGGTGCCGGTGGAAAGGCCTTTACCCAAAGAAGATATTTTTATACCTAAAGAATCTGTTACGCTTTTTATCTGATTACGAACATAAAAATCGGTATGATTCCCTTGTGGACTCAAAGAAAATGCCAGAACAATTTCTTTTATTATTTTTGAATCTCTTTTTATCCTTTCTACAAGCTCATTTATTCTCACTTTGCTATTTGTATTTTTTTCGACGATTGGCACGAGTCCTCCTAAAATAAAATATTTCCCATTATAAACTCTGCTTTTATGGATACTTTCTAAATCAGAATCTTTCTCGACAATCATGAGGGTAGAGGAGTCTATATTTTTATCTCTACAAAGTTCACACAATTTATCTTTATTATCATCTAGTAGAAAAAATCTAAAACATTCAGAGCATTGAGACACTTCTTTTTTAAGTTCTTTGATTAAGGCAGATAAATTTTCGGCGTAGTTTCCATTTCTAGACATTAAAAAATAGACAAAACGTTTTGCTTGTCGCTCTCCAATGCCAGGGAACTCTTTAAATATTTCAGTTAATTTTTCTATCGTATTCATTTTTAAAAATCTTCCAATTCACCACTTACTTTTGGTTGAGTAAATTCGCTCAAGCTACTCTTTTCAAGGTTTATAAATGTCGTGGTCTTTTCATCAAAGTACAAATCAACTTTTCCCGTCGGACCATTTCGGTGTTTTTCAATCAATATTTCAGCGATATTTGTTTTTTCTGATTCATCCTTTCCTTTATCTTCGCGATGAATAAACATTACTACGTCGGCGTCCTGTTCGATAGAACCTGAGTCACGAAGGTCGGAAAGACGAGGTCTACCTCCACGAGATTCTACAGCACGGTTAAGCTGAGAAAGGGCGAGTACGGGCACATCTAGCTCTTTTGCAAGACTCTTTAAGGATCTTGAAATTTCTGTCACTTGGTTGACCATTGAATCATAGCTTTTTGAAGTGGTCATAAGTTGTAAATAATCCACCACGATGAGGTCCAGTCCTTTTTCAACTTTCAATCTACGAGCAAGAGCTTTCATTCTGACGATAGAATTTCCAGGTTGATCATCAATATAAATTTTTGCTTTAGCGAGCTTGTCTAGAGAATCACGAAGTTGAGAAAAATCTCTGTCGGAAGACAAATGTCCTGTACGTAGATTCCAAGCGTTCACGCGAGATTGGGCGGAGAGCATACGGTCCACTAGTTGCTGCGAAGACATTTCTAGAGAGAATATCAAAACAGATTTATCATTGTTGATGGCTGCCATACGAGCTATGTCTAGGGCGAGAGTAGTTTTACCTACAGAAGGACGAGCAGCTAAAATGACCAAGTCTGATTTTTGTAAACCAGAAAGCGTACTATCCAAATCTCGGAAGCCAGTCGCTAGTCCGCGAAGTGCACCTTTGTGTTCATGTAATTTTTCTAGACGTTCCCAAGCTTCAGGTAAGGCATCTTTCAAGTTTGTATATTTTTGACTTTTTGGAGAAGAGACAACACTAAAGATTTTCTTTTCTGCCATATCCAAAATGTCATCCATGTGGTCGTCGCCTTCTTCAAAGCCAAGCTCCGAAACATAATCCGCTGCTTCAATCAAACTTCTCAAAACATATTTCTTTTGAACGATTTCAGCATAATGTTTGACGTTTGTAGAAGAGGGAACAGAGTTTACCAATTCTGCAAGATATTGATTGCCTCCGACTCGCTCCAATACTTTTTGTTCTTCCAATTTTGTAGAAAGAGAGAGCATATCTATCGGCTCGTTTTTGAGAGAGAGGTCGAGCATCGCTTTAAAAATTATTTTATTTTTTTCAACATAAAAAGAATCCGCAGTGATGATATCCTCCACTTCATGGATAGCATCTTTACGGAGCATTATAGAACCCAAAACGGCTTGTTCAGACGGAATGTTTTGAGGAGGAATGCGTAGATTGCTTTTCTTTGTATTTACCATTAAGGCTATTTTATGCAATTAAGATTTAATAGTCAAAGTGAAAAATGCATAAGTATGTTATTAAAATGGGGACAATTCTTTGCAGAATCTGCGGGTTTAATGTAAAATTAAGGCATGTCTAAAAAGGTATTATTATCAGGGGTAAAACCGACAGGAGCGCCACATATCGGCAATTATTTTGGCGCGATGAAGCAATTTGTTGATTTACAAAAAGATCATGACGGTTTTATATTTATAGCTGATTATCACGCCTTAAACTTCATTCAAAATAAAGAAGAAATGAAGAAAAACATTATAGACATTTTACTTGATTATTTGGCTATCGGCCTAGATCCTAAAAAAATAACTATATTCAAACAGTCAGACATAAGTGAGCACACAGAGCTCGCTTGGATTTTTGATACTTTTACCACAATGCCATACCTCATGCGTGCGCATGCTTATAAAGATGCAGTTGCGAAAGACAAAGAAATTTGTGTCGGGACATTCAATTATCCTATGCTCATGGCTGCCGATATTTTGCTTTATGACCCAGACGTTGTGCCAGTAGGGGCAGACCAGAAACAGCATGTGGAATATGCTAGAGACACAGCTTTAAAATTCAACAACATTTTCGGAGAGACTTTTAAATTACCAGAACCATTGATAATGAAAGATGTCTCTGTCGTGCCAGGAATAGACGGAAGGAAAATGTCTAAAAGCTATAATAATCACATTCCACTTTTTGCCGAATATGAAGAAATAAAAAAATGTGTCATGAGTATCGTCACAGATTCGAGTGGAGGAATTCCGAAAAATGTTTACGCTATTCACAAGCTTTTCCGAAGTGAAGAGGATTTGAAAAAGATTTACAAAGAAAAAGAAGGGAAGTACAAAGAGTTGAAAGAGATTTTGATTGAAGATATAGAGAATTTTATTATGCCAATGAGAGAGAGAAGAAAAGAACTCGAGAAAAAAATACCAGAGGCTCTTGAAATATTAAAACTAGGAGGTGAAAAAGCAAAAATTTTGGCAGCAAAGAAAATGCAAGAAGTCAGAGAGAAAATAGGAGTCAACGTATAAGTTTATTCACATATCTATTGTTGTATTTTATAAATGTGCTATAATCAAGGCTTAAATATGAAAGGTTTAAAAAATATAAAAATTAATTGCTTCCCACATTTACTTTATTAAAAAGGAGCTATTTGTTTTTATATAAAATACGGTAATACGAAACCAAAAATATAAAAAAACAAAACTGGCTCCGAAAAAAGGAAGCCAGTTTTCGTTTTAGGTTGATGTATATGCTTATGTTTTATAAACACATACACCAGCCTCCAAAAAGGGGAAGTGGAACGTTCATTCATAAATAAAAGGAGAAAATCATGGGTAAAATAACAAATGATTTTGGGTCAAATAATTTTCCTGCCTCTTTTTCAAAAGAAGAGAGAGCAGAGTCTCTCGCTTCTTTAAAAATTAAAGAAAAAATAGAGGAAGATTTTAATGCCCCTTTCAAATTAAATTCTCCAGGTTCCAAAACAGATGAGCCAATAAATGTGGAATTTAAGGAAAAAGTTAAAAAAGGGTATTTTGTAGACTACTCTTGTTAAATTTAGTTTAATAGCGGGAAGATTTATTCTTCTCGCTATTTTTATTTGTAGTATAATATACATATTATGAAAAAGAATTCCGGGCAGTATAAAAAAGAAATTATAGAAGTTTTTTCAAAAGTTTCAGGAGATAAGAATCTTATGTTTGAATTTTTGAGAGATATTTTGACGCCAGCAGAATTTGAAGAAGTTTCTCTTAGGTGGCAAATAGTTAAAAAATTGAATAAGGGGGAGACCCATAGAGAGATAGCAGGGGATTTAGGTTTAGGGATAAGTACTGTCACTAGAGGCTCTCGTGAACTTCGTAACAAAAATGGTGGTTTTGCCTTAGTTCTAAAGAAATTTTTTAAATAAATTCTAAAAAGTTATCCACAGTTTTGCTTTTAAATACACTTGTATTACTTTTTGTACATGCTACTATGTACTAGTACATGAATACAAGGAATAAAATAAATAAAAATAATGAAAATAAACT
>DAIEQH010000007.1:0-9871 GCA_027347985.1 Candidatus Nomurabacteria bacterium | reverse complement strand
TATTACTTTTTGTACATGCTACTATGTACTAGTACATGAATACAAGGAATAAAATAAATAAAAATAATGAAAATAAACTAAAACTTTGGTGGAGCGCAAAAGCGTCTGTTTTTGCGTTATTTTGTTGATTTCTATCAGCTTTACATTGAAAGAGAGCAGGAATCCATTAAAGAGCGCAAAAAACGCTCTTTTTATTATTATTTTAAATGAATTAAATTATATGAAACAAGAAATAAAATCATTAAAAAATTTACCAGATAAAGAGGGGTACTATGGTTCCTTCGGAGGACGATTTGTCCCTCCTCAATTAGAAAAGCCGTTAGAAGAAATAGAAAAAGAATATTTAATCGCAAAAAATGACCCTGCTTTCCAAAAAGAATATTTAGATTTACTGACAAACTATGCTGGTCGTCCTTCACCGTTGTACTTTGCGAAAAATCTGACAAACAAACTTGCTGGAGCAAAAATTTATCTAAAACGAGAAGATCTAAATCATACTGGAGCTCATAAAATAAATCATTGTATTGGAGAAGCTTTACTCGCAAAAAGAATGGGTAAAACAAAACTTTTAGCAGAGACGGGTGCTGGCCAGCATGGAGTGGCTTTGGCGACAGCAGCTGCCTTGCTCGGACTGAAGTGTGAGATTCATATGGGCTCTATAGACATAGCCAAACAACATCCGAATGTCGTTCGTATGAAATTGCTCGGAGCAGAGGTCGTGGAAGTAAATACTGGTGGCAAATGTTTGAAAGACGCTGTGGATAGTGCCTTTGCCAAATTTATGAATGAATATGAAACTACTTTTTTTGCCATAGGGTCTGTGGTTGGACCTCATCCATATCCGATGATGGTCAGAGATTTTCAATCTATCGTCGGCAGAGAAGCAAAAGAACAAATCTTAAAAATGGAAAATAGATTGCCAGACTATGTCATCGGTTGTGTCGGTGGCGGTTCTAATGCTATTGGATTGTTCAATGAATTTCTGGACGACGAAGTTAAACTCATCGGAGTTGAACCAGCTGGAAAAAGTTCTGCTGTTGGCGAGCATGCAGCCACTATCACCTTTGGTTCGGAGGGAATAATTCATGGGATGAAAACTATTGTTTTGCAAAATGAAAAAGGCGAACCAAACCAAGTGCATTCGATAGCTTCAGGACTTGATTATCCAGGTGTCGGCCCTATCCATGCGTATTTAAAAGATATTGGAAGAGTTAAATATACTTCCATTTCTGATGATGAGACGATAAAAGCTTTTCTAGAATTATCAAAAGTCGAAGGAATTATTCCGGCTCTTGAAAGTGCACATGCTGTGGCAGAAGCTATGAAGTTAGCTCCGAGTTTAGATAAAAATAAAATTATAATTGTAAATCTTTCTGGCCGCGGAGATAAAGATATTGATTATGTAGCAGAGTTGTTAAAGATATAAGCTCTTTTCTCTCGCTGTTTTTTTATTTAGAATGTGATAAAATAATGGCATGAAAAATAGAGTATATATTAAAGATTTGAAAGACAATGTGGGCAAAGAAGTCATCATTGCTGGCTGGGTAGATGTCCGCCGCGATCAAGGCAAAATGGTCTTTTTTGATATGCGTGATATGACGGGCAAGGTGCAAGCAGTCGCATTGCCTTCCCATGCAGAAGTTACTGAAAAATCAAAAGAAATCAGACTTGAATGGGTTCTCAAAATCACTGGCTTGGTAAACAAGCGTCCAGAGAGGAATGTAAAGGCGGATGTATTAAACGGCGACATAGAGCTTGAAATTTTAAATATTGAAATATTATCTGAAGCGGCACCTCTTCCTTTTGATATGTCTTTGAGCGGATACAATTTAGATTTAACGACTGAATTAGACAATCGCGCATTGGTTTTGAGACAACCGAAAGTGCAAGCAATTTTTAAAATTCAAGAGACGGTGATTGACGCCTTCAGAGAATTTATGAAAAAGAATATGTTTTTTGAATTTCAAGCTCCTAGTATCTCTCCAGCTGTCGCCGAAGGAGGTGCAGAAGTTTTTAAAGTTGATTATTTTGATAAAAAAGCATTTCTTTCTCAATCTCCTCAACTTTACAAACAGATAGTGATGACGGCTTTTGAAAGAGTTTTTTCTGTAAACAAAGTTTTTAGAGCTGAACCTTCATCCACCACTAGGCATTTGACAGAAGTAGTTTCACTCGACGCAGAGATGGCTTTTATTGATTCTTGGACAGATGTTCGCGATATGGCTGAAGAAACAGTCAAATATATTTTGAAACAAATTGAAATAAAAAACGAAGAGCATTTGAAATTATTAAATGCGGACCTTCCAAAAATGATAGATAAGACGCCGACTCTTTCTTTAAGAGAAGTCCAACAAAAGATTTTTGAAAAGTTTGGTCGCGATGTTCGTGGAGACAAAGACACAAATCCAGAAGATGAAAGACAAATTTGTGAAATAGTAAAAGAAGAGACAGGCTCCGACTTTGTATTTATTTATGGCTATCCAACACGCCAAAAACCATTTTATGTTTATCCAAGCAAAGAGGAACCGGAATACAATGAAGGCATGGATCTCATTTGTCGCGGAGTAGAATGGCTCTCTGGAGGACGAAGAATAAATGATTACAATCAGCTTATGGAACATGTAAAAATTTGGAAAATGGATCCAGCTAAAGTCAAAATGTTTCTAGAGGCTTTCAAATACGGAGCTCCGCCTGAAGGTGGTTTTGCCTTTGGAGCTGAACGTATTACCATGCAACTCTTGGGATTGAAAAATATACGCGAAGCTTGTATGTTCCCTCGAGACATGAACAGAATAGATGAAAGATTAACTGACGAAGGATTTTAATGAAATACACTATTACAGGCAAGGTGATAAAAGGAGATGGATACGGCAGAAAGATTGATTTTCCGACGATAAATCTAGATAGAAAACATTTTTTAAGAATGAAAGAAAAGCCGGTTTTTGGAGTCTATGCTGGAAAAGTAAACATTATGTCAAACACCCGATGTTTGACATTTAAAGCGGGGATTATTATTGGTCCGCTTGATAAAGAAGGATTACCAAAGATAGAAGCGCATTTGATAAATTTTAAAGACAATCTTTATGGGAAAAAAGTAACATTGGAAGTTGGGAAATTTATAAGAAAATTTAAAAAATTTAAAACAGAAAAAGAATTAATAGTACAAATCAAAAGAGATTTGATTATCGCTCGCAGATAATAATTTTCTGAGCCTTATCTGCGGGCTATACATAAATTATGAAAAATTATACAGGACCTATATTTATAATAATTGCAGCTCTACTCTGGGCTTTTGATGGACTCATTCGTCAACATCTTTATTCGCTTCCACCAATAACGATTATTTTCTTTGAGCATTTGATTGGCCTCCTCATTTTATCTCCTTTTGTTTTTAGATATATTTTAAAGACAAAATTAACAAAGAATGAATGGTGGCTCGTTGTCTTGATAGCTGCCTTGAGTGGGCTTTTAGGAACACTCTGGTTTACGACGGCTCTCGGCAAAGTTCATTTCATTTCCATTTCCGTAGTATTTCTTTTACAAAAACTCCAGCCTATTTTTGCTATTTCCACGGCTTCTATTTTCTTGAAAGAAAAATTTGATAAAAGATATATCAAATGGGCAGTACTTGCAGTTCTCTCTGCTTACTTTGTAACTTTTCCAAATGGCGTAGTAAATTTACAAACAGGCGAGGGGACAATCATTGCCGCTTTGTATGCATTAGGTGCTGCTTTCGTTTGGGGCTCTTCTACAACATTTTCAAAAATGCTTTTAGGAAAAATAGATTTCAAAGCCGGTACTTTTTATAGATTTCTTTTCACAATATTATTTGCTCTACCACTTTTGTTTTTGTTTGGTAGGGCAGGAGGAAGTTTAGCTTTACCGAATATCTCACAGCTTGGTTTTCTAGTTCTTATTGCCGTTTCTACTGGCATGGTTGCTTTACTCATTTATTACAAAGGGCTTGCGAAGACGCCCGTGCATATTTCTACGATTTTAGAATTAACTTTTCCTTTTATCGCCATCCTATTAGATATGATAGTAAATCACACAGTCCTCTCAATATCTCAATGGATTGCTTCTTTTGTATTAGTATTTAGTATCTACCAGATTGCAAAATTAAGAGAAAGTATATAATTAAGCTATGAACAACGATTTATTAAATAAAAAATGTATACCGTGCGAAGGGGGAGTTTTACCTTTTGACAAAGAACAAGCAGAAAAATATCTGGCAGAACTTTCTCTATGGGCTCTTGATGAAAAAGGGACGGGAATTTCTAAAGAATATAAATTCAAAGATTTTATAGAGGCGATTAATTTTGTGGATAAAGTAGCGAAAATAGCAGAAGAAGAAGGTCATCATCCAGATATTCATGTTTTTTATAACAAAGTGTTGCTCAATCTTTCTACTCATTCCATTGGTGGGCTTTCCGAAAATGATTTTATTCTTGCTACCAAAATAGATGCGAGATAAATATAAAAAGTGTATAGTATGAATATGAAAATAACTTTTAAAAACAGCTTAAAAGAAGCAAAAAAGGACACGCTTTTTATTTCTGTGGGGCCTAAAAATAAAGACGAAATTATAAAGGAAAATGGTGTGAAAACACTCTTTTTGAAATGCGAGGAGAAAATGACCTTGAGAAAGCTTTTTTTGCTTGTTCGTAAAATGGTGGCAATGGCAAAAGGAATAAAAGCTGAAAAAATGGCTTTTGATTTTTCTGATTTTAAATTTAAATCTATGAAATTAGGAGATGTAGAATTGGGAGAGCTCATCGGCTCTCAGCTAGATTTTGCAAATTATGAATTTGTGGAATATAAAACATCAACAGAAGAAGGTTTTAATTTTGTAAAAGAAATTATTATTTCTGGTGTAAATAAAGAAATAGAAAAAGCTATTTTGAAAGGTCACACTATTGCAGAAGAAGTGAACAAGACTAGGACACTAGCAAATATGCCTGGTGGAGATATGACTCCTCAAATTTTGGCACAAAAAGCAAAAGAAGCAGTGAAAAATTTACCGGTGAAAGTCACAGTGCTCGGCGAAAAAGAAATGGAAAAACAAAAAATGCGAGCGATACTTTCTGTTGGCCACGGTTCAGACGAAGAATCTAAATTTATCATTATGGAATATTATGGTGCTGGTAAGAAAGAGACTCGTGGTGAGCAAAGTCGAACCAAACCCATTGTCCTTGTCGGTAAAGGTGTCACATTTGATACGGGAGGAATAAATTTGAAACCCTCAAATAGTCTTCTTGGCATGAATATGGATATGTCAGGAGGTGCCGCTGTTATCCATACTCTCGCACTTGTCGCAAAAATGAAATTGAAAAAGAATGTCATTGGTTTGATACCTTCTGTTGAAAATATGGCGTCTGGAAAAAGTTATCGCCCGGGAGATGTCATTCGCTCAATGTCTGGAAAAACGATTGAAGTTTTGAATACTGATGCAGAGGGGCGAATAATTTTAGCTGACGCATTAACTTATTCTCAAAAATATAAACCGGAAGTCGTCGTGGATATTGCGACTTTGACTGGCGCCGCCCTGGTCGCATTAGGCGAGAGAGCTTCTGCAATTTTTACTGATGATGAAGATTTATCTAAAGTAATAGAAAAAGCTGGAGAAGAAACGGGGGACTATGTTTGGAGATTGCCTATGTGGGAAGAATATGAAAATGAAATCAAAGGTTCACTCGGTGATTGGACGAATGATCATAATAAAAGTCTTCGTTATGGCGGATCTATTTATGCAGCTATTTTCCTCTATCAATTCATAAAAGGCCATAAATGGGTGCATATAGACATGGCCCCTCGTATGACTGCAATGCAAGGCGAAAACCTCGCAGGCGGCGCCCTAGGCACCCCTGTCCGCCTTCTATATAGGTTTATTGAGGAATATTAAATCTATTTAAGTTGAAATGAATTAATAAAATTAAGATAGTTTGTAGGACTAAAATCCTTTTTAGGATAAGAATTAACTAAAAAATATGGTGTTTGATCTACCCAAATAAGTCTAGCATTAAATCCAAAATCATTATTTTGTGAAACAAAATCTAAAGTTCTGTAATTATTATAATAATTAAAACTCGAAGAAACTAAAACATCTCCAGAATCATTTAAATATTTATTTAATAATTCATTTAATTTAGAGTCTACATTTTTATTATCTATGTTTATTTTTTTATCAAAAACAAATCTTGAAACGGAAAAAATTGAGCCATTTTTAACAGAGATATAATTATTCATAGTTTGAGTAAGTACCTTACTCTTATCTTTTGTATTTATTGAATTAAATGTTGGAATAGAAGGCATTAAAATACTAAATTTATCAGTAGTTGAAGTAAAAGTTTGCCAAATATTTTGTTGGTTGTTTAGATTAATTGCTTTATTATTTAATTGTAATTTTTGTGTTTTCCAAAATATATCTTCGATGGTTTCTATTTGATTAACGGTTCCTTTATTAATAAAAAAATAAAGGGAAATTAAAATTGACAAACCAATAATTATCCAAGGTACATAATTTTGTTTTTCTTTATTTTCTATAGCAGAATTATTTTGTAAAACATTTGTTGATTGATCTCTATTTTTTGGATCAGCACCATATTTGTTTTCTCCTTTAGTGCCATCTTTACACATGAGTATTAGAATCCAAATAGTTCCAATTATTGGAATAAAAACCAAAAAAACCATTGAACTTTTTTTATTTATATCATGCAGTCTTCTCACTATTACAGCTATTCCTGGTAAAAATGTTACTAGGCCGTAAAAGATAGATAAAATATTTTTTTCATCACCAATTACGTTTTCAATAATACGTAAAATAATAAAGAAAATTATATTGAATAATACATAATACCAATATTCTGCTCTTTCTGAACGTCCTTCAAATACAACATATTTTCTTAATACATTAAGATAGTGATTCATTTTTTTAATTAAATTTATTAATAATCAAATTATATCACTATATTAAAACTTATACTAAACAAAAAAACACTAAAAATTAGACTAAGAAAAGAGGTTTGCTCTTTAGTTTTTACAAAGCTTCCACTGGTTCAATATCCGTGTGCTCTTTTGGAGCGACGTGTTTATAAGTTTTATAGACGAAAACAAATGTAATAAATAAAATCACCCCAGCGAGAGCGTATGGCAAGGCAGCGCCGATGGTATAAATAGCACCACCGATAAGCGGACCCAAAATCATAGAGAGCGACATTATGGAAGCGAGTATGCCCATCATCTCGCCTTGTTCTTTTTTATCGGAGAAGCCGATGATTTGGCTATTCATCACGACGCGCATGGTGGATTGTCCGAAAGCAGTGATGACGAGCCCCAAGACGAAAGCTACCTTGAATGGCAAAGCCATGACTAAATATCCGAAAGCGAAAGGAAGCCAGAGCCATATCATGAGCACAGACTCTTTAAAATATTTGAGCCAGACTTTGCGAAGGAAGAATGCTTGGTTTAAAGAAATAATTACTCCGATGAAAGCCATGATGAATCCAGCTGCGACGACCGTCCAAGAAAAAACTTTTGTAATATACAAAGCGAAGATAGATTGATTGAGAGAGACAGCGATACCAAACAAAAGCCAAGAGATATAGAGTGGTAAGACTGTTTTATTTTTCCAAGCCTTGATGATAGGGGTGAAAGGATTCAAAGAAATTTTTCCTGTGTTTCTGTTGTGATTTGTTTCTGGTAAAAAGAAATAAGCGAGTATGGTATTCAAGGTTGCGAGGAGACCGACGACGATGAAAGGTGTTTTCATACTGATGCTAGAGAGCACTCCGCCGACGAGTGGGCCGACGATGAAGGCCACGCCGAATATTGCACCTATCAATCCTAGATTGTGCACTCGTTCTTTATTATCTTTAGAAATATCAACTAAATAATTTTGAGCCGTAGAAATATTTCCCGCTGCCGAACCGTCTATGATTCTTCCTAGGAAAAGTCCCCAGATTGTTTTAGAAAAAGCAAAAATAATCCAGCCTAAAGCAGAAGAAGCGAGACTCAAAATGAGCACAGGCCTGCGGCCTTTTCTGTCGGAGACCATTCCCAATATCGGAGCGCTGAAAAATGCACAGAGGGAGAATACAGCGAAGAGGAGAGTGACCACAATATCCGGCACATTAAAAGATTCCACATAGTATGGAAGGATAGGAATGATAAGCCCGACGCCTAGTACATCCAAGAAAACAGTCGAAAGGATGATTATTTTTGGCGAAAACTTGAATTTATTTTGGATTTTGTCTTTCATGTCTATCTAAGATAGCACATTTTGTCTGTTTTTAAAAATAAATTCAAAAAACCTAAAAAGAAAGTTTTTAATCAAAAACTCGTCGAGAGCACACTTTTTAGAAAGCCTTGCGCAGGAGTTTAGAAAATAAAAATGGTATTCCATTTATTATTTTCTTGAACGACGAGCAGTTCGCTGGCAAAGCTTTGCCAGATAGATTGCTTTATAAAAATTGATTCTTATGTTTTTTAGCTTACTTCAATAAGAAGCTTACTGTGGAAACTAGACGGATTTTTTTGTATTCTGGTGAACCTGGATCTTTGTCTGTAATATCAAAAACTCCTTGGTTGCCACGATGCAAACCACCTAGGCTAGAGCCTGATTCAGTCGCAATTTTTTGTGCTGTATCTTTGGCATTTTTCAAGGCTTCCCCTAGCATTTCTGGCTTGATACTATTGATATCTGAAAATTCAAAAGAAATAGAATTGTTACTCATTGTAATTCCTTGTTTTACTAGAAACAAAGTATCTTTAGAAGTTGTTTTTACTAAGTCAACTTTTTTTGTATAGACAGAAAGCTGAGTACTAGAATTGTATCTAAACAATGCATCTTTATATGTATCTTGATAAATATTCACCGGAGCGACATTTATTTCACTAGCTTCAAAACCTTTACTGATAAGAAAGTTTTGAATTGTAGTAATATTTTTTTGAATGTCAGCATACAATGAATCAACATTGTTTGATTTGACATCAAAATTGATTGACCAAATCGCTACGTCAGCTTTGACTATTTTTTCTGACAAACCTTTCACTTCAACATAAGAACCCTGGCTTGAAAAGCTTTGTGCAGAGAGAAAGAAAATAGCTGAAAATACTAATAATGCTAATCCTATAATCCAAACACTATAATTTTTTGTATTTTCCATAATGAGTATATTGTAGCACATTTACATCTTTTTTTCTATTTCATCTAGATGATGAGCTATTTCTTTTACTTCTTCTCTTATTTCACTGATTGCTCCTGCTTCTAGTTTTATTTCTTCTTCAGTTTTTTCTTCTAATCTTTTTTCTCCTTTAAGACCAGAAATCATGGCTTGAGTACCTATAAAATCAAAAACAAATAAACCAGTTGATAAAAGTAGAACACTACCGACTAAAATAGAGACAGGACCATCCCACCAAGGCAAAGATCCGAGATTGACAGACCCATTCATTTGATAAGAAAAAATAACTTCTGTCACAAAGTCTGCTGTATGCCAGACTCCACGCCAAAAAATCACCACCCCTACTCCACCTATAAAAGCGTAAAGAATAGGATAGTGACTCAATCTACCTCTGATTTTATCTTCCAATTTATCAAAAAAATTGACTACAGTTTTCATGAGAAAAATTATTTAAATTTCTTCTTTGCTGCCTTTTTAGCCAACATTATTTCTTTGATTGCAAGACGTTTTTTGGTTTTATGAGAACGTCGTGATTTCTTTTTAAGACCGATAGTTGTACTTCTTTTTGCCATATTATTTTATTGCTTGTCCTGTAGTGAACTTGTTCTACTACTGGGATTATTATTAATGTTTATTGATTATATACTAAAATGAGTAAAAAATAAATGCCCCGAGTTTTCGAGGCATTT
>DAIEQH010000078.1 GCA_027347985.1 Candidatus Nomurabacteria bacterium | reverse complement strand
AAGAAAAAATGATTTCTTTCACTAAAAATTTACATAAACATTTAAATATACAACATTATTTAAAATCTGATTTCGTTTTGCATCCCAAGAAAGGAATTTTTCTTACCCAGATTTGCACTTCTCCAGACTTGAGAGAAGGGTCTCATTTTGAGCAATCATGTAAATATATTGGAGCGGAAATGAGTCATATTATAGAGCATTTTTTAGAAAAAACCTTAAATAAAAAGGTTTAATCGGGGCATAGTATACCGGTAGTACACGCCCTTCGGGAGGGCGTAGACTGGGTTCGATTCCCAGTGCCCCGACTGGTATGATATAATTTCTTATAGAAATTGTTTTTATCTGTGGCGGGTGATCGCACTCACATAGGCACATATGTTGGAGTTTAGCCATCACCCGCCTCAAATGAAAATAATCTTGAGTTATCCCCCACACTTACTTTTGCATTATTCTGATTTTTAATAAAACCATTATAATGCCGTGCATTTTCTCGCAAGAATCATTTTTGAAATTATTTTATAGAGCAGAATTAAAAATCGATGCAAAAGTAAGTGTGGAGGTTATCCACAGTTTTGGAGAAAAAGTATTGTGTTCCTATTTGATATGCGAGATAATTAAAGTGTTCCCGCGATAATTTATTTAAAATATTTTTTAGAAAATGTTTTAGGGT
>DAIEQH010000077.1 GCA_027347985.1 Candidatus Nomurabacteria bacterium | reverse complement strand
AACTGGTGTTCTTACTGATCAGATAAAAACAAAATTAACCCTTTTTCAAGTGTATAGTGAAGGTTACGCTTTCTTTGGCTCACTAATTTTATCCGCTTTTTCAATTAATCTATTAGCCAATGCTGTTAACAATAAAAATGACAACGGCCTCCAAGTCCATCGAGCCGACCGAGTGAGAAATGGTGAGTGAGAAATGGGGTCAGGTCTTTGATCTTGGATAATACGAGAGAATGTGCTATATTAATCCATGGTACGCCCACTGCGGATAGGCTGCATTATTCAACGATAAGTGGGATGCTAAATGACGATAATAAGAAAATATCAAGATCAAAGACCTGACCCCACATTAATCAGCAAAGAATTCCTTTTTCGTTTGGCAGAGGATACAGATCAGACTGTTCGAGATTTTGCAAAAGCTACAATATTCAATAAAGGCTACAAATGGTGAGTCTCAGCGGAGTATTGAGCGGGGCTTATTGTGACATGTTTCTCCGATAAATCCGCACTGATGCACTTTCCAGAATCGCTTTGACTTGTCGGTGTACAGTGCATGATGCGTTCACGGTGGAAAGCTTAAGCCGCATCGCCGACAGGAGGCATTCTGAGGAGGGGGGCCGGACGAAGGCGCGGCATCGCCGAGCCTCCGTCCGAAGAGGATAAGGTTTACGCC
>DAIEQH010000076.1 GCA_027347985.1 Candidatus Nomurabacteria bacterium | reverse complement strand
AAGAATGACCACTTGTGTCATTTCGAATCCGTCCGCTTTCAGCGGATTAGCCGGAGCTTGCCCCGTATGCGGGAAGAAATCCCACGAATAGCTTAGACAGCCAAGTAGATCATGAGATATCTCAGTCGCAAAGCTCCTTCGATATGACAGGGAGAAGCAGTTGTCATTAGTAAGGAGTCCCGCATACGGGATAAATCATCGACTGAGAAATCTTTTAAATTTTCAACAAAGGAGATTTCTCTCGGAGTTTATCCCGATTGCGGGAGTCAATGGCAACAAAGTAGTTCTGCAACAGTCTCGGTAGACAAGCTTTTTATGTCAAGATATTTGAAATGATTTTCCATATTCCATCATACATCTTCCATATCCCATACTCCATACTCCATATCCCATCCTCCATTGTACTCATTTCAAATAAATCATCTTCTTAACCGATTTGTAACTTCCAGCTTCAAATGAATAAAGGTAAATGCCAGATGCCAAAGCCTCATCGTTGTTATTCCTTCCGTTCCACTGAGCCTTATAAGTACCTGCATCTTGAAATGCGTCTACCAATGTCGCTACTTCCCTTCCTAAAATATCATAGACTTTCAGTTTCACATTTTCTCCCTTTGGCAAATCATATTGAATTGTCGTGGAAGGGTTGAAGGGATTAGGATAGTTTTGGGCTAAACTA
>DAIEQH010000075.1 GCA_027347985.1 Candidatus Nomurabacteria bacterium | reverse complement strand
AGCATTTTAACATTGTTTTGTCAATCCCGTTAGAGGCAGAGGGTCGCTACGAGCCCTCGCGGCCTCTAACGGGATCAATGTTTTGTTTATTTTTCAAAACCGCTATAATGGGACTATGAAAGCCTATTTAGATATTGTAAAAAATGTTTTAGAGAATGGCGAGAAGGTTAAAACCCGCCAAGGCACTGATGCTTACACTATCGCCGGAGCAATCTTCGAACATGATATGTCCAAGGGCTTCCCTCTCCTCACAACCAAGAAGATGCCTTTCCGTTTAATAGCCACTGAATTAGAATTTTTTATAAATGGTATTACTGATAAACAATGGTTACTCGATAGAAATAATCATATCTGGGATGAATGGGCTAGTCCCAAGAAGGCTCCTTACGGACACGACGCCGAATCTAAAAAAAGAATGTTAGAAGAGAGAGATTTAGGCCCTATATATGGATTCCAATGGAGACACTTTAATGCCAAGTATGAAAATTATGATACTGACTATACGGGCCGGGGAGTAGATCAATTGAAAAGATTAATAGAAATACTAAAAACAAACCCACGCGACCGCAGAATGATTGTGAATGCTTGGAATCCCCTACAGTTAGATGAGATGGCTCTACCACCTTGTCACTATTCTTTCCAGGTCACCACCATAAATGGGAAATTAAATTTAATGTGG
>DAIEQH010000074.1 GCA_027347985.1 Candidatus Nomurabacteria bacterium | reverse complement strand
AGTCATTCATACCTATGGAGTTAACACAAATTTTTAAACTACTCTCAGACGAAAGCAGATATAAGATTGTCAAACAACTTATGAAAGGCGAAGAATGCGTCTGTGATATAGCAGAAGAATTAAACCTTGAGCAGTCTCTTGTTTCCCATCATCTCAATAAGCTTAGAGAAGCAGGATTAATAGTAGACCGTAAAGTTGGATCTTGGGTACACTGTTCTCTAAATCCAAAGATATTCGAACAAATTGAAACTACTTTCAAAAAAGAACTGGCATCTTCAAATATTACCAACAATCCATGCTCAGAGCATGATATGTGTTGTCAAATACAGGAGAATAAAATATGAACAAAAAAATAGTTATTTATGATCCGCCAATGTGTTGTTCTTCCGGAGTTTGTGGTCCTGATCCGGATCCAATACTAATTGATTTTCAAGATACATTTACTAAACTTAAACAAGCAGGGCACGATATAGAACGCTATATCATTACCCAAAGTCCCGAAAGGTTTAAAGAGAACCCGCAAATCATCAAACTTATTCAGGAACAGCAGTTAAAGGTGCTTCCCATAACAACAGTTGACAATGTTGTTGTAAAAACCGGCGGTTACCCAACCGGTAAAGAATTACAGGATTTTATCAACCAAAAATAATGACGAAAACTAAATTTTTATTCTTTTCAGGAAAAGG
>DAIEQH010000073.1 GCA_027347985.1 Candidatus Nomurabacteria bacterium | reverse complement strand
ACGATATGATACCAAACTTACAGAATTTTTTGAAACAAATTTCTTTTCTGCTACATCCTGGAAACCTAGAACATGAGCGGTACTTAGTGTGATACCATTTCTTTTGTTTATATATTGGAATTCACTATTACTTGTAGATAGAGCAAGTTCAGATATCCTAGCTTCTATCTTTTCTCTAGCTACCACATTTCTCACAGTCATATTGATAGAATACATATAGAAACCAATGCACAAGAAAAGAATACCGATCAAAGTCCAAAAGGCTACTTTCTCTTTATTTATATTCAATTGTAGGATTTTTTCTCTTATCATTGGTTTATATTTTTTCTATAACTCTTAATTTCGCACTTCTTGATCTAGGATTTTCTTTTATTTCCTCGTCGGTCGGAATTATTGGTTTTTTGTTTATTTTTTGACCTAAATTCTTTTTTTCAAAATCATTAAAATCGTTTTTCACTATCCTGTCCTCTAAACTATGGAATGATATAATCGCCAGTCTCCCCAAAGGGTTTAGAAGATCAAAGCTTTTCTGTATCCCCTCTTTCAGAGCACCAATCTCGTCATTTACTGTGATCCTGAGAGCTTGAAAAGTTTTCGTAGATGGATGAATCTTTCTGTGATGATAAAACTTTGGTGTAGCTCCGAGGATTATATCTACGAGTTCCGCGGTGGTTTCTATCTGTTTCAACTCTC
>DAIEQH010000072.1 GCA_027347985.1 Candidatus Nomurabacteria bacterium | reverse complement strand
CAGGCCCCGGCGCCTGCGATTTAGAATGATAGACCGGGAAAGATCTTTTTGCAAGTCAAAACCCTGCCTTGACCATGAGAACTGCGTTGCGTTACGATGCATTACCCTGATAAGGGAAGTGTAACATGCAGTCTCAGTTAACGGTAAGACTTTCCGAATATCTCGACAAAGATATATCAAATCTTGCCCACAAACTCCACCCGAAGCGCTCAGACATAGTGCGAATCGCCCTGGAAAGGTTTGTCGGAGAATCACTGAACTCCCGGGTCATGGGGTCAGGTCTTTGATCTTGGATAATACGAGAGAATGTGCTATATTAATCCATGGCACGCCCGCTGCGGATAGGCTGCATTATTCAACGATAAGTGGGATGATAAATGATGATGACCCACATTAAGTGTACAGGTGTAATAAATAGGTTTACATAAAATATAGGAATATTTATAATAATGCGTCAAATTCTCAGAAAGCATTTCTGACAAGGGGAGGAACGAGCGATGTGGAGGAAAGTTTTTTCCGTAGTCTTTTTTTGTTTAGTGATGTTCTTCTCGGCATCTCTGACCCATGCAGCAATTCATGTCTCAAATTACGGCGCCGCTACCAGTATCGCAACGTGGCCTAATAGCGCCACGGGCAATACTGCTCCGACAACAGCCATCAGCGGCGGCGCTACTACCCTGAATAATCCTTATCTGATAGCAGTGGATGCCAACTG
>DAIEQH010000071.1 GCA_027347985.1 Candidatus Nomurabacteria bacterium | reverse complement strand
TGTAAAATTAGACTTACCAAAAGCAAAAGAAATGCTAATTAATTATATAAGTAAATTGTCAACTATTGCTTATGAACTTGAACCAATATTACCAGAAACTTCTAAAAAAATGATTGAAATTATCAAAGAAAACAAAAAACCAGAAACCCCTTTGTTTTTAAGAAAAGAGTAATGCCTAAATACATCGATATACATTCTCATATAAACTTCAATGCGTTCGAAGGTGATAGGGATGAGGTTATAAAACGTGCCTTAGATAATGATACTTGGCTTATAAATATAGGTACCCAGGTGGATACTTCAAAAAAGGCGATAGGGCTCGCTCATAAATATGAAAGCGGAGTATATGCTATAGTCGGACTTCATCCGATACACACGGGTAAATCTTTCCACGACAAAGAAGAGCTGGGACCCTCCTTCGCCAAGGCTTCGGATGGGCAAGAGACAAAGGATGGTTTTATTTCTCGCGGAGAAATTTTTGATAAAGATATATATAGGGAGATGCTGAAAGATCCGAAAGTAGTAGGCATAGGGGAATGCGGATTGGATTATTACCATATGGACGCGGAATCCATAGAGAGGCAAAAAAAGATGTTTATAGAACAAATAGAACTTGCTAACGAAGCAGGTAAACCTTTGATGCTTCACATTCGCAATAACCCGGCTGATGATACTCGCAATGCATATAAAGATACTGCGGAAATTTTAAAGAAATATCCTAAG
>DAIEQH010000070.1 GCA_027347985.1 Candidatus Nomurabacteria bacterium | reverse complement strand
TGCGGCCGACATGATCATCGCGGTCGGTATCCGTGCGCGCGCATTCGCCCACGCTTCCGGAGATTCGAAAGTAGTATCGTTTGACAACTCCCACGCCGCCTCGCTCGCCCTTGCCGATATCGTTCGTGCCGGCGATGTTGTTCTCGTGAAAGGTTCTCAATCTATCCGCACCGAACGCATCGTGGAGGCGCTTCTCGCAAATTCCGCCGATGCCTCGCGCCTTGTCCGTCAGGAGAAAAAATGGAAGCAAAAAGCGTAGTCCGTTTTTGGACTTTCTGCCGAGGAAGTTTTAATTTGTGACCCTACAGAGAATCGAACTCTGATTTGATCCTTGAGAAGGATCCGTCCTAGCCGTTAGACGATAGGGCCGCAGGCGCACATGTATCACCGAATGCACCGGTGTGCGTTTTATAACAGAAAAAGACGGGGGAGGGAAGCATGAAATACGCGAGCGGCTGACCGCTCGCGCATCACTGCAGCGACTTCGGATCGGGCGGGAGAATGTCTCCTTCTCCCGATTCGCTATACAGGGTTTCGGCGGTCTCCATGGCGGTTTTCTTCGCGTCCTCCGCGAGCATCTCCGCCCGCAACGCATTCTCTTGTTCCTGTTGTTCGCGTTTCAGACGATTTGATTCCGCCGCCGCCCTACCGCCCTTACGGGACATGTTCCGGTGCCGCTGTATGGCGTCGGGATTGTCTCTCGCGGTTTCCTGTATAAGTCTCTGAACC
>DAIEQH010000069.1 GCA_027347985.1 Candidatus Nomurabacteria bacterium | reverse complement strand
AAAGCGTTACCTTAAGATCAACGAGTTGGTATCCCGCAAGCACACCGCGCTCCAATGCTTCCTTAACACCTTTCTCGGTTGGCGCAATATATTCTTGTGGAATAACACCTCCTTTAATTTCATCCACAAATTCAAATCCTGCACCGCGCTCCAAAGGATCAACTTTCAAATTAACGTGACCATACTGACCCTTACCTCCTGATTGACGAATATATTTCCCTTCTGCTTCTGCGTGATTTTTAATGGTTTCTTTATATGCAACTTGTGGTCGTCCTACATTTGCTTCAACTTTAAATTCGCGACGCATACGTTCAACAAGCACATCCAAGTGAAGTTCTCCCATACCTCCGATAATTGTTTCTCCTGTCTCTGCGTTTCCTGAAACTCTAAATGTTGGATCTTCTTCCGCAAGCTTGTGAAGTGCAATACCCATTTTTTCTTGGTCTGCTTTTGTCTTTGGTTCTACACGAACAAAGATAACTGGTTCTGGGAATGTAATACGTTCCAAAACAATTGGATTCTCTGGATTCGTTAATGTATCTCCCGTGGTAGTATTTTTGAGTCCCACAAGTGCCCCTAAATCACCCGCGTATATTTCATCTACTTCCTCGCGATGGTTTGCGTGCATACGCATAATACGTCCAATACGTTCCTGTGAATTTTTGCTGGTATTTAAAATATAACTTCCTTTTTTAAGTGTTCCAGAATATACGCGAAAAAATGTAAGTGAACCC
>DAIEQH010000006.1 GCA_027347985.1 Candidatus Nomurabacteria bacterium | reverse complement strand
TAAAAAAAACACTAGAACAAAGAGAAGCGGCTTAAAACAAAAATCCTCTTCACAAGCAATCTACGCTATAGCGTAGATTGCTTGTGATTTGAAAAAATATGGCTTTTAGTATAAAGTAAGTGGATGAAAATAAATATTAAAAAACTTCCAAAAAGCGAGGTGGAAATTGAAGGAGAAATCGAAGCAGATGTTTTTGAGGCTTATTTTGATAAGGCTTTAAAACGAATCGGTGAAAATCTAGAAATAGATGGTTTTCGTAAGGGAAAAGTTCCTGAGAATGTTTTGCTCTCAAAAGTTCCTGAGGCACAAATATTAGGAGAGATGGCAGAGATGGCTCTTTCTGAACACTATCCGAAAATATTAGAAGAAAATAAAATAGATGCTATTTCACGCCCAGAAATTTCTATCACCAAACTTGCTCGCAAAAA
The DNA here is from genome assembly GCA_027347985.1 of Candidatus Nomurabacteria bacterium. Lineage (GTDB taxonomy): Bacteria > Patescibacteriota > Minisyncoccia > Phycocordibacterales > UBA9973 > UBA9973. The sequence goes on along the minus strand of DAIEQH010000006.1, from coordinate 26,116 downwards.
TCCATTGGGTTTCAAAATAAAGACTGCTACCCTCCCAGAAATGACATTGCCAGATTATAAGGGTATTGCTAAAAAAATAATCTCTGAAATTACAGATGAAGAAAAAAATGCAGAAGTGACAGAAAAAGAAGTTGAAGACACCATCATGGACATCAGGAAATCTCGCGCTCCGAAAATTCATATGGCAGAAGAAGCAGAACATGTGCATAAAGAAGGAGAAGAGCACAAACATGAAGAGCCAAAAGAAGCAGAATTGCCAGAGTTTAATGACGAATTTGTGCAGGCATTAGGACCCTTTAAAAATGTAGAGGATTTCAAAATAAAATTAAAAGAAAATATAAAATTAGAAAAAGGAAATCAACTTAAAGAAAAAACCAGATTAAAAATTGTTGAAAAAATAATTGACGATTTGAAGGTTGAGCTTCCAGAAATTTTAGTTGAGGTAGAGCTCGATAAAATTTTATATCGCATGGAATCCGATATCACTCAAATGGGTTTGAAGTTCGAAGATTATCTTAAACATTTGAGTAAGACTGTGGAAGATTTGAGAAAAGAATTTCGGACTGATGCAGAAAAGAAAGCCAAGCTCGCTCTCGTCTTAAACAAAATAGCTGCAGATGAAAAAATAAAGGCAGACCCTGAACAAGTTGCAAACGAAGTCGCAATGATTTTGGAGCACTACAAAGATGCGGACCCTGAGCGCGCCCAAATGCATGCCGAAAATGTGCTTACTAATGAGGCTGTATTTCAGTTTTTAGAAGGTCAAAAATAAACTATGGCTGAAAATTTAAAAAACTTTAATTGGCCAGGCTGGCCGTTAAAAAATAACCCTTACGGAGAGGATTTTGATCTTGAAGCAAGAAAAAGAATGGTTACGGGAAGTAAGATGCTTTTGTCTTTTATTAATAAATACAAGGGCAATTTAGGGAGTGTTATTCTAGAAGTTGGACCTTTCTTTAACCCTCTAATAACTCCCAGGAATTTTCCAAAAGCAAAAATTTTTTATTGGGAAAATGATTATTATGTTATTAAATATTTAAAAAAGCTTTACTCAAAAAAAGAAATCTATCCAATTTTTTCTGACTTAAATAAAATTGAGGGTAATTCATTTTTAAAATTAAAATTAGAGACACAAAAGAATTTTAAAACTAAAAAAATATCTTTTGATTCAGTCATTATTTCTCATGTTTTTAATTACATAGATTACAAGCTATTTTTAATGACATTGAAAGAATTTATTAAAAAAGATGGATTGATATTCATAAATAACGTCGCAGATTACGGACTACCTACATTCTTTTCAGAAAGAAGACCAAAAAGCATACAAGAAACAATAAAAATTCTAAAAGAAACAGGATATACGATAATAGAGAAAAAAGTCTTTGAATCACAAAATAAAAAACACCAAAAAAATCAAAGACTCATCATCGTAGCAAAAAGTAATTAAAAACTCCAAATTTCCTGTTCCCGAGGATAACCCTCGGGAAATTTTGTGCTATAATCATTATATATGGAAAGAAAGACAAAACTTGAAATAGAAGAATTCTATCATATCTACAACCGTGGGGTAGAAAAAAGAAAAATATTTCAAAATTCTTCTGAATATAAAAGATTTTTAATCTTACTCTATATCGCAAATAACGACCAACCTTTACATATAAAAGATTTTGGTTCTATCTCACTTGAAGAAATATTCAAACAAGATCGTGGAGAACAATTGGTAGCTATTGGGGCATATTGTTTGATGCCAAATCATTTTCATTTATTGCTTACTCCCTTAGTAGATGAAGGAATATCAAAATTTATGCTCAAACTTCAAACTGGATACTCAATGTATTTTAATAAGAAAAATGAAAGAGTTGGTGCTCTTTTCCAAGGAACTTTTAAGTCAGAATATATAGACAATGATATATATTTAAAATATATTTACGCATATATTCATTTAAATCCTGCAAAATTAAAAAATTCAAATTGGAAAAATCAACCAAAAAATTTTTTAAATCAAATTAAAAAATTTATTTCTGAATACCCATATTCGAGCTTACAAGAATACCTCTCTTCAGATTATAAAATCATAAATCCGAAACCATTTCCAGTTGAAAAAGAAAATATCACTAATTACAACACTATTGTGGATGATTTTAGTGATCTTCCCGAGGGTAACCCTCGGGAACGGGAAGATGCTAAAACTTGGACAATAAAAAATAGTAATAAACTAAAGCAATCAAAAACCAATACAAAGAAAAACGGAGGCAGATAATACCCATAAAGTTATATTTCTCTTTGGAGTAATTCCATAATCTGACTTTTTTTATTTTCAAATCTAAATAGCCAGTCAGAAATTCTACCAAGGTAGGAACGATAAAAATCAAAATTAATTCATAAACCAACGGTATTTCTAAAAAACTAATAACGGCTAGAAATGCGCCTATTAAAGCATACATTTGTGCGTCTATTAATTTTGGTTTTACTAATTTCTTATGTTCAATAGACCTATAAACGCACTCTAAAACGAGACCAATAATCAAACCAATAAAAAAATTCAAAATAATTTTTAAAAACATAATTTATATATCTTTTACTACCTCTTTTATTTTTAATGATTTAAATATTTTTTTACCTAAAATTTTTCTTAGGAAAGATAGAGATTTATTTTTTCCTATTAACCAAACAAAACCTAAAACTACTAGCACGGTGCTTCCTGGAACTGGAAATATATAAGAGATTAATCCCACCACTATGAAACTTATTCCTATTATTCTGTGAACGACACTCAAATTTTTCATAAAATTTGTAAATTCATTATAAACTAAATGGGGAAAATAAACACTTGAAAATTAAGATGAAAAGACTATAATAAACCCATGTTAATACCCACAGTAATTGAAAAAAGCCAATTTGGCGAAAGAGCTTATGATATATATTCCCGTCTTTTACGAGAGAGAATAGTCTTTTTGGCTGGTCCGATTGATGATAATGTGGCAAATATTGTCATTGCACAACTTCTTTTCCTCGAATCTGAAGACTCTAAAAAAGATATTTATCTCTATATAAACTCCCCTGGCGGTTCTGTCACTTCCACTCTCGCAATTGTAGATACAATGAATCATGTTCGCCCCGACATTTCCACTTTCTGTGTCGGTATCGCGGCTTCTGGTGCAGCTATTATTTTATCTGCTGGTAAAAAAGGTAAAAGATTTATTTTGCCGAACGCTGAAGTAATGATTCATCAACCATTGGGTGGAGTAGAAGGACAAGCGACAGATATTGCCATCACTGCAAAACATATTTTGAAAACGAAAGATAATTTAAATAAAATATTAGCCAAAAATACAGGTAAACCGCTTCCACAAGTAGAAAAAGATGTAGAAAGGGATTTCTTTATGGACGCAGATGAAGCTAAAAAATACGGAATCGTTGACGAAATAGTCACAAAATCTAAAACTCCAGCGACTAAATCTTAATTTTTTACTCAAATAGACAAAATAAAACCCCACCAACAGTAATAAGAATCGGTGAGGCTCTCTAGCGCTAATAGAGATTTTAAAAGTTACGAGGTTTTAATCTTGTTGGTGGTCCATTCCCTATACTAGACTTTGCTCTATACTGTTCCAGTACGGCAAATGGCACTTTTTTATTGATTTTAACTAACTTCTCTTTTTGTGGAATCTCAATATTTGGTTCCACAAATTTCTTAGTTACTTCAATACTTTTAACCACGACAACCTCCATTGAGTATATGTGCAATTGAGCCCTTCGTTTTGGCTCTTCGTTTATATTATCGCACAAATTAAAGAAAAATGCAAATATAGACAAGATTAGACAAAATGGGTGCATTTTGTTATATTATAAGTGTTGACTTTTAAAAATTTATTTTCACTTGGTTTATAGAAATATCCAATATATGTTGTTGCAAGTTAAAATCTTAGATAAAAATTTTCACATCTTTTGCGTAAAGGCAAAACTACAAGTATAGTGGTCTGTTTTTATAAGCCGACACAAGGCTTATGAGTACATTAATAGTAATTTTAATTGGAGTCCTAGTACTCCTTTTGGGTGTGGGCATCGGGTATTATCTCCGAGTAATTGTTGCGTTAGGAAAAAGAAAATCTATAGAAATTGATATCAAGCAAATGTTGGTCGGTGCTAAAGAAGAAGCACAAAAGATCACAGATGAGGCAAAAAACAAAGCAGAGAAAAGACTCGCCGAATTAAAAGAAGAAGAAAAGAAACACGAAGTAGAATTTAAGGAAACAGAAAAAAGACTTATCAAAAAAGATGAGTTTTTGGACGTTCGACAAGTAGAAATAAACAAAGAAGCAGAGAATATCAAATTAAAGGTTGATGAAATAAAAAAGATTCAAGAAAAAGTCGTTGGGTTGGAGACAGAAAAAATGGCCGAACTTGAAAGAGTAGCAAAATTGTCAGTTGATGAAGCAAAAGAAGAGTTGATGCGAGATATTGAAAAGAAATATGAAGAAGATATTTTAATTAGAATTCAAAAGCTGGAAAATAGTAATGAGGAGAAGCTAGATAGAAGAGCAAAGGACATCTTGGCAACCTCCATCCAGCGTTTGGCTTCCAGTACCGCTTCCGAACTAATGACCACAATAGTCAGTATTCCAAACAATGAAATCAAGGGTAAGGTTATTGGTAAAGAAGGCCGAAATATAAGGGCTTTTGAGCGAGCTTCTGGTGTTGAGCTCATTGTAGACGATACTCCAGGCTCTATCATTATCTCCTCTTTCGACCCTATCAGACGCCAAGTCGCTCGTCTTGCACTTGAAAATTTGATTTTGGACGGACGTATTCAGCCAGCTAAGATTGAAGAGTTGGTAGAAAAAGCAAAAGAAGAAATAAATAAAATAATTAAAGAAAAAGGAGAACAAGCAGTCTACGAATGTGGAATATTCAACTTTGATCCACGCATCGTCGCCATTATCGGACGATTATATTTCCGTACAAGTTATGGGCAAAACGTTTTGCAACACTCTATTGAAATGGCGCACATCGCAGGAATGATCGCAGAAGAACTTGGAGCCGATGTCGCAATAGCGAAAGCTGGTGCACTCGTCCACGATATAGGAAAAGCACTTGATCATGAGGTCCAAGGTACACATATTGAGATAGGTATGAGAATTTTGCAGAAATTCGGAGCAGACGAACGTATCATCACCGCTATGAAGTCTCACCATGAAGATCATCCTTATGAAACTATCGAATCCGTCATCGTGCAGACAGCCGATGCAATCTCTGGAGGACGCCCAGGAGCACGTCGTGACTCAGTAGAAAATTATTTGAAGAGATTGCAAGAACTTGAAGCTCTAGTAAATGGCTTTACTGGCGTTGAAAAATCATATGCCTTGCAAGCTGGACGTGAAATACGCATATTTGTTACGCCAGAAAAAGTTTCAGATGCTGAAGCGAAGATAATAGCGCATGATATTGCAGTAAAAATAGAACAAGAACTAAAATATCCTGGTGAAATTAAAGTAACTATGATTCGCGAGACTCGTATAATCGAGTATGCAAGATAGAAATCCTTAAATCTTTAAGAAATATAACTTTTGTAGGGGGTTTTGAGCGCGACGGCGCGAAAACTTCAGGATTTTTTAAGCTTCAAAAAATCCGTACCCGAAAAAAGTTCATATTTTTAAAGATCTTTCCCTACTTGCCTTAAAAAACCCTTGATATATAATATATGTGTAGTAAATATATAAGTAAATGGTCGAAACCATTATAAAAAATAACCTTAAAAACTATGAATAAACAAGCATTAGCTGAATGGGTACACGGTAAACTTGGTGGTACGAAAGTACAAGCTGAGGAAATCGTTGACGGATTGTTTGATGCTATCGTTTCCACTATGAAAAAAGGTGGCGAAGTATCAATAGCTGGTTTCGGAATCTTTTCAGTAAAAGGACGTGCTGCAAGAATGGCTCGTAATCCAAAAACTGGAGAACAAGTCAAAGTAGCTGCAAAGAAAGTTCCAAAATTTAGAGCTGCAAAGGCCCTAAAAGACGCAGTTTCATAATTCTTTTTCTACTCTGTAGAGAGGTCGCGCGACCTGTCCGCCTATGGCGGAAAAGAATTGACTCACAAAAAATCCCCTTCTCGGGGATTTTTTGATTTATATATTTAAGAAGTTAGAGCAACCATCATATTTTTAGCAATTCTATAAACAACTGGAACAGAAACTGAATTACCTATCTGTTTATAAAGATAACTATCAGCGATGTTTGGTAGTTTGTAATCATTGGGGAATCCCTGTATTCTCGCGCATTCTCTTGGAGTTAATTTTCTCACTCCTTTTTTATCCAACACCAATGGAACATTATGTCCTCCAGTTCCCATGTTTGCTGTCAATGTCGGGCATACTCCATTTTTATTTTCCCTTACATACTTTCTACGCCACTGATAAATGGTATTAAATTTAAAAGGAAAACTTTTTAATTTTTCAAATAGTGGCTTATCATTATAGTAATATTTATTAGAAACTTCATTTTCTAATATATCTTGTATACTTGTCTTTAATTGTAAAGACTGTGGAAATATAAATTTCTTTATTAAACCAGTTTCCTTTTTAAAACCAATAATGTATACTCGTTCTCTGTTTTGAGGAATATTACCATATTCCATAGAATTTAAAACCGCATATTTGACATCATAACCCAAAATATCAAGTCTATTAAGAATAACTTGAAATGTCTTACCAAAATTGTGTCCAGTAAGATTTTTGACGTTTTCAAGGAAAAACCCAACAGGATTACGTTCCTCTAAAATAGAAGCAATTTCAAAAAACAAAGTCCCTCTTTCGTCTTCCATACCTTTTCTTTTACCGGCAACAGAAAAAGGCTGACATGGGAACCCTCCTAATAATAAATCAAAGTTCGGTAAATCTTTCGATTTTATTTTCTTTATATCTTTAACAGTTAATTTAGGAGCAGTAAAATTTAAATCATAAGTATCTGCGCATTTTGGCTCAAAATCATTTGCAAAGACAGTATGGAAACCCGCCTTTTCAAAGGCTAATCTCACTCCACCTATCCCCGCAAATAAATCAATTGTTTTTATGTTTTTTTTCATGTGCAATTTTAATTAAAATATCCCAATTTTCTTTATATTCTTGAAGCGTAGATAATGCTTTTGTTGTACCCCATTTCTTAAGATCTTTAACAGGAATAACATAACATTCACCATTTCTACTATCTACTGCCATAAGAATATCTATATCTTTTTCTGTGTATTTATAAGTTCTACTTTTTACTTCTCTATTTATTTGCTTACCACTTCTACCGCCACCAGTAAAAGAGACACTTCCTAAGCTACCGTTTTTATTTTTTCCTACACCTTTTATCTGGATACGCAATAATTTGCCACCACCTACATCAATAACTGCATCATATCTCCCATTTGGAATATCTACTCGAGAACAATTAAAGCCAGCCTTAATCGCTCTACCTATTCCTATTAATTCATCTGCACTTCCATTTATAGTTCTAAATATACCATCATCATTTTTGGTTAAATTTCTTGCCCACTCTTTATTTTCAGAAGTCATATACATATTATAACAAATACTCACACAAAAAGCAGCTAATACTTCCTAACCACAGCTTTGAGGACCGCGACAACATTTAAGCTTTGGGAGGGATAGATAGGTTTATAATTTTTATTTGCTGGCTCGAGCCAAACTTTTGAACCATCCTTACGAAAATATTTCATTGTAAACTCTCCATCCACTTCAGCGATAACTATTTGCATATCGCGAGCAATGTTTGCTTTCTCTACGAGTACCATATCCCCTTTCTCTATATGCGCATCTATCATAGAGTCGCCATCAACTTCCAGCATATAAGTCAGCGGTTTATTTTTTATAAGAAAATCATCCAAGTTCACAGTATCCATCAATTCTTCTTCCACGTCAGCAGGTAGTCCGGCTGTCACAAAGCCAAGCATTGGCACTTCTCCGAAAGTTTTGGTCGGAATGAGTCTTCCTAAATGATCTTTTGCCACGAGCCCAGCTTCAATCAACTTTTCTACAACTTTGAATACAGCATTCTTGGATTTGAAGCCGAAGAGCTCCATCATTTCAGAATAGGTGGGCATTCTTTTATTTTTTACGTAAAAAGATTCTATTTTTGTCTGGTAAATATTTTTCGCCATAAATTAGAAAAAAGAAGCAATCCTCCAGCTGGAAGAAGAAAGAAATTTCTTGAAGAAACCTTGTCTGTTGTGGTAGCGAACTTTCTTCAAGAGAAGTTTGTGATCTCTGGCTTCTCTGAAATATTCCTCCCCACGAAGGATCTTCATATCAATGATTCTGTTAATTCTTTGTATCTCCTTTTCAATTGTTTTTAAATATTGTTTTTGTGACATGGTTTTGAATATAGGCCTTAGGAAATTTAGGCTCTAGGCTTTAGCTTTTTTCTGCTAGTGCCTAAGGCCTAGTTGCCTAGTGCCTGTTATTTGTAATGCATATATCATAAGTGAACGCTCGTTCACTGTCAATAAGCAAAACTGTGGATAACTGGAGAAGGCCGGCCCTTCTCTTCTCTTGTATAAAATACCTATATAAATAAAGGTTTAAATACTTGACTTTTTACTTCAATTATGCTATACTGTTTAGTATAAAGTTCTTCGATAAAGTTGGTTGATGTTGTGAGCACAGCTTCCCTGTCTTCACACAATCAACCAACATAAAAGGAAAAGAATAATGAAAAAGTTATTTATTTATGTAGTAATATACATTGCTGGATTATACGTAGTATCGGCAATGGCAGGGATAGTTATAAATAATTACTCTACTCTGCCACAGGAATTTCAGACCCTAAGAACTATCGTTTGGGTCTCAATTTCAATAATCATGGTTTTCTTTCCCATGATAATCGATGACGAAAGAAAATTGTTGTTGATTATAAAATAAAGTTTATAAGCGCGGAAAAATTTTTTCCGCGCTTTATTCGTTTCTATGCATTCACTTTCGGTCTATATTGTATCGCCTCAAGGATATGATTTGAATTTACTTCCGGAGAATTCTCAAGGTCGGCAATAGTGCGAGCGATTTTGATGACTCGATGATAAGCACGAGCAGAGAGAGCAAGACGTTCTGCACTGTCATCTAAAAGATTTCTCACTTTCTCTGGAAGCTTCACCATACTGGTTAAATCTTTCACATTCATTTCGCTGTTCGTTTTTATATTTCTGCCAGCTTTTTCAAATCTTTTCTCTTGAATTCTGCGCGCATTTTCTACTCTTCTTTTTATACTTTCACTTTGCTCACTTTTATTTTTATCTCCCTCCTCCCCTAACTTTTTATAATCAACATTTCCGACAGAGACCCACAAATCTATACGATCCATTATCGGGCCAGACAATTTTCTTTTATATCTATCTAAATCCGACGGTCGACAAATGCAAACTTTTTGTTTGTTGCCAGTATTTCCGCACGGACAAGGATTCATGGCAGCCACTAGAATAAAATTGGAAGGAAATTGAGCAGTTCCTTTCGAACGAGAAATAGAAACGATATTATCTTCTAAGGGTTGTCGCAAGGACTCAATCACTCTTTTTTCAAACTCTGGAAATTCATCCAAAAAAAGCACGCCTTTATGAGCCAGAGTCACTTCTCCAGGTTTCGGATAAGTTCCACCTCCAATAATAGAGACATAAGAAGAAGTGTGATGCGGAGAACGGAAAGGCGGGGCGGAAACGAGTTCGCCTCGCGTCACTCCTGCCACAGAATGTATACCTGTAATTTCCAAAACATCTTCCAAACTCAAATCTGGTAGCAATTGCGAGAAAGCTCTGGCGAGCATCGTCTTGCCGGTACCAGGTGGGCCATACATGGCGATGTTGTGTCCACCAGCAGCTGCTATTTCCAAACCCCTTTTTGCTCCTTCTTGTCCTTTGATATCAGAAAAGTCAGAATTTCTTTTTTCTTTTTTATAAACAACTTCCGTTTTTGGTTGCACTTTGATTTTTTTATTTTTCTCAACTCCTTTTTCTTCATTTATATGTTCTACGACTTCTTTCAACGTCTCTGCACCGAAAATTTTTATACCATCAATGAGCGCTGCCTCAACTGCATTTTCTTTCGGAAGATAAACTTCTTCATATCCTGCCCTTTTCGCTTCCATCACCAGAGGAAGCGCGCCTCGGATGCGTCGCAAGGTGCCGTCGAGCCCAAGCTCGCCTAGAAAAATCTTTTTTTCTGAATTAAACTGCAAATCATCCGCCGCTAAAAGATAGGAGAGAGCAATAGCAAGGTCAAAAAACGGCCCTTCTTTTTTAAGATCGGCCGGTGAAAGAGAAACGATTATCTTTTGATTTTTAGCTTTAGGAGATTTGAAACCAGAATTTTTAATAGCGGAACTGACTCTATCTTTTGATTCATTTACAGCATTATCTGGCAAACCGACAACATTAAAAGTGTGCAATCCACGCGACAAATCAACCTCGATTGTGACGATAGTTCCCGAAAGGAGGTTTACTTGTGCCGAATAAACTCTTGCGAAACTCATGATTATTATAAATTAATGACAAAAGAAAAGTTTTTAAGGGGTTTCGAGCTCGACGGAGCGAGAATTTCAGGATTTTTTAAGCTTCAAAAAATCCGTACCGACAAAAATTTTTACTTTTGTTATTAATCTATATTATTTTAATTACCCGTTTAAATGCTTCTTGCACGTCTTGGCCGCAGGATTGGCTTCCATACGATCCATCTCAATATCTTTTTTACAAACTTCGCATTTACCGAAAGATTCCCTGCCTATTCCTTTTATTGAACTCAAAATACTCTTTAGTCTTGCCTCTAAAGTCTTTATCATTGTGCTTCTAGCTTCAAAATCTTCAAATCTATCAGCCATATCATTCTGATCTGACTCTCTTGAATTTAATTCCTCGGGAACAGCTTCCCATTCATTTGTTTCTGGATTTAATTTTCCAATATCTTGAATCTGTTCAAGCAAAACATCCCTCTCTCCTTCCAGTTTTTCTTTAATTTTCTTTTTATCTAACATCTTTAAAGCCTAGCACTTTCATTTTAAAATGCAACTGTTATAAACAACAAGATCTAAAATTTTAGAGCCCAAATATTTTTTTACTAAAAAATTCCTCAAGACTCGTGCCGTCGCGTTCCGTAGTCTCTAAAATCTTACATCTTATTGTTTATTTAGAAGTCTAACGTTCTTCCTATTTCTTTATCTGGCTGGAGTTTATGCGGAGAATTACTTCGTTGGTTGCTAGTTCGGAATTTGTGATGACTATAGAATTGTCATTAATGAAAACATACATCAAAACGATTCCACCGTTGTTGTCTCTCAATATTCTGGCATTCTTATTGGAGACAATGCCGTCTTCAAAACTTTTTGTAAATAAATAATTTGTATCCGGAGAAAGAGTCACTCCAAAAAGTCCGCCTAAATCATAAAGCATTTTATTTTCCCAAGCACGCATCACAGGAAAAATATCGGTGAAAGATTTTACTTTCAACAACATAAATGGGTCGCCGATATTTGGAGAGACAGAACTCAAGCCACTTTTAAAAGCACCAAGCAAGAAGTTGTCGCCCATGAGACCAAGCTGGTCTCCTGTTAAGTTGCCTTTAATAAGGTCATTAAATCTTTTGAGCCCTATAACTTTCTGCCCTTCCGTTAAATAAATTCCTTCCACTCCACCAACTTTCACTTTAGTGTTGCTGGTTTCGCTTGAAATAAGTTCCTCTATTTTTTCTTTATTTAATCCATCAACTTCTTTGAAAGTAGTGTCATCAGTGAAAATTATAGAAGCAGCAACTGGCGCGACAGGAACAGTATTTACTTTGTCGTCAGAAGAAAACCAAAGATAAGCTAAAATAGCTACGGCGATAGCGACAAGTACAACACTTATAATCATAAATAATTCATTTTTTTTCGATTCTGGAGATAACTTTATTTTCTCAGCCTCATATTTTTCTTCTTCGTGAATTATTTTTTTTATTATTCCTCCCTGCCCACCTTCAATCGCCTTCGCCATGTCTCTGGTATAAGTTTCAACATTTTTATTTTTTAATTGATTTTCGTTTTCCATTTCATTACAAAATTTAGTATACCTCCTGATTATAACATCTCTCACAATAAATAATCTCCGGCCTATCTGGGGAATAAGAAGTCTCAAATTCACTTGGACATCCGATGTCCAAGTGTGCGTGTTTTGGGTTTTTGCACATACAATGTCTATGCCAGAGTTTTAAAGGATTTCTTTGTTTTAATCTATTATAGTGTCTACAGTTAGGACAAAGGTGAGGAATGGGTAAATTCATTCTTCTGTAGAAGGATAGTTCATCTGGTATGATTTTAAAGGCTTCTGTACATTGTTCATTGCATTTTCCTTTATGTTCACACTCTATGACTTTGTTGATTATTGAATCTTCTACTTCTTTGATATTGTTAGGAATATCTTCATTTTTGATGTCTATTGTATAGTTTCTTTCTTCTTTCTCTTTCCAACTATATCCTTCCTTTAGGGCTTCTTCCTTAGTTAATGGGAAGTATTCTTGTGCTATGGTTTCATTATAGGAGAATGGACTTAATTCTGATGGAAAGAACTCTCCATATCTATATATTCTTCCCTTCTTATCTATATAGGGCATATCATTCATATGCTGGATGATCTTTGGCACAAGTTCTTCATATTCTTCCTTCCTGTATTGTTTGTTGAGGATGCAGTAACTCTTGTTACGAAGACCAGAACAGAAAAACAAATTGGAAGAATTATGACAATTATATGAATAATAAACATTGCGACATTCATGAACACAGATTGTTGATAAAAGATTAAAAGCATTAGCTCCTGAGTCAATAACCTCATAAAGCTGTTCTGAATTATCACCCAATCCATAACCATCATGGCTGTCTTTTAAATCAAGTGCATGTGTAGAGAAAGCGCAATCTTCTAAATTTCTATATGCATCAAAACAAAATCGGCAATTCTTAGAATTTGTAACATTATCTCCTGTTACAGAATAACAACGAAGTATGTTCGCATATTTTTTAGGTAAAGTTTTTTTAAAAATTTCAAACTTTTTTTTAAATTCAGATAAATTAGTATAATCATCCAACTTCAAATTACTTAAGAATTTTTTATAACCTTCTTTAGAATATGGTTTGTTAAAAATATGATAACTCGTATTTCTTAAATTTACACAACCTATACAATTATTTAAATTTCTACAGTCAGATAAAAACATTGAATCAAAACATTCCATGCTCCGTTCGCTAAAAAATAACCTCTGTGATTTATCACACATGACATTTTCATAGCACATTTCTTGGTCAAAACCACCAAAAAGATCTAGGGAGTCTTTGGCTCCAATAACACGACTCGAGTAAAATACATTTTCTGTCTCCATTGAAGCAAATAATAAATAACCATTTTTTGTATTATGAACACAGTTGCAAAAAGAAGAATTAACAACATTCTCGTTTAGCAGGCTAGGTAAGGGCATTTTACTGAAAAGTTCACGGAACTGAGTGAAAAAAGGTTTATCAAAATTTACATCTTGGCCATATTTAAAGGCATCAAAAGTTTCTTTCCACCAAAAATCACGTTCATATACAACCAGTTTTTGCTCTGGAGGAAACATTGTTATTATATTTTTTTGAGTAGCATCACAAATTCTTTTGTATAAAGTTCTTTCGTTTCGCCAAGACATCCTTCTTTTACCCCTGCATTCCGGGCAAAAAGTCGGTGGAGGAACTTTTATTTTTTCGTAAAATTTAAAATCCTCCTTTTCTATGACAAACTCTATTTTACAATTTTGACATATTCTACTTTCAGAAATATCATTCATAACTTTTTTGTCCCGATGCTTTGCATCGAGAATCCTCGATTTTTATAAAATCGGGACAATTTTGACAGGTTTTCATTTGAGCTTCCATATTTTTTGGCTCCTCAAAGCCTGGCTTTTGGGCTCTTTTTAAAGCCAGGCTTTTTCCCGCCAAGTTTAAGGTTTCTTGAAGAAATTTGGATCGGCTTCTTTGATAGACAAACTGATTTTACCTCTTTCTTCATCTATCTTTATAACCTTCACCGGCACAATGGTGCCTTCTCTTATTATATCGCTAACTCTCTCTACACGAAATGGAGCCATTTCAGAAATGTGGACCATGCCGTCGGTGAAAGGATTAAGGCGAACGAATACTCCAAAGTCTGCAAGTTTCACAACTTCACCTTTTAATACTTCTCCAACTTTAAATTCATGCGTCATTTCTTCTATGATTTTCTTGGCTATTTCAGCTGTGCCATCTTTACCAGTTAAATATACTGTGCCATCATCTTCAATAGTTATCTCCGCTCCACTTCTTTCTTTAATATCTTTAATAGTTTTTCCTCCCCCGCCGATGACCATACCGATTTTATCTGGATTGATTTTTATAATCAAAATCTTTGGTGCGTTTTTGGAAATTTCTGCTCGAGGTTTCGGAATTTCTTTTTCAATTTTTTCTATAATAGCAACACGTGCGGCTTTAGACTGAAGCATCGCTTCACCTAATATTTTTATCGGCACTCCTTCCACTTTCACATCAAGCTGGATAGCTGTGACACCTTCTCTCGTGCCTGCAACTTTGAAATCCATATCTCCATGATGATCTTCTGGTCCTTGAATGTCAGTTAAAATTTTATATTTCTTATCATCTTCATACATGAGACCCATAGCGATACCTGCGACAGGAGCTTTGATAGGTACTCCTCCATCCATCAATGCAAGAATAGATGCACAGATAGAAGCTTGTGAAGTAGAACCATTTGAAGCCATTGATTCAGAAACGATACGCATCGTGTAAGGAAATTCTTCTACACTTGGTAAAACCATAGCGAGTGCTTTTTCCGCTAAAGCTCCATGCCCTATTTCTCGACGATTGGTATTGCCGACACGGCCAACTTCACCGGAAGAATATGGCGGGAAGTTGTAATGATGCATAAATCTTTTTTCTTCTTTTGCTTCCATGCCATCAACGAGCAATTTCTCTTCTGGGCCACCGAGAGTGAGCACAGAGAGCACGTGTGTGCCTCCGCGATAAAATATTCCTGTACCATGGAGTATCGAAGAGAGTCCTCCAGCTTGTGTATAAAGGTCTCGAAGCTCGTCCATTTTTCTTCCATCAGCTCGTTTATCATTCTCAATTGCTTTCTTGTGTAACATTTCATTCTCTGTATCGTCAAAAAGATTATCTTCCGGAGCAAAATCATCTCTATCTGGATAAGCATCTTTCACCATTTTATTCCAAACACTATGAAGTTCATCTATTTTCTTTTTGCCTACTCCAGCAAAGAGCGCTTCTTCCATTTTTGGTAAAATATTTTCGTTGAATAATTTTACTGATTCCGGAGAAACAACATCTTTTTCTATCACTCTTTTTGCAATGCCAATTTCTGACACGATTTTCTTTTGGAAATTTTCTAATTTAGTTATTTCGAGACTTGCAGCTTTGAAAGCTTCTTCTAGCTCTTCTTCTTTTACTTCATGAGCGGCAGCTTCTATCATATTTATATTTCCATCTTTTCCGCAGATAGTTAAGTCATATTTGTATTTACTATCATCTAGGCGTAATGCTTGTTTCGGGTTTACCGTCAAAACATCACTATCATATTTACCAATACGTACAGCTCCGACAGGTCCTGCCCAAGGAATATTGGATACGGACAAAGCGAGAGAAGCAGCATTCACAGCGAGAATGGTTGGATCTTCTTCATCGAGCGACAAAACAGTGACGATTATTTGCACAGCATGTCGCATTGATTGGTCAAAAAGCGGACGAAGAGTTCTGTCTATTACTCGGCAAGCGAGAATTGCGTCCTCAGACGGCTTGCCTTCTCGGTGCATAAATCTAGAACCTAAAATCTTCCCAGCAGCATAAAATTTTTCTATATAATCAACGGTCAAATTGAAAAAGCCTAGCCCTTCTTGTTTGTCGTGAGACATACAAGCAGTTGCTAAAACAATAGTTTCGCCATATTTTAAAATAACAGAGCCATGTGCTTGTTCTGTTAAATCTGAGAAAACAGCGGTTAATGTTTTACCACCAATTTCTACACTATATTCTTTCTTGTTCATATAATTGTATTACCCACCAAAGGCGGGCGAGGTTCTTCTTCAGAATAAAGTATTGTCCACGATATCGTGAGACACTATCTCTATCTAAAGACGAACCTGATTAACTAATAATTACCTCATTCCGATTAAATATTTCTTTGGATTCAAAGAAAGATCTATAAAATCATCTACGGCTTCACGAAGTTTGCCAGAAGTTGATTTACCAAATGAGATAGCTTCTACTTGTGTGCCCATATTCTGAATATATTCAACCATCGGCACATAATCTCCATCACCAGCGACGAGGACAAGGGCATCTAGTTTAGATGCAAATTTAATTGCATCCACAGCGAGACCGACATCCCAATCACCTTTCTTGAATCCTCCATAATACACCTGCAAGTCTTTCGTCTTCGTTTCAATTCCCAATTTTTCAAGAGCTTCAAAGAAATTTTTCTCTTCACCTGTTTCTGAAGTGATAACATAAGCGACAGCACGAACAAGCTTCCTACCAGCAACAGCCTCTTTCAAAACTGCACCAAAATTTACTCGTGCTTTGTATAAGTTGCGAGCCGAATGATATAAATTTTGTGTATCAATAAAAACCCCAACTCTTTGTTCTTTATTTTTTATAACAGTCATAACTTTATTATACCATAAAGACCCCTACCCAACCTCCCCCTTAGTAAGGGGGAGGCGAAGGAGGGGGTCTAGACGAGGTCCATCTTTTTCATAAGAGCGTTGTAACGAGTTTTATCTTTTCGCTCTAAATATTTCAAATGAGTACGTCTGTCGGCAACCATTTTGATGAGTCCACGACGAGAAGTATTATCCTTTTTATGTTTCTTTAAATGTTTAGCTAATTCATCTATTTTGGTAGATAAAACGGCTACCTGCACTTCTGTGGAGCCTGTATCTTTGTCATGAATTTGGTTTTTCTTTATAACTGTCTGCTTTTTCTTTGTAGTTAACATTTTTATACATTAGCATAAAGTCGCAAAAAACGCAAGCCCAGAAAGGCTGGGATATAAAAATATTGTGCGACATGGTAGAATATATGGTATGGCTTCCCTCAAACAATTGAAAACCCAATTCCTAGAATATGTTGAAATAGAAAAAGGACGCTCCCTCAATACTGTCAGAAATTATGACTATTACCTTTCGCGTTTTTTGAATTTTACAAAAAATGACAATCCAGGAAATATAAATGATGCAATGGTCCGAGAATTCCGCCTCTGGCTCAACCGTCAATCTACTGGAAACAATAGTAAAGAAACTTTATCCAAAAAAACTCAAAATTATTATTTGATAGCCTTGCGCGCATTTCTAAAATACCTCGCCCGACAAGAAATAAAAACCCTCTCCCCTGAACGCATAGAGCTGGCGAAAGTGAGCGAAAGATCGCTCGACCTCATCACCCATGTCGAACTCGAAAGACTCCTCGGCTCACCCAAAGGAAATGATTTGAAAGATTTGCGAGACAAAGCAATCTTGGAACTTTTATTTTCTACCGGTCTGCGTGTTTCTGAGTTGTGTTCTTTAGGAAGAGATATGGACCTTCGTTCAGACGAACTTTCTATCCGAGGAAAAGGAGGAAAGGTTCGTGTCGTTTTCTTATCTCCTAAATCGAAAGAAGCTGTAAAAAAATATTTATCTGCTCGCAAAGATATGGGAGATGCTCTCTTTGTACAAGTTGAAAATAAAATATCAAAAAAAACAGAATTCAAAACTCTGACTCGTCGCTCGATTGAAAGAATTGTTAAACAACACGCGACAAAAGCTGGTATCTCAAAAAAAGTCACACCACATGTGATGCGTCATATGTTTGCAACTGATTTACTCGGCAACGGAGCAGATTTACGTTCAGTGCAAGCAATATTGGGCCATGCTAATATTGGTACAACACAGATATACACTCACGTGACGGACAAACATTTAAAAGAAGTGCATAAACAATTTCACAATAAACAATCATGAAAATAATTTCTTGGAATACAAACGGGTTACGGGCGACTGTGAAACAAGGTTATTTCACGCCTTTATTCGAGAATAACCCTGATGTCTTGTGCCTACAGGAGACGAAAGTAGAGAAAGAACAATTGCCTGAAGAGATACAAAATCTTCCTGGCTATCATTCATATTTTTCCCATTCAAAATTGAGGAAAGGATATAGCGGTGTGGCTATTTATACTAAAGAGAAACCAAAGGAAGTTTTTTATGGAATGGGTATTAAAAAGTTAGACCAAGAAGGCAGACTGGTGGGTGTGAAATTAAAAGACTTTACCATCATAAGTGGCTACTTTCCAAACGGCGGACAAGGGCCTCACAGATTAAAATATAAATTAGAATTTTATGAGGCGTTTTTAAAATTTATAATGAAGCTTCGCAAGAATGGTGAACATGTTATTTTCTGTGGGGATGTGAATACAGCCCATGAAGCGATAGACCTCGCCCGCCCGAAAGAGAACGTGGAGAATACTGGCTTCCTCCCTATTGAACGTGCTTGGATTGATAAAGTAATAAAAAATAATTTTGTAGATGTTTTTAGACATTTTTATCCGGATAAAACTGAAGCCTATACTTATTGGGATCAAAAGACTCGTGCTCGAGACCGCAATGTCGGCTGGCGTCTTGATTATTTTTTTGTAGATTCAAAAATCGTTTCTAAAATAAAAAAAACTGGAATGCTCTCCGATTATTATGGCTCCGACCACTGCCCGATTTGGATGGAGATTTAAAAAATAACATTCTAGGGAATACGAAAGAGTTTATGTATTTTTGAACGTACGGAGCACGACGGTGCGAGTCTTCAGAAATTTTTCAACAGAAAAATATTCGGGTTCAAAAATATATAAACCCTGGAGTATTCTAAAGATGAATTAACTCAGGTTTAGTATTTTTACCAAACCACTTTTGAGAAAGTTTTTTTATATTAGGAGTGATGTCTGTGACAAGAATTCTGGCTTTTTTGTTTTTTGCGAGTCTTTTTTCTATTTCATGATGTCGTGCAAAATATTCTTTTAATTTTTTAGGAATAATTTCATCCTGAGAAATTAATTTCACTTTCGGACCTAGAATTTTTTTAATTTCATTTTTATAAAATGGATAATGTGTACAACCGAGGACGAGTGCATCCAATTTTTTGTTCTCAAATGGTTTTAAATATTTTTTTATAAATTGTAGAGCCAAAACTTTCTCCCCTTCTTCAATGAGGGGTACGAGCATCGGCGCAGCATTTTGGAAGACTTTCGCTTTTCGCTTCCCGCCAACGCTAAAGCTTTGGCGGGCAAGTATTTTTTTTATCTCTAAAGGAAAGGCATTGGAATTTATCGTTCCAGATGTTCCTAATATACCTACCTTTTCATATTTAGCTGCTTCTTCGGCTGCTGGTATCAAAACCCCAAGTATCTTTCTCTCGGACTCTCCCATTAATTTTCGCGTGGCATTATAGTCCACCAAATATTCTTGTTGGATTCTTCTTAAGGCTCTAGCAGAAGAAGTGTTGCAAGCTATAATGACAATTGCGCAATTCTCTTTCTTAAATAAATAATTCATCGCCTCTTTGGTGAATTCATAAACAGCTTCGTGCGAACGATTTCCATAAGGCACTCTTTTTGTGTCTCCTAAATATATATAGTCATATTGTGGCATGGCTTTTCTTATCGCTTTGGCAATAAGTAGCCCTCCTAGTCCTGAATCAAAAATTCCAATTTTCATATAAACTCATCTTAACATATTATTTTTAATTTTTATTTTCTGATTGTACTTCTAACCTTTTCGCTTCAGCCCATGCAAGTTCATAAATCTTTTTCATGGCATCTGCTATCTCAGTACTTTTTATAATAATACCAAGTTTTTCTCTCCAAGAAGCAATCATTACTTTATCATCATAAATATTTATCTCTGGAATAAAGTCGAAGGCTTCTTTTGGCACGAGGGCAGTCTCTCTTTTTTCCTTAGAATCAAAACTTTTTCGCTCTCTTCCCGTCTCACTGTCTGGAATAATAGCTCGTATGGCAATGCCCTTCCCTGCACGACGTTTATAATACTCTGGGAAATAGCCTGGCAAACCCGAATGCATATTTTCAACACTCGCATAAGCTCTTATCGGTTCAGTTGAGGTTAATGTATCTTCGTAAACTTTTTCCATCCCTTCTCTCCCTTCATAAAATAAAACCTTTGGCCTATCTGTTACATTATGTATTGATTTTAATTCTGGAATAATTTTTCTAGCTTCATTTATACAAGATTGGTCGTTCTCGATTTTTTTCAAAAGCATTTTTTCTATTTGATCTGGAGATTCAGCAATATATTCTTGTTTCGGTTCTTTGCCTGAAACTTTTACCAGCTCTTTAGACTCAAGAGAAGCTAAAATATGATAACCAGTAGGACGATTTATTCCAGCTTTTTTAGAAATCTGTGTGACAGTTCCTTTCCCTAATTCTAACAGTGCTAAATAGACCAAAACTTCTTTCTCAGAAAAACCAATATATTCCAAAGTTTTCTTTAAACTCAAATTCTCATTTTCCATAAACCCATTATATTCCAAGCTTTATTTTTTGTCAACTACTGCGAACAAAATTAGTATTAATATCTTTTAACCTTTAAATAGAGCATATTTATCTCTATATTTTGACCATACTACTTGACAATCACTTTTAATCTGCTATACTTAACATTAGGAGTAATAAATAAATGTTCATTAAATAAAGAGGTAATCTTATGAAAAAAGATGAAGAATTTTTAAATTTTCAAGAATTCCTAAAAACACATAAGGAATTATTTGAAAAAATGGATAGCCCTATCCGAGTAAACATTAAGTTTCCGGATGGAAATATTAAAAAAGGTGTAATGAATGAACTTCCAATTTTCTTTATGCCAGAACAGTTAATTGGCAATCCTAAATTTCTTGGATTTAAAATAAATGGTCAAGAAATTTTTATAAGAATTGGTGAACAAAAAAATCTGAAATTAAAATTTCAGAAGATAAATGGTTAATTTTTAGATCAGGGAAGGACTTAAAAACTTCTTCTCTGCTTTATAAAGTTAATAAAAAAGATTATTATTAATATATAAATAAAATGAATAAGATTTGCAAAACGTGTAAAAAAAGATTTGGGATGGACCAGGAGGATCTTAATTTTTATGAGAAAATGAAGTCTCCTCCTCCAAATTATTGCCCAGAATGCCGCGTAGCTCGTAGACTCTCTTTTCGCAATGAAAGAACTCTTTACAAGAGAACTTGTAGTAAGAGTGGTAAACCAATTATTTCTATTTATCCAGAAAATACTCCTTTCCCTGTTTATGACCAACATTTTTGGTGGGGAGATGATTGGGATGCTCTCGATTATGGACAAGATTATGACCCAAATAAAACTTTCTCCGAACAATTTCTTGAACTTAGAAATAAAATCCCTAGAATTTCCTTATTAAACATAAGAGGAGTAAATAGTGACTATGTAAATAATTCAGAGGATAATAAAAATTGCTATCTCCTATTTGCTGCACAGAAAAATGAAGACTGTATGTACGGCAGACTCGTATATAGAAGCCGTTTTGTGATTGATTCTGACTTCGTTCAAGACTCAGAACTTTGCTACGACTGTATAGATTGTAGAAGTTGTTACAATTGCACCCTCTGCGACAACTGTGAGACAAGTACTGATTTGATTTCTTGTTTTAATTTAAAAGATTGTCAGAACTGTATTTTCTGTACAAATTTAAGACATAAAAATTATCACATTTTTAATAAACCTGTTTCAAAAGAAGAGTTCGAACAAAAAAAGAAAGAAATTTTCTCCTCACATTCTAATTTGGAAAAAGCAAAAAAGGAATTTAAGAAATTTAAAGAAAAGGCTATTGTAAAATTTGCTTATCAGATCAAATGCCATAATGCGACAGGAGATTATATGTACAATTGTCATGATGTTTTACATGGTTTTGATACTGAAAATTCTAAAAACTGCAGATATGTGGCAGACGCAGAAACTACAATTGATTGCTGGGATATGAATAACACCTATTATAAACCAGAGCTCAATCTAGATGTGATGGGTGCACTCCAGACATATAATGTTAAACATTCTGTATATGCATTGACTTCAAGCAATATTGAATATTGTGATAGTGTCCACAATTGCGAAAGTTGTTTCGGTTGTGTTGGTTTAAAAAAGAAAAAATATTGTATTTTAAATAAACAATATAAAGAAGAAGAATATGAGAAGTTAAAAGAAAAAATTATAGAAAACATGAAAAAGGAAGGAGTTTATGGAGATTTTATTTCTCCAGAGCTTTCTCCTTTCGGTTATAATGAGACTCTTGGCCAAGAATATATACCGATGACAGAAAAGGAAGCAGAAGAAAGAGGTTTCAATTGGCAAAAAGAAATCACAGGAACTTATGACAAAGAAACAATTAAGGAAAATGAAATGCCGGAGACTATAAGAGAAGTGACGAAAGATATTTTGAAAGAAATTTTAGTGTGTGAAGATTGTAAAAAGAATTTTCGTATCACTCAAGCTGAATTAAGTTTTTATAAACGAATGAATATTCCCCTACCACATAAAGATTTTGAGTGTCGCCACAAAGAAAGAATGTCCAAGCGTAATCCTCGCAAACTCTGGCACAGAAAATGCATGAAAGAAGGTTGCAAAAATGAATTTGAAACTAGTTACTCCCCCGACCGCCCAGAGGTTATATACTGCGAACAATGTTACCAGCAGGAAGTATATTAAGTGTATTAGTGAAACTCCTGCCCCGTAGGAAGCTCTGCTTTCCTTCGGGGTGTTATCAGCAAGAGGTTTACTAGTCTCCAGCTACCATATTAATTCCTTTTAAGGAACGACCGTTTCTAAAAAGGAAAACAAAATACCCCCGATCTATGATCGGGGGCGCTGTAAATTTTTACTAAAGATTTTTTGCTACCGTAGAGATAAAACGTTTTACTCCCGAGAAATCTTGATTTGCTATTAATCGGGAAAGGGCATTGCTTATCTTCTTTTTTACATCAAAATCCACAAATTGATCAAGGCCTGAATGATTTAATATTACAAAAGCAACAGTATCAGGTTGTGTAACTCTCCCTTTTTTGTTTTTGTATGTTTCTATTGAAGATTCAAAAGCATCTAACATATTCTTTTGAAGTTCCTCTCCTTTTGGTTGAAGATCTTTTGATGTAATCTCGATATCTTCTTTCCCTTTGACCAAAAGGACTGTCGAAAGCCGTTTACTTTCGGCTATTGTTTCCACTGCTTCCTTGACCTCCATAACCTGTTTTTGTATTTCTTTTAAAAATACTTTTAGAAAGACAGGGAACAAAACCATAGAAACAATCAAAACAACAATGACAATACCACATGTTACTAATACTAAAGCTTCCATAAAAACCTCCGATTCTGCAAAGAAATTGTGACAGAGAAGATTTTCTCCCCCGCCTATACTCCCTCGCGTTTTTAAATGTGCGTTGAAACTAGATAGTTTCAATCTGATTATCATACTAGCACAATCTGATTAATTTGTCAAGACATTGACTTTAATTTCTAATACAGCAATATTGATACGGGAGTACAAATAAACTATTTATTAAACACTGTGTTTGAAGTGTGGAGGGTTAAAATGAAAGCCTCAGTTTTTTTAGAGAATTTAGCAATAGCGTTAGGAATTTCCCTCCCTATACTCTTTTTTATAGCTAGGCACATAATAAGAAAGGAAAAAAGAGAGGAAGGCAAGGAAGAATGACAAAAGTTTTATAGACAGAAGCTCAAATGAGCTTCTGTTTTTTGTTTTTTGGTATATTTTTACACAAAATACTTGACATTTGTAAAAAAATCCTTTATACTATCGGAGTATTATTATAATTTATTTATAAATTTTCTTATGCAAAAATGTATAGAAGGTTTGATGTGGGGGAAGAATCTAAATTATGATTATCTATTATGGATTTATAACATTGCTATCAATTTAGGATTAAAAGGTATCACCTTTTTTAGAAATGATGGAAGTATAAAAGTAGTTGCAGAGGGAGACGAAAAAAGTCTTCTTTTTTTTATGAAAAAATTAAAGCGTGGACGCTTTTTCTTCCCTGTTTTCTCCCCTGTCGAGAACTTTTCTATAAAATGGTGTACAGCAAAAAATGATTTTGAAGATTTTTCTATCAGCGAAACTGGAGAATAAAAACTTGTCAACCTGCCAGGTTGACAAGTTTTTACTTTTTTACTCCATGCTTGCTGTGAAGTTTTTCCACTTCTTTTTCTTCAAGTTCTTCTTTTTTTTCTTTTCCCCTATCACTTAATGCCTTCAATACCCCATCTGGTAAAAGATTTAATGACTTCACTAATTCACTCAAATGTTTTTCTGTATTTTTTGCTGGATCATCCAGTACTTCTTCTAAAAGCGCATTCAAAATCCATCCCATACGAGGACCTGGAGCAATACCAAGTTCTTTTATCATAAATTCTCCGTTAATTTTTAGTTGCCCGACAGATATCGGGTCATGCAAAGCCTCTTCTATCATCACAAAATATTTTCGCAAACGATAAGGTGCTTCTTTTTTCTTCATTCCTACTCTATCGCACTCACGCACGTTCATCAAAAGCCAAATATTTTCTTTTCCGACCTTCGTAATGATTCTACGCACAGCAGAAAGTGTAATGAGCTCTGTGTCAGAGAAAAACATATGGTTGCGAATTAATTTTTCTACTAGTTCAATTTCTTTTCTAGAAAATTTTAGTCGTTCCATTATTTTTTTCGCCATTTTTTCACTCACAACTTCGTGACCATAAAATGTAAACTTCTTTTTAGGGCTCCTCAAGGCAAGACCTTTTTGAATTCCTAAGGTCTTGCCTTTTCCCGCCCCTGATTCCGCAAACCTGCGAGCTCTTGGCTTGCCAATATCATGGAAAAGTGCAGCCATTCGCACTTCGAGGGGCCAATCTTTTTCTGCTGCATGCTGGAGTGCATGTAAAAGATGATTCCAAACATCATAGATGTGTTCTCCTCCTTGTTCACAACCAATTCCCTCTTCTAACTCAGGAATAATATTTTTTAATAAACCAAATTTTTGCAACATCATTATCCCAGCAGACGGATTTTGAGACATAATTATTTTTTCTAGTTCATCGCGAATTCTTTCCGGTGATATTTTTTTTATCAAATCCGCATTTTTCAAAATACTTTCGCTACTTTCATAAGACACAGAAAAACCAAGCTGTAGCGCAATACGGACAGCTCGCAACATTCGAAGTGCGTCTTCTTTAAAACGGTCATCTGGATGTCCTACGGCTTTTAACATCTTATCTTTAATGTCCTTTATACCATCAAAGATGTCCGTTATGCTGGCCTCTCCATTTGCTTTCCTAAGCGCCATAGCGTTCACAGTGAAATCGCGTCTCTTAAGGTCATCTTCTAGCTTATCACTGAATAAAACCTCGTCTGGGTGCCTAAAATCGCTATATTTGGTCTCAATTCTATATGGGGTAACTTCTATTTGGCGCAATGTTTCGCGTGAAACATCTTCCTGGATAACCATTACCGTACCAAATTCATTTTCATAGACTGTTTTTTCAAATAAAGCAATGATTTGATCAGGTTTTGCATTGGTTGTTATGTCCCAATCTTTTGGTTCCCTGCCTATTACTAGGTCTCGGACACACCCACCAACCAAATATGCTTCAAAACCTGCCTTTTCTAAGGTCTCTGTTACATGTGAAACTTCTTTGGGAATTTTAGATATTAAGTTTTTTGTTTCTATTGGACTCACTTATGTTTTGTGCACCCGGAGGGATTCGAACCCCCACCGCTGGTTCCGAAGACCAGAATGATATCCATTTCACCACGGGTGCCTTTTATTTATAATACAATACTTATATTTTACACCTTTTACATAAATTAACAAATTGTCTTATAAAATAAGAGTTAAATGAAAAATTGCATTAGTTCAATTAAAATATTATAATAGCATGTAGATAAAACAAAAAGCCAAAAGAAATAATAAGTAAGTAAACAAAAGACACAATGCGGTTATGGTTTAGTGGTAGAACACGT
>DAIEQH010000068.1 GCA_027347985.1 Candidatus Nomurabacteria bacterium | reverse complement strand
GAACCCATATTACCTCTAGCTTTTGAGGTAAAGAGGTCATATGCTGATCCGTTTTTATCAAGAGTTTGTGGCAAAACTTTTTCCAAATCTTTCTTTGTGCGTGTCCAGATTTCAATAATTTTTTGATATTTTTCTTCTTCTGACAAAAGACCGTCGCTCCACTGGCTTATGATTTCTTCTTCCGCTTTTTTACCTTGCGCAATAATTTCCGGCTTAAGAGGAGAAAGAGAAATATTATCAATTCCCCAAGTAGTACCAGAGATTGTAGAGTGTTTAAAACCAAAAGCTTTTATCTTGTCCAATATAGCTGGAGTGCTGTCTATGCCGTAATGCATTATGAGCTCATCCAAGAGAGCGGAAAGTCTGTCATGTGTCATCTCATCACTAACATAAGAAAAATCTTCTGGCAAAATAGTATTGAACAAAAGTTTTCCAACAGAAGTTTCAAACATTCCTCCGTCAAATTTTCTATATTTATGTGAATCAGTAGCGAGAACTTTTATCTTTGCTCGCAAAGAAATAATTCCGTAATCAAAAGCGGTAATAGCTGTATTAGGGCTTGAAAAATATTTTCCTTCACCCAATTCTCCATCTACATTTTTTGTCATCCAGTAACTTCCAAGCACCATATCCATGCGTGGGTTCACGATTGGTTCACCATTTTGTGGCTTGAGCAAGTTTTTATTTGCAGCCATCAATTCTTTTGCTTCCCATTGCGCTTCTTCAAGCAATGGAAC
>DAIEQH010000067.1 GCA_027347985.1 Candidatus Nomurabacteria bacterium | reverse complement strand
ACTACACGGTGGGGTGCGGCGAGAAGCTCATTCCTCTCAAGGCCGACAATCTGGCCGATGTCGCCGTTGAAGTCCGAGAGGAAATCAGCAACCATGGCGCCAAGCATCTAGAAAAAGCCCTTCTGCTGACCCCGAACATGGACATGACCTGCGAGATCGAGGCTCAGAAGGCAGAGATCGAGGAAGAGAGCTTCAACGAGGCGGTCCGAGATGCTCAGCGGGCGCTGGACAAGGCCAAGGCCGACCTGGACCTGGTGAAGCTGGAAGGGAAGCTGGTCCAGGATCGCATCGAGCATGTCAGAAAGATCGTGCTTCCGGGGATGCTTTCTGGTAAGAAATAGCAGTTCGGGCTCGTAGCTCAGCTGGGAGAGCACAGGCTTTGCAAGCCTGGGGTCGTGGGTTCGATCCCCACCGGGTCCATTTACTTACTTCCTCAGGGATTTAACTTCGTTGTTCCATGTGAGCGCCTTGCAGCTGACCCGCCCCTGGACCATTGTCTTGGAGACGTGACTCCAGGACTGGTCCTCCACCCGGCAGTTGTCTGCCTGGAAGATCACTGTGTCGCTGGTCCGTTCGATGAGCATGACGGAGAAGTACTTCCCGCGAGCAATGTTCGTGCCGGGGGCCTGGATGCCGAGGCCTTCGATGCCACCGTCGCCCTTCGTCCGCCAGATGGTGAGGGTGAAGTGGACGCCAGAGGTGGTTGGGGCAAGCTCGATGGGTTCTGGGTAGTCGATGCCCCGGATTTCCTTGGATG
>DAIEQH010000066.1 GCA_027347985.1 Candidatus Nomurabacteria bacterium | reverse complement strand
GATACCTGCCGCACTGTCTCCTATGTCAAACAAATAAAACATTTTTGAAGAATCTGATGAAACACTTACATCAGAAATATTTTCTGGCAAAAAAGAACCAGTGACATCACTTGTGCCAACTGAATCTGCCCCCAAATATTCTTTTTGTAGGGCCCCCACGAAAGTTTCTATTGTTTTGTTATCATCTTTTAAGTATCGCATTATCACAGATTGTCCGTTATTTCCAAAAAATGCCTCATAAACTCTTGGTATTATATTAGAAGAGAATTTACGCTCGTTCAGTTTGTCTGCGAATGTTTGATAGATATTTCCTGTGGCTCTGTTTACATATCTTAAGGCTGGAGCAAATTCACTTGGCGGAATTACAGGTTTTATACCCCCTCCTTTCTCCTCCCCCTTAGTAAGGGGGAGGTTGGGTAGGGGTATGTCTTGCGTTATTGTTTGTATATCCTTAAATCTTTCTTTCATAAACACTCCAAAACCAGCCACAGGGAAGCTCGAAACCTTTTTCAATTTTGAGTTTTGAATATTGTCTCCTTCTGTCGGAACATATCCTGAAACATCAGCTGGTATTCCTCCATTATCTGTTGGTGTTACTGTTTTACTTTTTCCAAATGGTAAAAAGTTTGCAAAGAAGTTTGTACCTTGAGGTGTGGCTCCGTTTTGAGCGGGTCGGTAGAAGTAGAAAAAACCGAAAGCCACGGCTACAATGACTACAAGAATGATTATTAATAAAATGACGTTTCTTTTTGACATAATTTTTTTAATTTATA
>DAIEQH010000065.1 GCA_027347985.1 Candidatus Nomurabacteria bacterium | reverse complement strand
AAACTACATCAATCAGTCGAAAAACGTGTTCGAGTCGTATCTCGTTCGAAGCGGCGAAGACTTGAAGAGTTGCCAATATCTTCAGACGGGACCCAACAAGGACTGCCGGGACCTTACGTTCTTTGTGGGGAACGAACTTGTGTATGAAGCAGCCCAATGTGGTGATGGCGCGTATAATCTGAAATTCTGTTTTCAGTGCTGGACGAATGTAAAAAATCTCCAATATTGTACGAGCTGTCTTTCTTCTTCCGATTGCTTCGGGTGTTCAAGTTTGCGCAATAAGCAATATTGTATTTTGAACAAGCAATATACGAAAGAAGAATATGAAAAACTCGTTCCGAAAATCATCGCGCACATGAACGAGATGCCGTATGTGGATGAAAAAGGAAGAAAATATTGCTATGGTGAATTCTTCCCGGCCGCGTTTTCTCCCTTTGCATACAACGAAACGATTGCACAAGAGTATTTTCCGCTCACGAAAGACGAAGCGGCGGAACAAGGATATGCATGGAAAGATCAGGAGGCAAAGGGATATAGCGTTACGCTTCCCGTCGAAGAAATAGTGGACGATATCAAATTCGCGGACGAGAGCATTTTAAATCAGGTAATAGAATGCGCGCATGAAGGAAGATGCAACGATCAGTGCACGAAGGCATTTAGAATCATTCCGCAGGAACTCTTATTCTATAAAAGAATGAATCTGCCCATCCCCGATCTCTGTCCGAACTGCAGGCATTTCGAACGCTTGAAGCGAAGAAATCCGATTCACCTCTG
>DAIEQH010000064.1 GCA_027347985.1 Candidatus Nomurabacteria bacterium | reverse complement strand
TGTAGAAACAATACTGTCTAGTATTACATCTACAACTTCTTCTGCCTGAACTTTTGTTCCGCCAAGTTTTGCGTGAACTGCTTCTACGATTGATGCCTTGTTCATATTTGTATTAATTAGTTATGCTAATAATAAACAAAATTTTGTCACTATCTACTATAAAACCATTATATACCGCCATATTTTTAAAGCAAATATTGACGGTGGATAAAAAAAGTTGTTCTTTGTTTTACATATTTGAGTTTCGTGTTCTATTTTTAAGGCTATATTTATTGGAATTTTTGTGTTTAAGTCTCTATTTAAAAAACCGCTTTGTTGAGCGGTTTTTTTAAATGATCCTATCTTGCGTATTCTATTATTCTAGATTCTCGTATTATCACGACTTTGATTTCACCAGGATATTTTAGTTCTTGTTCTATCTTTACTGCCATGTCTCTAGCCATTTTCTGAGCATCCAAGTCTGTAACTTCGCTTGGAGTTACAAAAACCCTGATCTCTCGGCCAGCTTGGAGTGCATAAGCTTTCTCCACTCCAGTAAATGATGTTGCTACTGCCTCTAGGTCACCTAGTCTCTTCAAGTAATTTTCTACGCTATCCCTTCTTGCCCCAGGTCTACTACCAGATATAGCATCAGCACATTGAACGATGATAGATTCGATAGTTTCATAAGGGTATTCTTCGTGGTGAGCTTGCATAGCCTTGATGATAGCTTCATCTGTACCGAATTTTTGCAAGATTCTGCGACCGATTTCTACGTGAGTACCAACAACCTCGTGGTCCAA
>DAIEQH010000063.1 GCA_027347985.1 Candidatus Nomurabacteria bacterium | reverse complement strand
GGAAACGCCTTCTTATGAGGGCTTCGTTGGGTGATAAGAAATTTGCCATCCTTATGAATGATGGCCGTAGAGGTGATGCGATGATCCTCCCTGTTCTGTATTTCCATATCATTAGTATATAGGAAAACAAAAATGCCCCACAAGTACCCTTCGGGAATTTTATTCCGGCAAATGCCGGGCCCATTCTTTTTGTACTTTTTTACTAAAAGTACGGCAAAAAGCGCGAGCGAAATAAAAAATAGGGGCTGGGCTCAAAAATTTCTTACGAAATTGAGCATCGCCCGTTTACCAACAGGACCCCGACACTCTATTTCTGACGAAATTTTTGTCGCCCATCTAAGCCCTATTTTTATAGCTCGCAGATAAAAATGCAAAAATAAAAAACGAGCATAAATACTCGTCTTTTATGTGCGCACTCGGCCGGGCTCGAACCGGTAACCTCCCGCGTGACAGGCGGGTGCTCTAACCAATTGAGCTACGAGTGCACGCTGTTTACACAGTGAAACCATTGTATAGACAGAACTCCATTTAGTCAATGAATATCTCGGGTTGACATACCCCATGGGGGTACCCTATACTGTCGCCATGACCAAACAAGAGATACAAAAAGACCTTGTCGATCGCATTTCCCGCATAGAGGGTCAGTTGCGGGGAGTCCATAAGATGATCGAGGAGGATCGCGGTTGTGTGGACATCATTACCCAGGTCAGCGCCATTCGGCAGTCGCTCGCTTCCCTCGGAGTCGAACTCCTCAAAGGGGATGCGAAGTGCAAGAGTCTAGGGGAGGAATATATTAATGC
>DAIEQH010000062.1 GCA_027347985.1 Candidatus Nomurabacteria bacterium | reverse complement strand
ATTCCAAAACTTCGTTAATGATGGAATCAGAAATATCGTTTATATTATTAGGAATCTCTTTTAGAGTAGTTTGGCCTCTAGTCTGTTGGAGATTATCCTGATAACGCAATCCTTTGGATAATGTTTCTTCTTTGGTTAAAGGGAAAGAAAGATCCGCCATTGTTTCGTTGTAAGCGAAAGGAGAATATTTCATTGGGAAAAATTCGCCCCACTCTCCTCTTTTCTTCATTTGTTCTATTATTTTTTCCTTCAAAATTTCATATTCTTCTTTTGTATATTGTTTATTAAATATACAGTATTCAGCATGCTTCAATGCTACGCAACCAAAACAATGCTTGCAGGATTGGCATGATTCGGAATACATTACATCTAAACATTTCCATGTATAAATTACAAAAAGAGCGTGATTGGAGTTGTCCGGCGTAAGCCCCTCATAACACTCGGAAAGTTCTCCACCCACCGAAAGATCATAGCTGTCTTTTTGAGTATCACCATTTTCCAGGTATTTGGAATTTTCTGAACGACGAGCGTGAAATATATATTTAGAATTTTTGCTGTTTGTCAGGTTGTCGCCAATACAGTTTAAACAATTTCTAAGCGAAGCATATTTTCTCGGTTGTGTAAGTAAAAATACTTCAAATTCTTTTCTTGCTTTTTCTTGTCCGCTCCGAGTACATAAGTTGAATGATGCTAATATTTTTTCATATTCTTCTTTAGAATACTGCTTGTTCAAGATGCAATACTTTTTATTCCGCAAATTTACACATTGAAAACATACTTCACATCCTTTGCAATCATGGCAAAACGCGCAATTTATGAGAGA
>DAIEQH010000061.1 GCA_027347985.1 Candidatus Nomurabacteria bacterium | reverse complement strand
ATCACAACGTTGTAGTCTTCGGACGCCAGGCAGAAACGGTTTCTCAATATATGAAGAAGGGCAATTCAATTTTAGTTGAAGGTAGATTACAAACACGCAGTTGGGATGATAAAACTAGTGGGGAGAAGAAATACCGCACCGAAATCATCGCCGACAGGACACAATTCGGTCCCAAGGGTAGTGGTACGAGTGGTGGTGCTCCTTCAGCAAGTGCAGGACCCGCTAAGTCTTCAGGTGGAGAAGAAGACGCTATCGAATACCCAGAGGAAGATATTAACCCAGAAGACATTCCTTTTTAGAAACTAATTACTAGAACCTATAACCTAATTTTAATGAAACAAGATTACTTTTCAGCAAACAACATAAAACACATAGACTACAAGGATATTGAAATCCTCAAGAAATTCTTGAACCCAAACGGTAAAATAGTTAGTCACAAGCGCAGTGGTGTCACCGCCAAGAACCAGCGCCAACTAGCCGGAGCTATAAAGAACGCTCGCTTTTTAGGACTTCTACCTTTCGTCGCTAAGTAAATAAAGTTATTTTTTTACAAGGATTAATTAGCCTTTTTATTTTGTATGGCCCAATTACAATATAACGAAATACGGGAAAAGAAAATTATCATTCACGGTGATGAACCTTGTGAAGTCGTGGAGTCTCATGTGGCTCGCACTCAACAGCGCAAACCCCAGAACCAAGTTAAATTAAAAAGTTTAATTTCTGGCAAAACAATTGCGGCCACCTTCCACGTATCTGAATCAGCCGATGAAGCCGACATAGAGAAGAGAGATGTCACTTTCTTATATGCAAACAAGGGGGAGTATT
>DAIEQH010000060.1 GCA_027347985.1 Candidatus Nomurabacteria bacterium | reverse complement strand
GACTTATACAGGAAGCGGCGAGAGACAACCCCGATGCCATACAACGACACCGGAACATGTCCCGCAAGGGCGGCAAGGCGGCAGCAGAATCAAACCGCCTCAAACGGGAACAGCAGGAGCAAGAGAACGCGTTGCGGGCGGAGATACTTACAGAAGATGCAAAGAAAGTCGCCGTTGAGACTGCGGACTTGTATACCGAATCGGAAGAGGGTGACATCCTCCCGCCTGATCCACATGCACGGCACTGATGCGCGAACGGCTAAAACCGCTCGCGCATCTTCATACTTTCCTCCCCTGTCTTTTTTTGTTATAAAACACATACAGGCACACTCTGTAACGATCGTGCACCTGGGCCCTATCGTCTAACGGCTAGGACGGATCCTTCTCAAGGATCAAATCAGAGTTCGATTCTCTGTAGGGTCACACACTTCGCATAAAATAGGATACCTGCCCGTAAACGGATTATGCTTTTTGTTTCCATTTTTTCTCCTGACGGACGAGACGTGAGGCATCAGCGGAATTGGCGAGAAGCGCCTCTACGATTCGTTCGGTGCGGATGGATTGAGAACCTTTTACGAGAATGACATCGCCGGCGCGTACGATATCAGCAAGAGCAAGCGAGGCGGCGCGGGAGTTATCAAATGATAATACGTTCGAATCTCCGGAAGCGTGCGCGAACGCGCGAGCGCGAATACCCACTGCAACGATCAGGTCGGCTGCGGCATCCGCCACTGTGCCGATATGTTCGTGTTCCATCACCGAATAGCGTCCGAGTTCAAGCATGTCGCCGAGCACAGCGATGCGTCGGCGCGCACGCGGAAACGCTCTCAAGGT
>DAIEQH010000005.1 GCA_027347985.1 Candidatus Nomurabacteria bacterium | reverse complement strand
AAGATTTTGTTTTTATAAAATCTATGGGAGGAGAAATGTGGCAAAACTTAGTAGAATTTGCTGTCAGTCGGGGATATTGGGGTATTGAGAATTTATCGCTCATCCCAGGGACAGTGGGGGCGGCGCCCATCCAAAATATTGGAGCCTATGGAGTAGAGTTAAAAGATATTTTAGAGAATGTGGAAGCTTATAGTATAGAAAATGGAGAGAAAAAAATTTTTTTAAAAGAAGAATGTGAATTTGGCTATCGTGATAGTGTTTTTAAAAATAAATTTAAAGGAAAATATTTTATTTCAGCAATTGTCTTGAAGTTGAGTGAAAAACGGAATCAACATTTGAGATATAGAGCTTTGCAAGAATTTTTAGATAAAAATAATATCAAAGTTGAAAGCTCAAAAGATGTAAGTGATGCAGTGATGGAAATTCGTAAAAGTAAATTGCCAGATCCAAGAGTTCTTGGTAATGCCGGAAGTTTTTTTAAAAATGTTTTTGTTAGTAAACAGAAATTGAAAGATTTGTTAGCCTTATATAAAAATATGCCTTATTACGAAGAAGAAGAGAATTTTAAAGTCCCTGCTGGTTGGCTCATAGAACAATGTGGTTGGAAGGGGAAAAAAGTTGGAAATGTTGGCGTACATGATAAACAAGCTTTGGTTTTGGTGAATTATGGTGGAGCGACAGGTGAAGAAGTAAAAAGTCTATCTGAGCAAATCATTTCCTCAGTCAACTCTCAATTCGGGCTTATTTTAGAGAGAGAAGTCAATTTGATATAGAGGTGTTTTGGTGTATACCTCCACACCTATTTTGAAAAAAATAGGTGTGGAGGTATAATTGATTTATTATTAGTTTATTTTTTCCCGCCAGAGGCGGATCAGCCTTTGGCTGAAATTATTATGTCTAAAGATAAAATAAAAATGTTAGTTTGGTTTTTGATAGTCATCGCAGTGATTGTCGTTTTAGTGTTTATTACTATTAACAAAAAAGAAGAATCTGCAACATCACAAGTTGGTGCTGTAGAGCAACAAAATATGCCAAATACACAACAAGAAGGAGTGAAGACCACAATTATTAAAGAAGGGACTGGAGATGTCGCCAAGACGGGAGATACTGTCGCTATGAACTACACAGGTAAACTTGCGGATGGTACTGTTTTTGATTCCAATGTTGATCCTAAATTTAATCATGTTCAACCTTTTATTTTTACGATAGGAGCAGGGCAGGTCATTAAAGGTTGGGATGTCGGAGTCGCTGGCATGAAAGTAGGTGAAAAAAGAAATCTTGAAATATCTCCAGATTTTGCTTATGGAGCAACTGGTGCAGGTGGAGTAATACCTCCAAATGCAACGATTAGTTTTGAAGTCGAACTTTTACAAATTAAAAAATAACTTATACGCCTAATAGCGTCTAAAATATATGGAAATATCATCAGAGAAAAAAGGAAGATTATACATAGCTTTAAAAATTGTTCTCCTTGCTTTTTTAGTTGCTGTTGCAGTTGGTCTTTTAACTGAATCTATTCGCATTGAAAGCAATAAACCAGAAAATACGATAAGTTTTTCTGGACATGGGGAAGTAACAGCCGTGCCTGATATTGCAAATGTTTATTTCACTATCAGTAAAGATGCAAAAACAGTGAAAGAAGCTCAAGCACTCGTCGCAACTGTTGAAAAAAGTTCATTGGACTCTTTGAAAGCAAATAATGTTTTAGAAAAAGATATTAAAACAGCTGATGCTTCTTTTTATCCAAAGTATGAATATAAGCAAGCAGCTTGCCCTCCAGTTCCTATGGGTATGGGTTATGCAGGAGTCACTGTAAGTCCTTCTTCTCCATATTACTGTCCTCCAAATAAACAAGTCATTACTGGCTACACCGCAAGCGAAAGTATAACCGTGAAAGTTAGAAATACTGATGATGTCGGTAAAATAATGCAAGCACTTGGAACACTCGGGGTCTCCAATTTAAGTGGCCCTAATTTTGCGATAGACAATGAAGATGGCTTGAAGGCAGAGGCTAGAAAGAAAGCCATCGATGATGCTAAGGCAAAAGCAGAATTGTTGGCAAAAGATTTAGGTGTTCATTTAGGTAAGATTACTTCCTTTAATGAAGGAGGAAATTATCCTGTGATGTATTCTGCTAAATCAGCGATGATGGATAGCGCTTCCAGCGCACCTGCTCCTGCTCAATTACCGAAAGGAGAGAACACAATAACTTCAGATGTTACGATTACTTATGAGATAAGGTAGTTTGACTATTCTTCAATAAAAGAGTAATATAAAGAAGCCCTTCTAGGGGCTTTTTTATAAGGGATAGAAAAGTAAAAATAAGCTATGTCAAAAATTACCGAGTATTTTAAAGAAACAAAGATAGAATTAAAGCACGTAATTTGGCCAAATAGGCGCCAGACTGTTTACTATACTTTAATCGTCGTCATTTTGTCCGTGCTTATTGCTTACCTTTTGGGTATTTTTGACTTTATCTTCTTACAAGGTTTGCAAAAAGTAATTTCTCTTTAAAATTTTATGTCAAAACAAGAAACAGAAGGATCAAGAAATTGGTATGCTATTCACACTTATGCTGGATATGAAAATGTCGTGCTTCGTAATTTGAAGCAGCGCATAGATTCTCTAGGCATGAATGATAAGATTTTTAATGTTATAGTACCGATTGAAAAGAAGATAAAAATAAAAGGAGGTAAGCGTGTAGAAGTAGAAGAAAAGATTTATCCAGGCTATGTACTCGTAGACATGATTGTCACAGATGATTCTTGGTATGTTGTTCGCAATACTCCACGTGTCACAGGATTCGTTGGTGCGGGAGTAAACCCTGTACCTCTCCGAAATGATGAAGTTGAATATTTGTTTAAGAAAATGGATACAGGTACCGTCAAACACAATATTGATCTTGCGATAGACGAGACAGTCAGAATCGTCGATGGTCCGTTTAAAGACCTTGAAGGTAAAGTAAATTCAGTAGACAACGAAAGAGGGAAGGTGAAAGTGTTGGTCTCAATGTTCGGTCGTGAGACTCCAGTCGAACTCGATTTCTTGCAAGTTAAGAAGACTTAAGGTAATCTAAACTACGTACTTAACATCACAAAATATATATGGCAAAAAAAATAACAAAAAAAATAAAATTACAAATACAAGCTGCAAAAGCAACTCCAGCTCCACCATTAGGACCTGCATTGGGTCAGGCTGGTATAAACATTGGCGATTTCGTTACCAAGTTTAATGCTGCGACAGCTAAAATGGCAGGAGATAAAGTTTCTGTAAATATTACAGTTTACGAAGACAGAAGTTATGATTTCGTTGTGAAGACTCCTCCAGCTACAGGCCTTATTTTGAAAGCTGCTGGCGTAGAAAAAGGCTCGGGCAAGAACGCTACCAGTAAGGTAGGTAAAATTACCAAAGCTCAAGCATTAGAGATAGCAAAAAAGAAAATGGCAGATTTGAATGCAAAAGATGACGAAGGCGCAATCAAAATCATTG
Organism: Candidatus Nomurabacteria bacterium; assembly: GCA_027347985.1. Lineage (GTDB taxonomy): Bacteria > Patescibacteriota > Minisyncoccia > Phycocordibacterales > UBA9973 > UBA9973. Next base: position 29,193 of record DAIEQH010000005.1, on the reverse strand, counting down.
CCGGCTCCGCTCGCTCAATGGGTATAGACGTAATATAATTTGATGCAACAACTTGGAGAATTGGATTACAAAAAAATTCTTATTTGTCTAACGCTTTATATAAGTTCTCTTTTTGCTGCGAATACTTTAGGAATAAAATTGATGCCTTTTCTTTTTGGTACTCATCTTTCAGTGGCTGTTTTTTCTTTCCCTATTGTTTTTTGTATGACGGATGTCATAGGAGAAGTTTATGGTAAAAAAATGGCGAACAATTTTGTTCTTGCTGGGATAGTAAGTATTTTTTTGTTTTTATTTTATTCTTTAATTTCTACTATCATGCCTTGGGCGAAAGAGGGTCTCTGGGTGCAGGTAGGATATAATCAAATTTTTGGGCTTTCTGCCCGTTTTGCGATAGCCTCGCTTGTTGCTTTTGCTATTGGCCAATACCAAGATGTTTTATCTTTTTTCTTTCTAAAGAAGCGTATAGGTGAAAAGAAATTTTGGTTACGTTCAAATTTATCAAATGCCTGGTCAGAATTATTTGATACGATTGTATTTATGTCTATTGCTTTTATTGGCATTTATCCAATACAAACTATTTTGCTTATTATAATCCCATGGTGGTTTTATAAAATAGCAATGGGATTTTTACTTACTCCTCTTTCTTATTTAGGCATTTATTTATTGAGAGGGAAAAATGAAGTCAAAGATTAAATTTACAGCGTATATAGCTACTAGCATTGATGGACGTATAGCAAAAAGTAAACGAAGTTTTTCTGCTGATTGGACTAGTTCTGAAGATTGGAAATTTTTTCAAAATTCTTTAGCAAGACATGATGTTGTTGTGGTAGGGCACAACACTTATAAAATTGCGAAAAACAATCTCCAAAAAAGAAATACTATAGTTTTTATTTCTAAAATTATTAAGCCTAAAACAATTGGCTCGGCCACCTTTCTAAATCCTAAGCTTTTAAACATTTTGGATTATTTTAATAGCATGAAATATAAAAACATTGCTATCCTTGGTGGACCAAGGGTGTATAATTTTTTTCTGGAGCATAAAATGCTCAATGAATTATATGTTACTATTGAGCCTTATATTTTTAGTAATGGCGTACCAATGTTTTCTGGAAAATTTAAAAAAACTAAACTGTTTTTGCAATCAGTAAAAAAAATGAATAAAAATGGAACTCTTCTGTTAAAATATAAATATGCAAATTAAAACTTTTAAAACTAGTATCTTTAAAGAGAAAGAAGAATTACTTCAGTTTATTTTTAAATATGTTAAAAAGATTCCAGAAAATTCTATATTGGTTGTAACGTCAAAGATAGTGGCTCTTTCAGAAGGAAGGATTGTTTTAATCGACAAAACAATTTCGCATGACGAAATGTACGAGAAGATTATTAAATCTGAAAGTGATTTTATGCTTCGTACAAAGCATACTTGGCTTACCATTAAAGATGGTATGGTTATGGCTTCGGCTGGAATTGATGAATCAAACGCAAACGGTAAAATGGTTTTATTGCCAAAAGATAGTTTTAAATCAGCAAAATTTATTCGCAAAGAACTTCGTAAAAAATTTAAAATAAAAAATCTAGGTGTTTTGATTACAGATAGTCGGTTATTTCCTTTGCGTGCTGGAGTTGTGGGTGTTGCTCTCGGTTATGCTGGATTTAAAGGAATTAGAAATTATATTGGTAAGAAAGATATTTTTGGACGTACGTTGAAATTTTCTCGCACAGATGTTGCTGACAGTCTTGCAACTTCTGCTGTACTTTGCATGGGAGAAGGAAAAGAACAACAGCCACTTGCTTTAATAATTGGTGCTCCTGTTGAATTTACTGAAAGGATTAACAAAAAAGAACTTTATATCAATCCAAAAGAGGATTTATATCAGCCCCTTTTTGAAAATATAAAAAGAATAAAATTTTAAAAAAGGAAGTAATTAAGCTTTACTTTTTGTAGTTTTAGTGGTATTATTTACAATAAATATATTTGTCAATTTTATAATAAAAGAAAGGTGAAATTATGAAAGTTAAAACAATCTTAAGCCAACCACTACTTGCTTCTTTGTTTTTAAAAATCGGCAAGAAGTTAAATGTAAAGGTTTTTGTTGAAGAAGAATATGGTGTTGTTGGAAAGATATCATATTCAAACGGCATAAACAGATATTTTCGTGGAACAACATTGGACATAAACACAATGGGTTCTTCAGAAATAGCTCGTGACAAAGATTATTCAAAAATCTTTATGAAACAAATGGGATATCCTGTTATCTCATGGAAAAAATTTTATAGTGATTCTTGGTGTACTAAAATTAAGTCCAAACAGAACATCAACAAAGCATGGCAATTTGCAAAAAAGATAGGATTGCCAGTGTTTCTTAAGCCAAACAGCAAAAGCCAAGGAATTGGGGTCACTAAAGTTTATACCAAAACTGACTTCTTTAAGGTATTTACGGAAATTAGTCGTATTGATAATGTTATATTAGTTGAACGGCCAGTCACTGGTAGAGATTACCGTGTTGTCGTTTTGGACAGAGAAATTATTTCTGCCTATGAACGCATCCCTTTAACCATTATAGGTGATGGTAGGTCTAGTATTAAGACCTTGCTTACAAAAAGACAAAGTGAATTTAAAAAAGCAGGTAGAGAAAAAACATTTAACATAAGAGACAAAAGATTAAAGATGGGGCTTCTTAGAAAGAAATTAACTTTTAAATCAGTTCTTTTAAAAGGAGAATCTTTAAGGTTGCTTGATAACGCCAACTTATCGACAGGAGGAACTTCTGTTGACGTGACAGAAAAGGTTCATCCGTTTTTTAAGGAAACAGCTATAAAGTTATCAAAAGATATGGGTTTACGATTGTGTGGTGTCGATTTAATGATCGATGGCGACATATCTACCTTGCCCACAAGAAAATGGTATGTAATTGAAATTAATTCTTCTCCAGGGCTAGATCACTATGCGTCTTTAGGGAAAAAACAACAAGAAATTGTTGAATCACTATATACGAAAGTTTTTAAAGCGATGGGGAAAAAATATTAAACAATTTTGTATATAACTTTGTAATAAGCGTCTCAGTTTGAGACGCTTTACTTTTTGGGTGTTTTAAGGTAGTTTAAAGACAAATAATTGTAAATTACATTTAAATAATAAATTAAAGGTGAAGAAATGAAGGAATCTATTTTAGATGACTTTTTCCCTATATGGAAAAATTCCCAGTATAAACTACACAAGGTAATAAGATGGTCTGATTATCTTGAAGATGGAATTGGGGAAAATATGATGAAACAATCAACATTGCAACACTCTTTTTCTTTTTCAATCTTCGCAGATATGTGTGTTTTGCTTTTACAACCGCACATGCAAAATTCTTTAAAGAAAGATCTTAACGAGGCTCTTTTACATAGGGCTTTTACGCTTCACGACTTAGCAGAAGGACTTACCAAAAATGGTGATATTATTGCTAGTAAAAAAACCTATGCTGATGATTTAGAAGAGTATATTGCTTTCAAGGAACATTTTTCTAAAATTCGGAAAAATGTTTTTTCTAAACTAGAATATGCTTTTCTTCTTCAGTTTGCTCAAGACAATCCTAACTGTTTTCCAGAAAAAGCAAGATTAATAATGAGCAAGATTTATGATGTTCATTATTATGAGGTGATTGCTTTTAAAGCCTTAGAAAGATTTGAGTATCTTTTCTACCCCATTTGGATGCAGGAAAAACATCCTTATCTTCTGACATGGGTAATAAGAAGAAACCTACCTAAATATCAGGAATATGCTCAAAGACTCCCAGGTTTTAGAGAAGAACTTTTTACTTTCTCTTTAGAAGAATGGATGCAAGATTTTCTAAAACAAAACAGTAATGTTCCTAATCAGGAATCAAAAGTAGCATGATTTTTCAATTAAAAGCCAACAGTTTTATGAACGTTGGCTTTTATTTTTGACAGTGTATAATAGACCTATGAAAAAAGAGACAAAAAGTAGTGGTTTAACTTGGGACGAGTATTTTATAAATATAGCTGAACAAGTAGCTAAAAAATCAAAAGATCCATCTACAAAGACTGGTTGTGTAATAGTTGATGGTAAAAAAAGACCCATATCTTTTGGTTACAATGGTTTTATGAGTGGTTGTGATGAAAAGAAAATGTCTCAAGAAAGACCCATTAAATATCACTTAGTTATTCATGCAGAAATGAATGCCATTATTTTTTCTAGAAGAGATTTAGAAGGTTGCACTTTGTATAGTCTATATGCTCCTTGTGAAAATTGTTTGAAGCACGTCATCCAAGCCGGTATTAAAAAAATTATATATAAGAATCCTGTTGTTGAAAGCAAGGTAAATAATGTTGCACAGTCAATGACCACTTCTATAACAAATGAAGCTATTACTAGAATGTTACTGTCTTCGCCTGAAGTTGATTGTCATAATGTCAGTGGTAAAAGTTATTTAAAAGAGATGTGGGGTAATAAGATACCAAAATTTTAATCATGACAAAAATTATTATTGGGATAACTGGAACACTTGGTGCTGGGAAAGGAACTATTGTTGACTATCTTGTAAAAAACAAAGATTTTGTTCATTTTTCCGCGAGAGAAGATGTTATAAATAAAGAGATAGAAAAAAGAGGACTTCCAATAACAAGAGATAACATGGTCTTGATTGGTAATGACCTTAGAAAAAATTATGGACCAAGTTATGTTGCTGAAGAGCTTTTTAAAATGGCTCAGAATTCTAGCAAAAGTTGTGTCTTGGAAAGTTTGAGAACCGCTGGTGAAATTGAATCTCTTAGAAAAAAAGGTAAATTCTATTTATTTGCTATAAATGCCGAACAAAAAACAAGGTATGACCGAGTTCAGAAAAGAAAAAATGTGCAAAGCGATGATGTTAGTTTTGAAAAATTTATTGAACAAGAAGAGACCGAAATGAAGTCAGATGATCCTAATAAACAGAACTTGTCCAAGTGTATTGGAATGGCAGATTATGTCTTTGAAAATAACGGAACTTTTGAAGATTTATATAAACAAGTAGACGAAACAATTAAGAAGATTTCTTAGTTATTTTAGAATCTAGTATAAGTGACGAAAGCATAATCATATGCATTTTGTTCGTCTTTTTTATGTTCTTCTCTGGAAGTTTCCAAAAATACAATTGGGATAATTTCCGGGAAAAATGTATCTGCATCAGGGAAAGAAGCGTCTACGTGAGTGATATAAAGTTTGTCTGCTTTATCTATAAATAATTTATAAATCATTCCTCCTCCAATAATGAAATTTTCTTCTTCCGGAGTAGAAGTTTTTTCTAATAATGCATCAAGTTCTTCTATTGAATGAACTATCTCTATCCCTTCTCTATTAAAATTTTTATCTAATGTTAAAACGATATTTCTTCTCTTGGGAAGGGGACGCCCAATACTTTCAAAGGTCTTTTGTCCCATTATTACTGTGTGTCCCGATGTTGTTTCTTTAAAATGCTTCATATCGGCAGGCAAATTCCAAAGAAGCTCATTCTTTTTTCCTATCTCATTATTTTTACCGATAGCTGAGATGATTGATATCATAATTTATATTGCTATTTCAAAAGGTATTCTGTCGTAGCTTTGATAATCTAAAAGTTTTGTGTCAGTGTTTTTCCAATCAAAGATGGATTTCCAATTTTCTGTTTCTATTTTAGGTAACGGATATTTGTTTGGGTCACGAGAAAGTTGTTCTTTTGCTCCATCCACATGATTTTCAAAAATATGCACATCGGCCAAAAATCCGACAAGTTTTCCTTCTTTAAAACCAGTTTCTTTTGCAAGCAGGTGAAGAAGAAGAGCGTAGCTTGCTATATTAAAAGGAAGACCCAACATTGTGTCTACAGAACGCTGGTTCCACATTAAGTTTAATTTGTCGCCGATAGTTGTTATTTGAAAAGAATAATGACAAGGAGGAAGCGCCATTTCTTCAAATTGAATAGGATTCCATGCACTTACTATCATTCTTCTGTCGCGTGGGTTTGTTTTTAATGTTTCAACTATTTTTTTTAATTGATCAATTCCTTTTCCGTTGTAATCTGAATCATAGTTTGTATATGGTGCATTGAAATGTCTCCATTGAAAACCATAGATTGGACCCAAGTCTCTTTCTTCTAACATTTTTTTCTTTGAAGTCTCATCATGTCCATAAGGAGCTTTTTGGGGCTTTGCCCATTCATCCCAAATATGATTATTGCGTTCAATAAGCCATTGTTTGTCTGTAATTCCATTTATAAAAAATTCTAATTCAGTTGCAATGAGACGGAGTGGAACTTTTTTTGTTGTAAGTAATGGAAAGCCTTTAGACATGTCGTGTTCAAAAATAGCACCAGCAATTGTATAGGCGGGAATACCTTGGCGGGTTTCAATTTTTACTCCGTTTTCCAAAACGTTTTTTACGATATCTAAATAAGCTTTCATGTCAGTCTATTATATCTTTTACGAGATGCTTCACAAAGTTGACAAAATATAGCAAAAATGCTATTCTTTAAACATCATTCTCGACTATATACATATTGGGAGTGACCCATTATGTACAAAAATAATATCGTATCAAAACCGAAGAAATTTGGGCATTCTAAATTTGGTTCAAAACCAAAACCTGCCCACAAATTTTCTGATAAATCTGTTCGCAAATTCGCTAGCAGTAAGTTTAAAAGAAATAATAGCCGTTCTAAAAAGAGAGGTTTTTCTGAGCGCATAGATTTTTCTCGTTTTATTAAAAAAGGCGAACACGTAGAAGAGAAGGCTTATGTTTCCAAACACACTTTTATTGATTTTCCTTTTGACACTCAAATTCATAAAAATATAGCGAGAGCAGGATTTATAAATCCAAGGCCGATTCAAGATCAGGCGATTCCTTCTGTATTGGAAGGCAAAGATGTTTTCGGTATGGCTAATACTGGCACAGGAAAGACAGCAGCTTTTATTCTTCCTTTAATTGAAAAGATTGTTAAAACCAAAGGACAAAATAAAAGAGAGGTTGTTTTGATCATGGCTCCGACCAGAGAACTCGCTATGCAAATAGATTCCGATTTTAAAATGCTCGCTTTCGGTTTAGGAATTTTTTCTGTTTCTTGTGTCGGTGGACTTCCTATAATGAGACAAATAGGGGAAATAAAAAGGGGGGTCTCTTTCGTCATTGGTACACCAGGACGAATAAAAGATTTAATAATGAGAAAAGTTTTAGATTTATCTACTTGTCATTCTGTGGTACTTGATGAAGCGGATAGAATGCTTGATATGGGATTCCGTGACGATATGGTTTTCATACTTGGAAAAGTTCCTAAAGAAAATCGTCAAACGCTTTTCTTTTCCGCAACTCTTTCTCCTGAAGTAAAAAAGTTAACAACAGAATTTCTTAAAGAACCAGTTTTTATTTCCGTCATTTCTGGAGAAACAGCAAAAAATATTGACCAAGACGTCATTCACACAAGAAGTAAAGAAGAGAAGCTGGAAAAGTTACATGAAGTATTAAAAAAAGAAGGTTCAAATAAAGTTTTGATTTTCAGAGAAATGAAACACAGCGTGGATACTCTCACTAAAGAGCTTTCACATATGGGCTTTAAAGTGGGCTGTATTCATGGCGACAAAAGAAGTCGTGAACGTATTCGCACCTTGGAACAATTTAAAAAAGATCAAATAAATATATTAATTGCGACAGATGTCGCAGCTCGAGGACTTGATATCCCAGATGTGACGCACGTCATCAACTATGATGTTCCGCAAACTTACGATACTTATGTGCATCGCATCGGCCGTACTGGCCGTTCTGGCAAGAAGGGAATAGCTTTGACTTTTGTGTAAATAATAATAAAAAAAATCCCCCAGATGGGGGATTTTTTAGTTTAGATTTATTTTGCTTTTACGAGGCCGGCTTTGAGGAGAGTTTTATAAACACCATTTTTGGTCATGGTACGCATGCCACGAGTGGAGACTTCAATGTTTATAGTTTTATTTAATTCAGGCACGAAGACTCTCTTCTTCTGGAGATTTGGATACTTTCTGACTCTGCCTGTTGGGTTGAATTTAGTAGCACGAGTTCTGTTTGAGTACCCGCCACCAACTATTGAACCCTTTTTTGATATTGCACATGTTTTCATAATGTAGTCCCTGTATGCTATCATAGAACTAGGCTTTAGGCAACTAGGCTCTAGGCTCTAGCTAAAATGGATACAATTTTTTTTATAGCGATACTTATAATGTCAGTCGTCATTCATGAGGTTTCTCATGGTTTTGTTGCCTTGCGTTTTGGCGACAAGACGGCTCTCTATGCAGGACGTCTGACTCTAAATCCTCTGAAACATTTAGATTTATTTGGTTCTATAATTTTACCTGGGCTTCTTATTTTGTCACATTCTCCATTTATGTTTGGTTGGGCAAAACCTGTGCCTTATAATCCAGCTAATCTGACAAATAAGAAATGGGGAACGATTGCAGTTGCTTCCGCTGGTGTTTTAGCAAATTTATTTATTGCAGTTTTATTTGGACTTATTTTGCGTTTCTCTATAAATAGCGCTGTGCCAGACAAATTTGTTTTTATAATTTCTTCAATTGTTCTAGTAAACCTCGGACTAGCCATTTTTAACCTTGTCCCTATTCCCCCTCTTGATGGTTCAAAGATACTTTTTTCACTTCTGCCAGTTTCTTTTTACTCTCTAATTGTCTTTCTTGAACAATATTCTCTTATTTTAATAGTTGTTTTTATCTTTTTCTTTGCGGATAGTTTATATCCGATAATGACTAGTTTATATGGGCTTATCACAGGACTTGCAATTTGATTATTTTTGTATTATATTCTTTCTAAGAGTCTTTGGACTCTTTTGTTTTAGTTTTGGGTTCAGCTAACGCCTAGAAGCCTAAAGCCTGTATAAAATTATGCCAACAATCAACCAATTAATTAAAAAGAATAGAATTAAGACTAAAGCCAAATCAAAAACGGTTGCTTTGGCGCGCGGATTTAACGTTTTGAAAAATAGACCAGTATTTTCCGCTTCTCCTTTCAAAAGAGGCGTCTGCACGAAAGTTTCTACCACTACTCCTAAAAAGCCAAACTCCGCTCTCCGAAAGATCGCCAGAGTTCGCTTGACCAACGGCATGGAAGTCACGGCTTATATTCCAGGTGAAGGTCATAACTTGCAAGAACACTCAGTCGTCATGCTCCGCGGAGGACGTGTGAAAGACTTAATTGGGGTTAGATATCACATTGTTCGCGGAGTGCTAGACACTCAAGGAGTTGAGAAGAGAAGACAAGGGCGATCTCTTTACGGAAATAAGAGACCAAAAGAAGCAAAGAAGTAATTAATACAGGTATCTAGGCACTAGGCCCTAGGCATTAGCAAATCAAAAGCTAGAGCCCAGAGCCTAAGGCCTAAAGCCTAATAAAAATATGCGACGCAAAGTAAACAATAGAAACATAGTCAACCCAGATTTCGTCTACAATTCTCAAAAATTGGAGAAATTTATAAATTACGTTATGTGGTCTGGAAAGAAAGAAACTTCTAGAAAAATAATGTATAAAGCTCTTGATGTTATCAAAGAAAAAACAGGCAATCCAAATCCGCTTGAAGTTTTTGATTTAGCTATGAAAAATGCTGGACCATTAACAGAAGTTCGCTCAAAGAGAATCGGAGGAGCAAACTATCAAGTACCAAGAGAAGTTCGTCCTGAGAGACGTCTTGCTCTTGCAATGCGATGGATTCGTGACGCTGCTCGTAAAGGAAAGGGACGTCCTATGCATTTGAAACTTGCCGATGAATTGATTGCTGCTTCCAAGAATGAAGGAGCTGCTATTAAAAAGAAAGAAGATACTCATAAAATGGCTGAAGCTAACAAAGCTTTTGCCCACTTTGCTTGGTAAAATATTTATATGGAACGAGACTATCCACTAGAAAAAGTTAGAAATATTGGAATTATTGCACACATTGATGCTGGTAAAACAACCACGACAGAACGCGTGCTTTTTTATACTGGTGTTTCTCATAAAATAGGAGAAGTACATGACGGAGAGACAGTTACAGATTGGATGGAACAAGAGCGCGAAAGAGGCATCACCATTACTTCTGCTGCTGTCACTTGTTTCTGGACCCCTACTTATGCCTTAAATGATAAAAGTAAAAAACACCGTTTTAATATTATTGATACACCTGGGCACATAGATTTTACCGTTGAAGTGAAAAGATCTCTCCGTGTCTTAGACGGCGCTGTTGTCGTTTTCGACGGAGTAGCAGGAGTAGAACCTCAGTCAGAAACAAATTGGCGTTATGCTGACGAAGCGAAAGTTCCTCGTATTTGTTTTGTGAATAAACTAGATAGAACGGGAGCATCTTTTGAACATTCTTATGCTACGATTTTGGATCGTTTAACCAAGAAAGCTGTTCGCATGCAGATCCCTATCGGTCTCGAAGAAAAACATGAAGGCGTTGTGGATTTATTTACCATGAAAGCTTTCTATTTTGAAGGAGAAATGGGAAATAAAGTTGTTGAAAAAGAAATCCCTGAAGACATGAAAGCCGATGCAGAAAAATATCATCATGAACTTATTGAAAAGATAGTAGAACAAGATGATGCTGTCATGAATGAATATTTTGAAGGAAAGATTCCAGATGCTCCTACTTTGAAAAAGCTTTTGAGAAAAGGAGTTATCGCTAATGAAATTTTCCCAGTTTATGCAGGTTCTGCTTTGAAAAATAAAGGGGTTCAGTTGGTTTTGGATGGAGTTGTAGACTATCTTCCTTCTCCTCTTGATATCCCTCCTGTCACAGGAACAGATCCAGATAACAATGACGAACCGATAATAAGAAAAGCTTCAGATGATGAACCTTTCTCTGCTCTCGCCTTTAAAGTTGCGACAGATCCATTTGTCGGACAACTTATTTTCTTTAGAGTTTATTCTGGAACACTGACTGCTGGTTCTTATATTTACAATCCTCGCACTCGCAACAAAGAGCGTATCGGACGAATACTCCGTATGCATGCGAACGACCGAGAAGAAATGAAAAAAGTTTTTGCTGGAGAAATAGCAGCTGCTGTCGGGCTCAAAGACACTATCACTTCCGATACTATTTGTGATGAAGAACATCCTATTGAACTAGATAGAATAGTTTTCCCTGAACCTGTCATTCAACTTCGTATTGAACCAAAGACAAAAGCAGACCAAGAAAAAATGGGCATGGCTTTAAACCGTCTTGCACAAGAAGACCCTACTTTCAGAGTTAGTACTGATCAAGAAACGGGGGAGACAATTATTGCTGGAATGGGAGAGCTTCATTTGGAAATTATTGTGGATCGTATGAAAAGAGAATTTACCGTTGAAGCTAACGTCGGTAAACCACAAGTAGCTTACCGTGAGACCATCACCAGTAATGCAGATGCAGAAGGTAAATACATCAAACAATCTGGCGGACGCGGAAACTACGGTCACGTTAAAATTAAAGTTAAACCGATGGTTCCTCTAACTAAAGAAGAAGTGGAAGATTTGCCAAAGAATACTAAGAGAGCAAATGGTTTTGAATTTATAAATACCATTAAAGGAGGTGTCATTCCACAAGAATATATTGCTCCCTGTGAAAAAGGATTTAAAGAAGGTCTTGACCGCGGAGTGCTTGCAGGATTCAAAATGGTTAATGTTTCTGTTGAACTTTGGGATGGTAGTTATCACGAAGTGGACTCTAACGAAATGGCTTTCAAAATCGCAGCTTCTATGGCTATTCAAGATGCTTGTAAGCGTGCAAAACCAGTTATTCTAGAACCGATGATGAAAGTTGAAGTAGTTACTCCAGAAAAATTCATGGGAGATATCACAGGAAATCTTTCTTCAAAACGTGGAATCATTGAAGGCATGGAAGATCGAGGAATGAACAAAGTATTGCGTGGTATTGTTCCTCTTTCTGAAATGTTCGGATACATGACAGGACTTCGTTCTATGACAGAAGGCCGCGCATCCTTCACTATGGAATTTTTACGCTACGACATAGTCCCACAAAACGTAGCTGAAGTAATAATCTCATCTCGTAAATAATACCAAATAACGCCTGCCCCGTAGCGAGCTTCGCTCTGCTTCTGGGGTAGCAGACACTCTAGAAAATAGAAGTACTATAAAAAATTCCCGAGTATATACTCGGGAATTTTTTGTTGACAAATTTTCTGAAAGTAATACCATTAATTTTTAGAAAACTAGCTTTTTTATTTACCTTTTTAAAAGGAGGATGTTGTGGTACACAAATACCCACCCTGGTATAAAGAAAAAATGGCTGATTTTTTCCCCGATAAGGAGCATCCTGTGAGAATAGCTGTAGAAAACGGGAAGGGGCTGAAATCAGTTTTAAAAGAAAGTTTAAAAGAGACAGATCTTCCAAAAAAAAGACGTGTCTCAATAATTAAAGAGTTGGACATAGTCCACTTAGTTTATTAAAACCTTCCCCCAAGTAATTTTGCTTGGGGTTTGACATTTTTCTTCAATTTGCTACTATACTAGCAACTGCACTTTCTGCAGTTTTTATATTGCCGAGTGAGCGAAATCGCGGAAAACTTTATGTTTTACATGATTCGCGAACGATGGTAATACAAGGTTTACTTATATTGCCGGGTGAGCAATATTTTGGATTTTTATTATAAATTATTATTAGTTTAATTATAGTTAGTAATAAGGCCTTAGTGACTGGTTCTCGTACACTGAGTTCTCATTATTAAAAAAATATTATGGCAGAAGAATTTAAGAGAGATAAACCACATATCAATGTGGGCACCATCGGTCACGTTGACCATGGTAAGACAACTTTAACAGCAGCAATCCTTCACGTTTTAAACATGGCTGGTAAAACAGTCAGACTTCGTGGCGTTGACCAAATCGACAATGCTCCAGAAGAAAAAGCTCGTGGAATCACTATTAACATTTCTCACAACGAGTATGCTACTGACGCTCGTCACTACGCACACATCGATGCCCCTGGACACGCTGACTACATCAAAAACATGATTACTGGTGCCGCTCAAATGGACGGTGCTATTTTGGTGGTTGCCGCTACAGATGGAGCTATGCCACAAACTCGTGAGCACGTTCTTCTTGCAAAACAAGTCGGTGTTCCAAAAATGATTGTTTTCTTAAACAAATGCGACATGGTTGATGATAAAGACATGCTTGATCTAGTTGAAGAAGAAATTCGTGAACTTCTAACCAAACAAGGCTTTGATGGTGCAAACGCTCCTATCATTAGAGGTTCTGCTCTTAAAGCTCTTGAAGCTAAAGATTTGAACGATGAATGGGCAAAGAAAATTCTTGAATTGACAGACGCTCTTGATACTTATATTCCTATTCCAGTGAGAGATGTTACTAAACCTTTCCTTATGCCTGTAGAAGACATATTCTCAATCGAAGGCCGTGGAACAGTCGTTACTGGTAAGATAGAAAGAGGAGTAGTAAAGGTTGGTGAAGAAGTAGAAATCGTTGGAATCAAACCTACTCAAAAATCAACAGTTACGGGTATTGAAATGTTCAACAAAAACTTGCAAGAAGGTATGGCAGGAGATAATGCCGGCATATTGCTTCGTGGACTTAAGAAAGAAGATATTACTCGTGGACAAGTCTTGGCAAAACCAGGAACAGTTACTCCACATGATAACTTCACTTGTGAAATTTATGTTTTGAAAAAAGAGGAAGGTGGACGTCACACTCCATTCTTCAAAGGTTACAAACCTCAATTCTACATCCGTACTACAGATGTTACCGGAGATGTCACTCTCGCTGAAGGAGTAGAAATGGTTATGCCCGGAGATACAGTAAAGATTACAGTTAAATTAGTTACTCCAGTTGCTCTTGAAGAATCACAGAGATTTGCTATCCGTGAAGGAGGTAAGACTGTTGGCGCAGGAGTGGTCACAAAAATATTAGGCTAAACGCAAATGGCAACTAAAGAATTAAAAACAAAAAAGCCAAAAATTTCAACGGTAGAGACAGAAGTGAAGAAGAAAAAAAGTCCTTCCAAGAAAGAAAAGAAAGAAGATGGCAAAGTGATACTTCGCATACGCGTACGAGCGTATGAGAGTAAAATTCTTGATAGTTCTGTTAAACAGATTATCGATACTGCTATGCGTTATGATGCAGAAATCATTGGACCAGTTCCATTGCCTACTGAGATCAAAAAATATACAGTCAATCGTGCTTCTTTTATCTACAAAAATACACGAGAACAATTTGAGATAAGAGTTCACAAAAGATTGATTGATATTATCAATCCAAACGCAAAAACAGTTGAGGCGCTTACCAACCTATCTCTTCCTTCAGGAGTTGATATCGACGTTAAAATGCTATAGAAAAAACAATGAAATTCATTCTTGGTAAAAAAGAAAACATGACCGAGTATTTTTCTCCCGATGGGAAAGTTTTTCCTGTTACTGTTATAGAAGCAGGTCCGATCACTGTCACTAGAATTTTCGAAAAGTCCAAAGATGGATATGATGCAGTACAAGTAGGTTTTGGTGTCCAAAAAGAAAGTAGAGTTTCTAAAGGAAGTCGTGGAGCAATGAAAGGTGCTTTCTATAAAGAACTCAAAGAATTTAGATTGAAACCAACTGATAAAAATGATGCTAAAGAAGGAGATATCATTGACGTAGGAGCTTTTGCAGTAGGAGACAAATTGTTAGTTTCAAGCGTTTCTAAAGGTAAAGGTTTCCAAGGTGTCGTGAAGCGTCATGGTTTCGGCGGAGGCCCTCGTTCACACGGACAAAAACATTCTGAAAGAGAGCCAGGTTCTATCGGTGGAGGACTTCGAACACATGTTCCGAAAGGAATGAGAATGGCAGGTAGAACAGGTGGGGATAGAATAACTCAAAAGAATTTAGAAGTTATATTTATAGATAAAGAAAATAATACAATGCTCGTCAAAGGAGCAATAGCCGGAAAGCGTGGCAGTTTAGTGGAAATAATCAATAGATAATTTTATGGAAGCAAAAACAGAAGCAAAAACAGAAGCAAAAATTTATAATCAGAAAGGGGTGGAAGCAGGCAAAATAACATTGCCGGCGAAAGTTTTTGCTGCTAAATGGCGTGCTGACTTAGTACATCAAGTTGTCGAAGGAATGCGTTCCAATAAACGTGCCGGTACTGCTGACACGAAAGACAGAGGAGAAGTTCGTGGAGGAGGCAAGAAGCCTTGGAAACAAAAAGGTACAGGACGTGCTCGTCATGGATCTTCTCGTTCACCTATTTGGGTTGGAGGAGGTGTCACTCATGGGCCACTCGCAGAAAAGAATTATAAGAGAAAAGTTTCTAAGAAAATGCGTGCACAAGCTCTCTTTTCTGTTCTTTCTAAAAAAATGAAAGACGAAGAAATACTTTTCGTTGATACACTTTCTCAAGCTGAAACAAAGACTAAAAAAGCACTAGAAGTGATGAAAAATCTTTCTAAAGCTACAGGCTGGAAACCACTAGCCAATTCCAAGAAGCCAAGAATCCTGGTTGCTTTGAGAGATAGAAATGAAAAGACAGAAAAAAGTTTCAGAAATTTACCACAACTTGAAATAGTTTTCGTTAAAAATTTGAATCCATTAGATGTTTTGAAATATCAGTATCTTTTAATAGAAAATCCTGAAGAAAGCGTGAAGTTTTTAGAATCAAGAGGGTAATAAGACCCTACGCTGGGTTTAGGGGGATTCCTTTTAACCCAGTGTAGGGACAAAAATTTATGTCAGAAACAACAAAGAAAAGTCCAATAAAAAATCCTAGAGTAACTGAGAAAGCCAGTAACGTTTTTGAGCAGAATGTTTATACTTTTAATGTTGATGTTTCTGCAAACAAAAAAGAAATCAAGAAAGCTATTTTTGCACTTTATAAAGTTATCCCGGTTAAAATAAATATCCTTCCTGTCCCTCATAAGAATGTCATGTCTAAGGGTAAAAAGGGAGTACGAGGGGGAGGCAAAAAAGCTATCGCTTATTTAAAGAAAGGAGATAAAATAGAAATAATTTAATTATTTAATACGATGAAATCATACAAACCCACAAGTAAATCAAGAAGACAGATGACGAATATTAATTATCGTGACTTTTTGACCGAGAGTAAACCGACTAAGTCTTTAACTTATGGTTTCAAACGTTCTGTCGGGAGAAATAGCGCTGGACGTATTACCATGAGACATAAAGGTGGCGGGCACAAGCGTCTTTTTCGTGATGTTGATTTTATCTATGACAAGAAAGATATTCCTGCAAAAATAAAATCTATAGAATACGATCCAAATCGTAGTGCTTTCATCGGCCTTGCTGTCTATAAAGATGGAGAAAAGAGATATGTCGTTATTCCAAAATCAGTTAAACCAGGAATGACATTTGTTGTATCTGAAAAAGCAGAGCTTACAGCTGGTAACAGATTGCCTTTGCGAAATATTCCAGTTGGAACATTTGTTTATAATATTGAAATCAAACCAAGAGGTGGTGCCAAGATCGGACGTTCTGCAGGAATCTTCGCACAAGTCGTTGCAAATGCTGACGGTTATACAAATTTGAAAATGCCTTCCTCAGAAGTTCGCAAAATTGATGAGAATTGTTGGGCATCTGTCGGTACTGTTTCAAACGAAGAACACCATTTAGAAAATTATGGTAAAGCGGGACGTTCTCGTTGGAAGGGAATCAGGCCAACTGTCCGAGGTACAGCCATGAACCCTGTAGACCATCCATACGGTGGAGGTGAAGGTAGACAAGGCCGTGGAACTAAACGTCCGAAGACTATGTGGGGTAAAGTAACAGGAGGACGCAAAACCCGCACACCTAAAAAATACTCAAATCTATTTATTGTTTCTCGTAGGAAGACCGGTAAATCAAGAAAATCTCAGTAATACAAAAATATAAAAAAGACGGACGCAGGGGCTTCCGGCTTTTTTATTTCTATAACAATATTACACAACATATTCAAAATCCTGCAACTAGATTTTGAACGACCTAGTAAATTTAATGGTCATTTTAAAATTTGACTTTATTTTGTAATTTGCTACTATGAGTGGAAGCTCGTTAGGAGCTTTTTGTTATGACAAGATCAATCAAAAAAGGCTTAAATATCGACGAAAAACTATTAGGGAAGATAGCTGGCAAAAACCCGTTACAAACCCCAATGATTAAGACATGGAAACGTGCCTGTCAGATTTCACCTGAGATGGTGGGTTTCACTTTCGGCGTACATAACGGCAAGACCCACATTGAAGTTTTAGTAACAGAAGACATGGTAGGTCACAGACTCGGTGAATTTTCTCCAACCAAGAAATTTATGAAACACGGAGGTAAAATGCAGAAAGAACTTGAACAGAAAAAGAAAGAAGCAGAAATTACTCAAGCTAAATCCGCAACAGCAGCTGCAGCTGATGTAAAGAAAAAATAATATGAAAGCATTTTTAAAAAATTACAGACAAGCTCCAAGAAAGGTTCGTTTAGTGGCAGGACTCGTAAAAGGGAAGAGCGTAGAGGAAGCTATCCCGATGCTAGACTTTTTAGCAAAGCGTGCAGGTTTTCCAATCAAGAAACTTTTACTTTCCGCTGTTGCCAACGCCACTCAAGTAGGAGTAGCCAAAGAAAATTTATATATTAAAGAATTGAGGGTAGACAAAGGAATCGTTATGAAAAGAATGATGCCAGCTGCTATGGGGACAGGACACAGGATAAACAAACGTACAAGCCATATCACTTTGGTTTTAGCAGAAAAGACACAACCGATTAAAGAAGTAAAAAAAGCTGTTGAAGTAGAAAAAAAGGAAGTAAAAAAAGTTGTTAAAACAAAAACAGTAAAAACAAAGAAAGCAACTACGAGCTTAACGCCACATAAATAATTATGTCAAAAATAGTACACCCATATGCACATAGGTTGATAATATTAAGAGATTGGAAATCTCACTGGTTTGCCGATCCTAAACAATATTGTGATTTCTTAAAGAGAGATGTCTTAATTCGTGAATATTTAGAGAAAAAACTACGCGCTATGTATGTTTCTTCCATTGAAATTGAAAGAAATCAGAAAACAACTCGTTTTATAATCAGAACTTCTCGCCCAGGTCTCATTATTGGAAGAAATGGTGAAGGAGTAACAAAACTTAAAGAAGATATTTTGAAAAAAATCAGCAAATTAAAACTTGCTAAGCCAGAAGATTTTAAACTTGAAATTGTTGAAGTAGGCAACCCAGAAGCAGATGCGTCTATCGTTGCTTATATGATTGCGGAAGGATTAGAAAAAAGAATGCCTTATCGTCGAGTCATTAAACAAATAGTAGAAAAAGTCATGATGGCCCATGGGGTAGAAGGAGTCAGAGTTGTTTTAGGAGGCCGTCTAGGCGGTGCTGAAATTGCCCGAACAGAAGAGCTTAAGCGTGGGTCTATCCCTCTTCAGACCTTTCGTGCGGACATTGATTTTAAACGTGAGAAAGCACATTTGCCATATGGTGATGTAGGTATAAAAGTTTGGATTTACCGTGGGAAAATATTTGCTGATAAGAAACCGTTAAAAGTTTCCGCTAAAGGCGGATTCGCCTCAGGCGAAAAAAATTAATTAAACTATTATGTTATTCCCTAAAAAAGTAAAATTTAGAAAATGGCAAGTTGGCCGCATCAATCCTAAGGCTAGGACGCCAGAAACTCGTGGCACGAAGTTAGCCTTCGGTTCTTATGGACTCAAAGCTGTAACTCAAGCTAGAGTGAAATCAAATCAAATTGAATCTGCCAGAAAAGTTATTTCTCGAACACTCACCAAGGCTGGTAAATATTGGGTTCGTATTTTCCCAGACAGACCTTTCACTGCCAAAGCTGCGGAAGTAGGCATGGGAAAAGGAAAAGGAGATCCACAAGGATATTGTTTTGATGTTTCTCCTGGACGTATTATATTTGAAGTAGATGGAGTAGATGAAAAGACGGCCCATGAAGCATTAAGAAAGGCTGGTACTAAACTTCCAGTCAAAACGAGAGTCGTTTCTAGAGTTCATAATATGTAATTGAATTATTTATATGGCAAAAAAAGAAAAGGAAAATTTAAAAGGAATGAAAAAGGAAGAGCTTAAAAAAAAGCTTGCCGATTTAGAAGAAAGCATAAGAGTTTTGAGATTTAAAGCGCAAGGTTCAAAATCAAAAAATGTAAAAGAA
This sequence comes from Candidatus Nomurabacteria bacterium, assembly GCA_027347985.1. Classification (GTDB taxonomy): domain Bacteria; phylum Patescibacteriota; class Minisyncoccia; order Phycocordibacterales; family UBA9973; genus UBA9973. Next base: position 10,083 of record DAIEQH010000005.1, on the reverse strand, counting down.
TCCACAACTCTCAAAAAACAAGTGGCCAGGATTTTAACAGAAATGAACAAGAAGAAGTAAAAATTTATAAAATAAAAATATGAAAACGAAAAAAGAAAAAACAGCAGAAGAAAAGAATATAAAAAAAGGAAATGTCCTAAGTGGTGTTGTTGTTTCTGATAAGATGGATAAGACAATTGTTGTATCTGTTTCACGTTTTGTTAAACATCCTAAATATGGAAAGTTTTATAAAATAAATAAAAAATATAAAGCTCATGACGAGGAAAATCAATACAAAATAGGGGACAAAGTAGAAATAACGGAAACGAAGCCAATTTCAAAAGATAAGAAATTCAAAGTAGTTACAAAATAAAATAATTTTATGATTCAAACAGAAACATTAGTAAAAATAACAGATAATGCAGGAGGCACCGTAGGAAAGGTGTTTAAGGTTTTAGGCAGTTCTAAAAAAAGGTATGCTTCTATTGGCGAGAAAGTGATAATTTCCGTGAAAATAGCTTCTCCACGAAAAGGAGTAAAAAAGAAAGATGTCTGTGAAGCTGTCGTGGTGCGTACTAGAAATGCATACAGAAGAAAAGACGGATCGTATATTCGTTTTGATGACAATGCGGTAGTTTTATTAGAAAAAGGCAAGCTTGATCCAAAAGCTGGACGCGTCTTCGGACCTATCCCAAGAGAGCTAGCTGAAAGAGGGTTCCAAAAGATAATTTCTTTGGCACCAGAGGTAATTTAACTATAATATGAAAATAAAAAAAGGAGACAATGTAAAAGTAATAACAGGTAAAGACAAGGGCAAGAAGGGTAAAATTGCTTCTGTTTTAGTTTCTAAAAATAAAGTTGTAGTAGAAGGAATAAATATGATGAAAAAGCATCAACGTCCTAGAAAATCTGATGAAAAGGGAACGATAATAGATGTGGCTATGCCGATACATGCTTCCAACGTTAAAAAAATAGATTAAAAATATTATGAAACATTTAACTGTTAAAGAAAAAGAAATAGAAAGTTTTGATAAGATGAAAAGTAATTTTCATTATAAAAATAAAATGGCTGCGCCAAAAATGGTGAAAGTCGTATTGAATGTCGGCACAGGTACAGCTATCAAGAAAGATAAAAATAAAAATGATGCTATTAGTTCGCGTTTAGCAAAAATCACAGGACAAAAAGCAGCATTAAGGGGTGCTAAACAATCCATTGCGTCTTTCAAAGTTCGTCAGGGAGATGCTATTGGTGTCGTTACTACATTACGCGGAAAGAGAATGTATGCTTTCTTAGAAAAACTTATAAATGTTGCTCTTCCTCGCACTAAAGACTTTCGTGGTATTAACCCTGGAGCAGTGGATAATATAGGTAACCTTACTATTGGCATCAAAGAACATACTATTTTCCCAGAGACAGCAGATGAAGATATCAAAGATGTATTTGGTCTTGCTATCACGCTCGTTTCAACAGCAAAAACTAAAGAAGAGGGAAAGATGTTCTTTAGTTTGATAGGAGTACCGTTTAAGAAGGAGGAAGATAAAAAGAAGAAATAAGGCTTAAAATATAAATATAAAAAATCCCTAAAATTAGGGATTTTTTGTTGTATTGCGATATACAAGGGCTAATGTATAATTTATTTGTAATAAAATTTTTGAATAAAAATTCTCTTTACAAAAAAGATTTTTTACAGTTGACTTTTTTATATTAAATGTTATATTTAGTTGGTAAAAATTGTTCCGAATATTTTTTAAAAATTATACTTAATGGAGGTATCTATGTATAATGTAGTGTTTGTTTATACAGAAAAAGCGGGTGGTTATAAAGATGTCCGCTTTTATATGCAATACAAAACAAAAGAAGATTTTGATCTCAGTTTCAATGTTGAATGGACCAAGGAAGATAGAGAAAAGGTGTCCATTCTTGAAGAAGGGATTTCAGTAGAACGTTGCATAAAGTTGGTTGAGGAAACTCCGGAAAAGTGTCGTTTTACCGCAAATTTTCAGGAGATAAGTAATTTACTTGGTTGAATCCAAGAGGTCTTGAGATAATATCAATACAGGCCTTTTTATTTGACTATTTTTTTAGATTTTGCTAGTATATATCGCAAGGGAATATAGCTTTGATTAATCCACTTTTCTCCTTTAGACCTTTATTTTAAAGGCTTAAAGAAAAAAAGTGAGATATTGTAAAGCCCTCCCAATATTATTTATTTATGGCAAAAACATCAGTTATAGCAAGAAGTAAAAAAACACCTAAATTTTCTACACGACAGAAAAATCGTTGTTTTCGTTGTGGACGAGGCAATGGCTTCATGAGAGATTTCGGTATATGTCGTATTTGTTTCAGAGAATTAGCAAATGAAGGAATGCTTCCGGGTGTTCGTAAATCAAGCTGGTAATTAAATTTTATGGATTCAATTTCAAACATGATAATAATGTTAAAGAACGCTTCTCTTGCAGGCAAGGAGACTGTTTCTTTCCCATATTCCAAATTAAAAAATGCTATTGCAGAATGTTTGAAGAAAGAAGGATATTTGAAACAAGTTTCTAAAAAAGTTAAAAAAGGTTTTCCAACATTGGAAGTTGAATTAGTTTATATAGAAAAGAAACCAAAAATCACGGAAGTAGAAAGAATCTCTAAACAATCCCGTCGCGTTTATTTCAAAATGAAAGAAATTCATTCAATCAGAAATGGTTCTGGACTTCTCGTGCTTTCCACGCCAAAAGGAATTTTGTCTGGCAAGGAAACGAGAAAAGAACAAGTCGGGGGAGAAGCATTATTTAGATTATGGTAACGATTTGGACATCCGATGTCCAAGTGGACATCGGATGTCCTGAACAAGAAATTTTATGTCAAGAATAGGAAAACAAGAAATTTTAATACCAAAAGGAGTTACTGTAACAAAGAGTGGAGATGTTTTGACAGTTGTTGGTCCAAAAGGAACAATCAGTAAAACTTTTCGTGATGACATTACTATAAATATTGCAGATGGAGTAGTAACTTTAAATATAAAAAGAAACGATAAATTTTCCAAATCTCTTTGGGGCACTTATGCTTCCCATATTAAAAATATGATAAAGGGAGTAGAAACGCCATATCAAAAGAAATTGATTTTAGAGGGAGTAGGATTCAAGTCTGAAGTTAAAGGCAAGGAATTTGTTTTTGCTTTAGGATTTTCTCATCCAGTTATTGTTCCAATTCCAGAAGGCATCACAGCTACAGCAGAGAAAAATAATATTACTATTACAGGTATTGATAAGGAATTAGTTGGAAGTTTTACTGCCGCTATTAGAGCGCTTAAAAAGCCAGAACCATATAAAGGTAAAGGCATGCGTTATGAAGACGAAGTTATTAGGAGAAAACAAGGTAAGAAAACAGCTTAATAAATAGGCCTTAGGCCCTAGGCACTAGGCTTTAGAAAAATAAAAAAACATGAAAAAGAAAGACGACAAAAGAAAAAGATTAAAAGTAAAAATTCGAGCAAAGATTTTCGGCACTTCTTCTCGTCCTCGTCTTTCTGTTTTCCGTTCTAATAAATTTATTTATGCACAAGTCATTGACGACCAGAAAGGCAAGACCTTAACAGAAGCTAGTGATGTGAAAGTCACTAAAGGTACAAAGACGGAAAGAGCAAAAGAAGTCGGTAAAATGATTGCAGAGGCTTGTGCTAAAATAAAAGTCAAAGAAGTTGTTTTTGACCGAAATGGATTTAAATATACAGGACGTATAAAATTAGTAGCAGATACTGCCCGAGTAGCAGGTCTTAAGTTTTAGCATAATTTTTATTTGAAACATATGGCAGAAGAAGAAAACAAAAAAAAGAATAACCCTCGCAGATCTTCCTCTTTTGGACGACCAAAACCTGAATTTGATCAGAAGATTTTGAGTATTCGCCGCGTCACTCGTGTTGTCGCTGGAGGACGCAGATTTTCTTTCAGTGTCGCATTGGTAGCTGGAGACAAGAAAGGTTCCATTGGCTTGGGCTTAGGAAAAGCAGGAGATACTTCTCTCGCTATAAACAAGGCTCTCCGAAACGCAAAGAAGAATATGGTTAAGTTGAAACTTACCAAGACAATGTCTATCCCTCATGAAGTTTCTGCAAAGTTTTCAAGTTGTAGAGTGGTCCTTATGCCAAATAAAGGCCGTGGGCTCGTAGCGGGAACAGTCGTTCGTGATATTGCGAAATTGGCTGGAATGAAAGATATCACTGGTAAAATTTTATCCGGTAGTAAAAATAAATTAAACAATTCTAAGGCAGTCATGGCAGCTCTTTCTCAGATTTCTTCAAAATATACAAAATTTGCTCCAGAAGTTGTGGTAGTCGCAAATAAAGAAGTGGTTATTCCAGAAATTGAAAAATAAATAAAATAATTTTATGCAAATACATAATTTAAAAAGAGTACATAAGAATAAAAAAGACAGAATAGTTGGCCGTGGAGGCAAACATGCAAAGACTTCTGGCCGTGGAGGCAAGGGTCAAACAGCTCGTGCTGGTAACAAACGCCGTCCAGAACTTCGTGATATTATTAAGAAGTTGCCAAAAAATAGAGGATATCAATTTAAGTCTAAAAAGAAACCATTTAAACTAGCAGCGGACAAAGTCCTTTCTGTTGGTGACAAAAAAGAAAGTTTTTCTGAAATCAGAAAGCGTCTCGGTATTAAAGGCAGACACATAATCATAAAGTAGACCCCCTCCTTCTCCTCCTCCTTAGTAAGGGGGAGGTAGGGTAGGGGTGAATTTAAACAAATACTATGGAAAATTTTTTAAATAAAATAAAACTAATCTGGACAGACACTGTTTTACGAAAAAGAGTGCTCTTCGTTATTTTTTCATTAGTCATTTTTAGATTACTTTCTGCTATTCCTATCCCAGGCATTGATACATTAGCACTTTCTCGTTTTCTCTCCAATAACCAATTCTTCGGTATCTTAAACATCTTTTCTGGAGGTGGACTTTCCAACCTTTCCATTATCATGTTGGGTGTTGGTCCATATATCACGAGCTCCATCATCATGCAACTTTTGACCATCATGGTCCCTGCTTTGAAAAGAATTTATCATGAAGAAGGAGAAGCTGGTAGAAAGAAATTTACTCAATACTCTAGAATGCTCACTATCCCACTTGCTGCTATTCAAGGCTTCAGTCTTTTAGCTATTCTTGAAAGTCAAAAGATTTTAGTAAATTTAACAGCTTTTGACCGCATTAGTAATATTGTTATCGTCATTGCAGGTTCAATGCTCTTAATGTGGATAGGGGAGCTTATGACAGAATTTGGCATTGGGAATGGTGTTTCTCTTATCATCTTCGCTGGTATCGTTTCCAGGATTCCGACAGAAGTCAGCCAACTCTTATTTAAATTTGATATTTCTCAAGTTCCTTTACTTTTGATGTTTATCATCGCCGGAGCGCTCGTCATTGCAGGTGTCGTTGTCGTCACAGAAGCAGAGCGACCTATTCCTGTCACTTATGCTAAACGTGTCCGTGGTATGAAAATGTATGGCGGAGGTTCTACATATTTGCCACTTCGTGTGAATCAAGCAGGAGTTATCCCGATAATCTTTGCACTTTCTCTTTTGCTCTTTCCACAAATGATTGGAAACTTTTTAGCAAGTTCCACCAATGCAGTTTTGCTTTCAATTTCTAAAGTATTAATGTCCTTCTCGCAAACGAGCGTGCTTTATGCTGTACTCTACTTTATTTTGGTCTTCCTCTTTACCTATTTTTACACTGCTGTCACTTTTGACCCTGAAGCGCTCGCTACCAACTTGCAGAAAAATGGGGCATTTATTCCAGGTATTCGTCCAGGACTTTCTACCTCTCAATACATTTCAAAAGTCTTGAGTCGTATCACTTTACTCGGTGCAGTTTTCTTGGGTTTTATTGCTGTTTTGCCTTTGATTGTAAGGTCTCTCACAGGTATTACAGAAATTGCTCTCGGCGGTACAGCTCTCCTCATCGTCGTCTCCGTCGTCCTAGACCTCATCAAAAAAGTAGATGCCCAAATATCAATGAGGGAATACTAATTTTTTTCTACTATCCATTTTTTATATTCCGAGACAATAATATCAACAACCTCTGCAAGGTTGTTTTTGTTTGTATCTATCACTAAATCAAATTGGCTTTTGTCGGTATTATCTATTTTATATAAATCCCAGTATCTTTTTTGTTCGCTTTCAAAACGTTCGGTCATCTTTTTTAAAACTTCCTCACTTGTTTTAACTTGCTCGCTTTGTTCGCGCAGTTTATCTTCTTTTATGCTATTTAATATTCTTTCTTTAGCTATGTCGGGAGATAAATCTAGATAAACTTTAAATGATTCTGGAATCCAATGATATGCAGTTCTTGAATCAACAACTATTTTATTTTCTTTATTTAAATCTCGTAATTTTTGATCAGTCATTTCATCTATTTTTTTATCAGTTTCCGCTCTTATGTTCGTTTCGGTTACAGATAAACCTAGTTCCAATCCGACTTGTCGAAAAAAGTCTCCAGAGGAAAAGTGCTTAAAGCCTAAAACTTTTGCAACTCCCTTTGCTGTACTTGATTTTCCGCTTCCTAACCCACCACAAATGGTTATAATCTCTTTTTTCATATTATTCTACCTATTAAAGCATATACTAAGAAAAAATACACCCCTACCCAGCCTCCCCCTTGCTAAGGGGGAGGTGAAGGAGGGGGTCTAATTTAGATTGATTTTTCTACTTAAATTTTGTATTCTTAAGTTATGAACGCAGAAACTTTTGTATTTTTTGGACAAGTGGGCTCTGGTAAAGGAACCCAAGTAGAACTCTTGGCCGGAGTATTGAAAAAACGCGACGGACGCGAATGTGTAGAGACTTCCACAGGCAATGAATACAGGAAGCTCATAGCAAGTGGAAATTATATTGCCACTCTTATTAAAGATTCAATGACTCGCGGAGAACTACAGCCAGACTTTTTAACTAATGCAATTTTCACCAATATTTTGACAGCTTCTTTGTCTCCCGAAAAACATTTGATAGCTGATGGTTATCCTCGCACCTTGGTACAATCCGAAACTTTTGAAGCGATGATGAAGTTTTTCAAAAGAGGAGATATAAAAATAATTTATATAAAAGTTGGAAAAGAAGAAGCCATAAAGAGAATGATGTTGCGTGGTAGACATGATGATACGAAAGAGGGTATAGCAAAAAGATTTGATGAATATATAAACAACGTAGTGCCAGCGATGAACTATTTTAAAGATAAAAAAGGTTATACGATATATACGATAAACGGTGAGCAGAGTATAGAAAATGTTCATAAAGAAATTATTAAAGCTTTAAACTTCTAGTACTATGGAAACTATTATCATTTCATTAGGAGGTTCTCTGATTATTCCAGATGAAATTGATATTAGTTTTTTGAAAGAATTTAAGCAGTTGATTTTAACTCAAACAGAAAAAGGTAAAAAATTTGTAATTATCACAGGTGGAGGAAAAATATGTAGAAATTATAATAATGCTGGCAAAGAGATTTCAGAAATATCTAATGAAAATCTTGATTGGTTAGGAATTTCTTCAACACGTTTTAATGCTGAATTTATAAAAACTTTATTTGAAGATTTAGCTGAAGAGCAGATAATTCTTGATCCGACTTTGCCGATTAAATTTGATAAACCTATAGTGTTAGGAGGAGGCTGGAAGCCGGGAAATAGCACCGATTATGTTGCTGTAGTTTTAGGTAAGAATTTAGGTGCTAGAAAAATAATCAATTTATCAAACACAGATTATGTTTATGATTCTGACCCGAAGATAAATAAAGAGGCAAAGAAGATTGAAAAAATTTTTTGGGCAGAATATAGAAAATTAATACCAAAAGAATGGAATCCAGGCCTAAATTCTCCATTTGACCCTATTGCTTCCGAGATGGCAGAGAAAGAGGGGATGGAGGTGGTCATAATGAACGGTAAACCGATAGACAATTTAGCGAAATATTTAAATGGAGAAGAATTTTTAGGAACAGTCATAAAATAGGTAAAAATTAACCTAACATATATGTTAAGTTAAGGAATCAAGCTATATGGCACTAAGTAAATATCATCAAAAATATGCAGATTATAGCGATGAAGAAATAAAAAATCGTGTTAAAGAAAAAAGAGACGAACTTTTTCAAATTTTTGAACAGATAAAACTCAATACTAAAAGTGACATAGTAAAAATTGGTGTGTTGGGTTGTGGCGACAAAAGATTTATAGAATATCACAAAAAAATATTTGCAGAATTTATTACACAACCTCTTCAGATAACGACATTTGATATTACCATTGAACATCTCAAGGGAGGTGAAAATATTTTTGAATGGGATTGCACCTTGCCCTTACTAGATATTCCTTTTGATATTACCTATGCTCATGTTTTATTAAAATTTATTGAAACGGAAAAACAATGGGATTTAATAAAAAATTCCTATAATGCTTTAAAATCAGGGGGGTTTGCAATTCATGTGATGGACAAGGAAGATTATGAGACAAAAGAACTGCTTTTACCAAATGGACAATTTTCAGTTCCTCTGGATAGGTGGAAAAGACAATTAGATAATGAGGGCATAGAATATAAAGAAATACCAATAAAATATGGCTTGGCGTTTGTAATTTTAAAAAGTTAAAAAACATTAGCATGCAGTATATTGTATACTAAGAAATTAGATGATATACATATATCTAGCGATAGCAGAGTATATGTATAAACAATATGGAGTACAAAAGTGAAAAAAGAATATGTCAAAACTGCAAAAAGGACTTCACAATAGAGCCAGACGACTTTTCTTTTTATGAAAAAATAAAAGTTCCTCCGCCGACTTTTTGTCCGGAGTGCAGAATGATCAGAAGATTCATTATAAAAAATGATCGCGCTTTATATAAAAGAAAATGTGATGCGCCAAATCATAACGAACAGATAATATCTATGTATTCCTCTGGTAAAGGAGGAGCTGTTTGTGATAAAGATTATTGGTGGTCTGATGATTGGAATCCAATGGATTGTGGTATAGATTATGATTTTTCTAAAACTTTTTTTGGGCAATTATATGATTTACAAAAAAAAGTTCTTAAACCCTCTTTAATAAACAACAAAGCCATCAATTCTGATTATTGTAATTTTGCTGATGAAAACAAAAATTGTTATCTCATAACCACAGCCAACCGTAATGAAAATTGTTTTTTTGGATTTTTTCTTGTAGATGATAAAGATGTTTGCGATAGTATTTATTGCTCAAATTCAGAACTTCTTTATCAATGTATTGATTGTGAAAAATGTTTTAATCTTCGTTATGGCCAAGAATGCAAAGATTGTGTAGATTCAGCTTTTCTTTTTGACTGTAAGAGTTGCAATAATTGTATTTTTAGCGTTGGACTTCGGAGTAAATCTTATTGTTTGTTTAACGAATCCATTTCAAAAGAAGAATATCAACGTGAAGTAGAAGAAATTTTTAAAAATTATGAAAAATTGCAAGAGGCTATTAAAAAATTTAAAGAATTAAAAAATATTTTTCAAATAAGAAAATCAAATAATTTTATAGCTTGTACCAACGTAAAAGGGGATATTATTTCTCAATCAAAAAAGATAAATCATGGTTTCGATGTTCATGACTCGGAAAATTCTGCTTATTTACAAGCTGGCTTAAATGCAAAGGAGTCTTATGATATCACTGGTTTTGATAAAACAGAATTTTGTTATGAATCAGTTAGTGTAGGTTTAACAACTTACAATTGTTTATTTACTGTCTTTTGCCGTGATTCTCATAATTTATCATATTGTGATAATTGTCGTAGTTCAAAAAATCTTTTTGCATGTGTAGGTTTAAGAAGTAAACAATACTGCATCCTAAACAAACAATATACAAAAGAAGAATACGAAGCTTTGGTACCAAAGATCATCCAGCACATGAATGATATGCCCTATGTGGATAAAAAGGGAAGAATATACAAGTATGGAGAGTTCTTTCCATCTGAATTAAGTCCATTCTCCTACAATGAAACCATAGCTCAAGAATACTTCCCTTTAACAAAGGAAGAAGCCCTAAAGGAAGGATATAGTTGGAAAGAGAAAGAAGAAAGAAACTATCAAATAGATATCAAAAATGA
>DAIEQH010000059.1 GCA_027347985.1 Candidatus Nomurabacteria bacterium | reverse complement strand
TCCGCCCGTAGCTCAGCTGGTAGAGCAGATCCCTTTTAAGGATAAGGTCCTCGGTTCGATCCCGAGCGGGCGGACAATAAAACAACCCAGCAACTATTTGTTGCTGGGTTTTCTCTTAAAGACTTAAAAAGGATTTTATTTTTTCTTCAAGGTTTTCATGCCCTCCAATATCAGAAGTAAAAAAATCACATTGTTCATCTTTTATTTTTTTATAATCTGATTTAAAAAGGAAAAAACCGGCTGAAAATTTTGATCTTACTACACCCGATTCATTTTGAGAAAAAAGTAAAGGATTATTTTTAACAACTATAAAAATCTCGTCGCTTGTTATATCTATGCAATTAGCCAAACAACTAATTTCTTTATCCTTTTCTTCTTTTCTCCCCCAAATAAATTCCAAAAAATCCCTTAATATTTTTGGGGTTATTTTTAAATCCTTTTTATAAAGAAGCATATAATAAAGAAGAATTGCCAATGGGAATCCTTCCACGCCTCTCATTTTTGGCAAAGAACTATACATTTTTAACCTCCTTTTTATTTAAAAGAATTAAAGCATTTATAAAAAAAGAAGTCAAAAAATACGAAAATTATAAATTTTAAAAAGCTTCAAGTAGAAACTGCTCAAATACAATTTCAGCGTCTTTTCCTTCTTTGCGTGCTTCGGGGAGAATATATGAAAGTTTAGTTGCAAAATTTTTTAATTCTTCTTCTTTAAATTTACTAAAATTCTTTCGAAGGAGCATATCTTTAGCTTTCCAAAACAAAACTCCGACTAATTCTTCCATCCCGACACCGACGTCTATTGCTTGCCTATAATGAATCCACAAATTTAACTTGTCTCTTTTTTCAAAATCATAAGTCAG
>DAIEQH010000058.1 GCA_027347985.1 Candidatus Nomurabacteria bacterium | reverse complement strand
TGGATACTTTCTGCTTAAGGAACAGACGGTGTTGCCCCAGCAAGATTCACGCCCATCAACTCCTGGATAAGAGTTCTGATCATTTCGTTGTCCTCGATCTCCTCTTCGTAGTCGCAAAGAAGACCCGGACACTCGAAATGATTTCTCTTCACAACCATCAATCTGCCGCAGGCCGGACATTTCATGATGTCCCCCCTTTCCTCATGTTGATTGTCCCCCATCATAGTTTAAGGAAGAGATGTTACAGGATTATGTCTTCCGTGTGAAATTGTCGTATCAGCCGTCGTTTTTCGGCAGGATTCTCATGGAGGTCTGTTTGAGGCTGTGAATGGGTGGGACATGCCCAGACAACGGTAATTTAATTGGGGTCTTTGATCTTGGATAATACGAGAGGATGTGCTATATTAATCCATGGTACGCCCACTGCGGATAGGCTGCATTATTCAACGATAAGTGGGATGATAAATGACGATAACAAGAAAATATCAAGATCAAAGACCTGCCCCCACATTAAGTGCACGGCCCCGCCGGGTGAAACCGCGGATCGTCCTGAAAAAATGCAGACTATTTCTTGTCGGTTGCCTTCGCCTTCTGCAATACGTTTACAGCTGCGGCATTCCCTTTGATGAGGGATATGGAGAGAGCTGTTTCACCGCCATTCGTTTTCGCGTCAGGGTATGCTCCTGCGTCAATCAGCAGCTTCATTATGTCGGCTGAACCGCCCACAGCTGCATACAGCAACGCCGTTGCCCCAACGCTGTCCTTGATATTAACGTCCGCGCCGCGGCTGATAAGAAGTCTCACCATCTCGCCTCTGCCTTCGAGAGCCGCCACCATCAATGCTGTCTCTCCCTCCTTGTTTCT
>DAIEQH010000057.1 GCA_027347985.1 Candidatus Nomurabacteria bacterium | reverse complement strand
AGATATTTTCACGGAGTGGTCTTTTTCCAGTGGGTTGCAGGCTACACTCAAGTTTTTGTTTTGATAATGATAGGCTATATTCTGCACTTTATTCCCAAATCTGTTGATAACAAAATTAAGAATATAATTACTGCATCTCCCGTTTATGTCCAGGCGTTTTTATTGGCTTTGATGATATTAGTCGTTGTTCAAGTTGAATCCGCTCAGTTACAGCCGGTAATATATTTTAATTTTTAACTAATAAACTCATAGCGCGGCAAGCCTCAATGGAATATGGAATATGTATGATGGAATATGGAAAATCATTTCAAATATTTTGACATAAAAAACCTACCTACCGAGAGCGTTGCAGAACTCTCCTATTTAGTCTCGAACGAAAAGAGAGGTCTCAAAACTTTCTAAAATGGGATTTCTCAGTCGAAGACCTGCCTACCGGACAGGCAGGCCGCAATGGAATATGGATTATGTATGATGGAATATGGAAAATCATTTCAAATATCTTGACATAAAAAACAATCCGCCATTGCGGATAAACGGCAATACTATAATTCCATAGAGTTTTTTCTACATAAGGTGAATGAATAATAAGAAAGTGTATTAAAATGTAATTATAGTCTACCTGAGTTGTTGACAATTATAATACTCTTTTCTATTTTGATACTGAAGTTAGTAAATTTCAAATGCAATTTGTAAAAACTGAAGAATTCAGTTGCCCTATTGCGTTCCAAAACAAAATATTCATATTCTGTGCTTGCAGATAAATTTGACAAATGCAATGCAAGACAGAAAATTACGGGGGCATTATGCAAAAAGGACCATGATTCTCATCTCAATTAAAAACAGCTAACCAATGTTTAAATTAGCTAATGTTCGCTTTAAATAT
>DAIEQH010000056.1 GCA_027347985.1 Candidatus Nomurabacteria bacterium | reverse complement strand
AAGCTTTAATCGTCTCATCGTCAGATATTGAAGTATATTTAACTCTTCCGATATCTTTTAAATATGCGTGGATAGGTCCGACACCCGGATAATCAAGCCCAGAGGCTATCGAATGAACTTGATTTGGTTCGCCCTTTTCATTTTGTAAAACAATTGTTTTCATACCATGAATTATTCCTTCACTGCCATAAGTGATAGTGGCGGCATGTTCGCCGATAGCAGAGCTTCTCCCAGCTGGTTCAACTCCGATGAGTTTCACTTCTTTGTCGTCTAAAAATTCGTTGAATAATCCAATAGCGTTAGAACCGCCCCCGACACAACCAATGACATAGTCTGGCAATCTATTTTCTTTTTTTAATATTTGTTCTTTTGCTTCTTTGCCCACGATGGATTGAAAATCTCTGACCATCATCGGATATGGATGAGGTCCAACCACGGACCCTATAGCAAAAAAGGTGGTCTGATATTCATTCATAAATTTTGCGAAGGCACTATCCACAGCGTCTTTCAGGCATTTGCCACCAGTATTTACTTCTACGACTTCTGCTCCGAGCAACTTCATGCGAACGACATTCGGATGTTGTTTTGCTATATCTATAGAGCCCATGTGGATCTCACACGAAAGTCCGAGTAAAGCAGCTGCTGTAGCTAGAGCGACTCCATGCTGACCAGCACCCGTCTCTGCTAAAAGTTTCGTTTTTCCCATTCTTTTTGCTAATAATGCTTCTCCGATACAGTGATTTATTTTATGAGCACCGGTATGATTTAAGTCTTCACGTTTAAGGTAAATTTTTGCTCCACCAAGTTTTTTTGTTAGATTTTTTGCAAAATATAAAGGTGAAGGACGACCAGCATAATTTGTCAGTAAATCTAAATATTCTTTTTGGAAAGCTTCATCATTTTTTGCGATTAAATACTCTTTTTCTATTTCTTCTAATGGCTTTTCTAATTGAGGAGGAACAAATCTTCCTCCAAAGGAACCATAATACCCCTCTCTGTCTGGTAAATTTTTTAATGATGTTATTTTTTGTTTCATATAGTTTAATTCGTTTAAAATAATAATAAAAAGAGCGTTTTTGCGCTCTTTAATGGATTCCTGTTCTCTTTCAATGGGGGGTTAATAGAAATCAACAAAACAACGCAAAAGCAGATGCTTTTACGCCCCACCAAAAATTTAATTTATTTTCATTATTTTTATTTATTTTATTCCTTGTATTCATGTACTAGTACATAGTAGCATACACAAAAAGTAATA
>DAIEQH010000055.1 GCA_027347985.1 Candidatus Nomurabacteria bacterium | reverse complement strand
TCCTTTAGGGCTTCTTCCTTAGTTAATGGGAAGTATTCTTGTGCTATGGTTTCATTATAGGAGAATGGACTTAATTCACTTGGAAAGAACTCTCCATATTTATATATTCTTCCTTTTTTATCTATATAGGGCATATCGTTCATATGTTGGATGATTTTGGGAACCATTTCTTCATATTCTTCCTTAGTGTATTGTTTGTTGAGGATGCAGTATTGCTTAGAGCGGAGACCAATGCAGGCGAAGAGGTCGTGAGAAGATATACATAAAAATGAATATTGAATGTCATTTGAACCTTTATTTGTAATACCAAAAAACGATTTTGATCCTTGGAATGAGGGAGCGACTCCTTCATAAGAGGACTCTGTTCGTACTCCACCAAACATATCCATAGTATCTTTATTGCCATCAGAACGTACTGCATATTTGATGTCTTGAGAATTATTTACATTAAAAGAATAAAAAACATTTTTTGAATTTTCTATGTTGTTTCCAGAACAATTCACACTATTAATCGTTTGAATATATTTATGGATAGCTTTGTTTTCCCTTATTTTTTTGAACTCCTTTAGTAATTTCTGTAACACAGAATAATCTTTTATTTCTAATTTAGATATTTTCGACTCATATTCTTCTTTAGTGTATTGAATATTTTCAAAAACATATTTTTTGTTACGTAAATTTGAAGACAAAAAACAATTTTGACAATTTACACAATCAAATAGAAAACCAGAATCAATACAGTTGCTAGATTCTTGAAGAAAAATACTATTATAGTTATTGACTGAATCTATGTTCTCATAACACCAAATTAATTTATTAGAATAAAGAGAGTCGAGAGTATTTTGACTTTTATCCAAAGCATATGAATAAGAAACATCTTCGCAATTCAAAATTGAAGAAGAAAGATAACAATTCTTATTTTCCGTTGAGTAGTTTATATAATCAGAATTTACATTATTAAATTTCCAAAGTTGGGTTAATGGAGCTCTTTTAAGCAAATTAAGCCATTGTTCGAAAAAGGAAATATTAAAATCATAAGGAGAAGCATAACTCAATGCATCCCAGCCATCTCCCCACCAACATTTATCACAAAAAACCACAAAATTATTTTTTGAGTCATACATTGAGATAATACTTTTCTTACACAAAGCACAGACAGATTTATACAAAACACGTTCATTTCTCCATAATATTCTCCTTTGCATTCGGCATTCTGGACAAAACGTCGGAGGAGGAACTTTTATTTTTTCATAAAATTTAAAATCCTCCGGCTCTATAGTAAATTTACCTTTACAATTTTGACATATTCTACTTTCAGAAATATCATTCATAACTTTTTTGTCCCGATGCTTTGCAT
>DAIEQH010000054.1 GCA_027347985.1 Candidatus Nomurabacteria bacterium | reverse complement strand
TTAGCATCAAGGTCTATCAAACGAGGAATGACTCCAGCTGCGTTGTTGGTGTGAAGGGTAGAAAAGACCATGTGTCCAGTCAAAGCTGATTCTATGGCCGTTTTGGCAGTTTCGGAATCACGTATTTCTCCGACCATTATAACGTCTGGATCTTGACGGAGAGCGGAACGCAATCCTTCTAAAAATGTATAGCCTTTTTCATCATTCGTTTGAGTTTGGGTTATGCCTTCTAAGTGGTATTCTATTGGGTCTTCAATGGTTATGATATTTATTTCTGGTGTATATATTTTTCGCAAAAATGCATAAAGAGTCGTTGTTTTTCCGGAACCTGTCGGACCTGTGACCAATATCAAACCATTGGGCTTTTTTATTTCTTCTGCTATCACAGAGAACAAGTAAGGCTCTATCCCAATATCTTCAAGTTTTACTCGGATAGATTTTGGATCAAGAATACGCATAACGATAGCTTCACCATAGGCTCCAGGTATTAGGGAAGTACGGATACTTAATTCTTCATTTCCTTCCATAATACTAAAACGTCCATCTTGAGCCGTCTTGGAAGTTAGTTTCATTCCAGAAAGAAGTTTAATTCTTGAGTTAAGAAGATGGTAAATATTATTTTCAAAAAACATTACGTCGTAGAGTACGCCATCTAAACGAAATCGCAATCGAGCCTGTTCTTTCTCTGGTTCTATATGTATGTCGGAAGCTTTTATGGCGATTGCTCCCGCTAAAATTATTTCAAACATACGAGAAATTTTGTGAATTGGATTTGTTTCTTTTGTTTCTTCTATTAGTTTTTCTATATCTTTAATTGTTTTTATTTCTTTTCCGATTTCTTTTAATACTTCTATAGAAATATCCAAACCTCCTATTTTTGAACTTTCTGCTTGGGAAAGTTCTACGTATCTAGCCCAGACTTTTTCTAAAGAAGCAAGAGAAATCATGTAAAAAGTAGGAGTTAATCCCTCTCTTTCTATTTGATCCTTTAATTTTGCTATGAGTTCTTCTCCTGGAGAACGGATGCCTATAAAAATATTCTTTCCAAAAAGTTTAAAAGGTGCCACTTTTAAATCGCGTGCTTCTTTTTCGGATATAGCTCGCAGGGCTTCATTGTCTACTCCTACTTGAGCTAGATTAATATAAGGAAGTTTATATTTTGATTCTGCGAGTACAGCCACAAGCTCTTCCTCTTCCTGTTTTCGTATTTCATCCAGTTGTTTATTTTGTTTTTCTTCATCAAAGGTTGCCATTTACTTTTTAATAATACAACATTTTCTTATGAATAACCAACTATAAAAATGATATAATCTAGGTGATGGCTAAAGATAGAAAGACATTAGTGCTATTGGACTCCCATGCGATAATACATCGGGCTTATCATGCCTTGCCAGAATTTTTGTCGTCCAAAGGTGAACCAACAGGGTCACTTTA
>DAIEQH010000053.1 GCA_027347985.1 Candidatus Nomurabacteria bacterium | reverse complement strand
CCGTCGATAGTATCTATAGATGCAGAAAGATTTAGAGTTTCTCCCAAAGCGCTCATTTTAAAAGAAAAATTCTTTTTGCCAACACCACCACTCATCTGTTGATCATTCACCGACCAAGTGATATTTGCTTTATCTAAGTTGATGGAGTGGCTACTTAAGGTAGCACTTACATTTTGATTTGAATTTGGATATTGAGGAGAGATATTTAAAACAATGTCAGTATTTTGTATTTGGGCATGGGCAAAAAACCCCGTGAAAGCGAATACAACGACAAACATTAAAATTAAATATTTATTCTGCATTTTCTTAATTATATATCAACTAAAGCCCAGAAACTAGCTTTTCTTTACCCCTTCTTTGTCTTCTTCCAACTCCTGTTTTGCTTTTTTGATTGATAATATCTGAGATGGATCAGAAGTGATTATTTGGTCTTCGGTATAAGAAGAAATGACCTTTATAGCAACATGTTTAAGTCCTGCGAAGAATATGCCTTCCCCTACTCCAGATTCTAGGAGTAAATACTTTTCTTCATCAGTTAGATTGAATGTTTTTTGTAAGACGTCTATGGTCGTTGGTGATTGTTTTAAGAGAAGTTGAATTGAAGAGTTGGTAATGATAGGTACTCCGTATGGAGATTTCATAAAGTCTGCCGCGTCTTGAGTGATAGTAGAAAGACCAAGGAAATATTTTCTTCCACGCTTGGCGATAGAGTATAAAAATGAGGCAGTATCTTCTGATTTCATCATCCACCATGCCTCATCAACTACGAGAAGACGTTTCTTTAAGTTTTTGCGAACAGTTATCCAAATATAATGCATGACAATATACATAGCGACTGGTTTTAGTTCATCTTCCATGTCTCGAATAGAAAAGACGACAAATTTTTTATTGATATCAACATTTGATGGTCTATTTAAGAAAGTAGCCCAAGTGCCTTTAGTATATTTGACCAATCTTTGCATAACAGAATCACTTCCCTCCATTCCTCCGAGTACCATTTCAAAATCTGAAAGAAGTGGTGGCTCAATATTTGAGAAATCGGAGTCCGGAGTGATATCTTTCATTGCATAGGTTTCTGAGATAGCGCGGTCTACCATAGAATCTTCTTCTGGGGTGAGTCCGCCCAACATCAAACGGAAAAGTCCAACGAGATTTATAATATTTGAACGCAAAACATCTTCTGCAGATTCGTCTTCACGAGGAATTGGCAAGTCAAAAGGATTGATGTGGTGGTCGGAAGAAAGAGAAATGTTAAAATATCTTCCACCGACAGCTTCTGCTAAATATTCATATTCTCTCTCTGGGTCTATGACGATTATGTCTATATCAAACATTAAAGATCTCAAGATTTCCAATTTTGTGGCATAACTTTTTCCAGAACCAGATTTTGCGAATGTCACAGAGTTATAATTTTCTAGTGAAAATCTATCAAAAATAACCAGAGAAGAATTGTGTCTATTCACTCCATAAAGTATCCCCATGTCAGAAGTTAAGTCAAAAGAAATAAAAGGAAAGACACTAGAAAGTGGTTCGGAATT
>DAIEQH010000052.1 GCA_027347985.1 Candidatus Nomurabacteria bacterium | reverse complement strand
CTAGAAGAAGCTTTCAAAGCTGCAAGTCTCGAAATAACAAAACTAGAAAATTTCCAAAAGAAAATCGTGTCAGAAATCGGCATTGCAAAAAGAGTGATAGAAAAAGATGTCGTTTCTCCGGAATCAGTAAAATTATTTAATGAAAATATTTTACCAAAAATGGAAGAAGCGCTCTTTGCTGGAGTAGGCAAAAAGAAAATAGATGAGCTCCATAGTGTTTGGAATAAAATGGTGAAAGACGCTTATCCTGACAGAGAGGATTTTGCGCCAGAAGATAATCTTTTTGACGATACAGAGAATGAAATGTTACACAAGAAAGCAATTGAGAATGATAAACGTGCTGATGGCAGAAAAATGGATGAACTTCGTGACCTTTATGCGCAAGCTGGAGGACTCTCTTCAATACTCCATGGTACAGGAATATTTTATCGCGGAGGAACACACGTACTCTCTGTGCTCACTCTCGGTGGTCCAGAAGAAAAATTACTCGTTGACGGCATGGAAGCAAAAGAAGAAAAAAGATTTATGCATCATTACAACTTCCCACCATATTCTTCCGGTGAAGTTGGCCGTGTGGGGAATACCAATCGTCGAGAAATAGGTCACGGAGCTTTAGCAGAAAAAGCACTCGCTATGGTATTGCCTAGTGTAGAAGAATTTCCGTACACTATGCGTATCGTTTCTGAATCAATGGCTTCAAATGGTTCTACTTCACAAGCTTCTATCTGTGCATCTATCTTGGCACTTATGGATGGAGGAGTACCTATCAAAGCTCCTGTCGCAGGTATTGCCATGGGTCTCATGTATGAAGATGATAAGAAATATAAAATTTTAACTGACATTCAAGGCCCAGAAGATCATCATGGAGATATGGATTTTAAAGTTGCAGGCACCAGAGAAGGTGTGACAGCTATTCAACTTGATGTGAAAGTGGAAGGAGTGCCGATAAAAATATTAGGTGAAGCAATGCTCCAATCTAAAAAAGCACGTGTTGCTATTATAGAAAAAATTGAAAAAGAAATTCCAAAACCTCGAGCAGAAATTTCCAAAAACGCACCGAAGATTTTGATTATAAAAATCAATCCAGATAAAATCGGTATGGTTATCGGCGGGGGAGGAAAAACCATTAAAGATATTAAAGAAAGAAGTGGAGCAGAAATAACTATTGAAGATGACGGCACAGTATATCTAACGGGGAAAGATGGCACAGCTGAAATAGCCAAGAAAATTATAGAAGAGATGACACATGAATTTAAAGTCGGGGAAATATTAAAAGGTGAAGTTGTGAAACTTGCAGATTTCGGAGTATTCGTTCGCCTCAATCCTTTCACAGACGGCATGGTCCACATTTCCGAAATGGCACCATTTCGCGTGGAGAGAGTTAGCGATATAATAAGAGAAGGCACCATCGTGCCGGTGAAGGTTATAAAAATAGACGAGGAGAGAGGGAAAATCAGCTTGTCTATCAAAGAAGCCGACCCAAATTTCTTCAAGAAACCTTAAACTTGGCGGAGAAAAGCCTGGCTTTAAAAAGAGCCCAAAAGCCAGGCTTTGAGGAGCCAAAAAATATGGAAGTTCAAACTAAAACCT
>DAIEQH010000051.1 GCA_027347985.1 Candidatus Nomurabacteria bacterium | reverse complement strand
ATCGAGATTCATGTATGGGATTATAACTCCATATTGAGTATAAACGCAATAGTTGATAAACTGTTAATATCAATATGGCTCAAATTTCTAAAACATTAGGTAAAAACATCAGGCGAATACGGCTTCGCCGTAAAATGTCGCAAGGTGACATTTGCCGAGCAATAGAAATGGACAGAAGCTATATGAGCGCGATTGAAAGTGGCAAAAAAAATGTAACTATTGCAGTTGTTGAAAAACTTGCTCGCGCGCTTGATGTTTCTGTTGATGAATTATTAAAATAAAATTATGAATGAAGAAATAAAAGCAAAAGAGTTTGAGGATGTTTTAGAAAAAGCTAAAAGTGATGAAAGAGTCATTGGATTAATTTTGACTGGTGGACGCGGAAAAGGGATGTATACTGAAAATTCAGATTACGATGTGGCGATAATCGCGACAGATGAATCAGCACTGAATGTAAAAAAGGAATACACACCAAAGAAAGGAATTGTTGAAATAGGTGTCAGATCCATATCTGAATTCAAAAGTCATGCAGAAGTAGGAAGTGCAGAAGATTGGGATAGATATACTTTTGCTCATATCAAAGCTCAAGTTGATAAAACAGGAGAAATTCAGAAGATAATTGACGGAAAAGGTATTTTACCAAAAGATCAGATATCAAAAGTCGCAAAAAATGCGTTAGGAGGTTATCTCAACTCATTATATAGGTCTATAAAAAATCGTAGAGATGGAAATATACTTGCTTCTCATTTTGACGCTTGCGAATCTTTGCCGTGGTTACTCACTTTTCTTTTTGCGATTGAAGGACGAGTTCGTCCATACAATAAGTTTTTGAAATGGGAATTCGAAAAATATCCTCTAAAAAATCTATCGATTTCATCTGAAGATTTTTTAGAGAAAATTGAATCAGTTATAAAATCAGGCAATATGGAAATTCAAAAAGAAATTCATAAAATTGTTGAAGGAATTGCTGTCAATAATGATTATTCTGATGTAATAGACGATTGGAAAGGGTGTTATTTCGGCTAAATATTACCCATGAATAAAGATATGGATAAAATTGAGGAATATTTAAAAGAAAGGATAGTGCCTGACTTAGAAAAAAGTCGGGGTGGTTTTGATAAAATTCATACACTTGAAGTTGTGGATTGGATAAAACAAATTATCAGTCACAATCCTGATTTGAAATTGGACAAGATGGTTTTGATTATTGCGGCTTATGCTCATGATTGGGGTTATTCGGGTTTATTTAAAAATGACGAGGTTATGAGCTTCGATAAGATAGAAAACGCCAAAAGACTACACGAAAAATTAGGTGCTGAAAAAACAGAAAAATTATTGAAGGAAGACACATTTTCATGTTTGACTGATAAGCAGAAAGAACGATGTGCTCATTTAGTTGCTGTACATGATAAAAAACTCGAGATTAAAGATATTGACGAACTTATTTTGGCAGAAGCCGATATATTGAGTGGTATTGATATAAATACCAAACCAAAATTAGATCCGGAATCCAATAAATCTTTTATGGATTCAGTGCTAAATACTAGACTTCCTAAATTTATTACTGAATTTAGCAAAAGTGAGGCGAAGAAACTAATCCAGAAGAGAGTCGATTATTATAAAGATTTAGAAAGTAGTATAAAGAAGTAG
>DAIEQH010000050.1 GCA_027347985.1 Candidatus Nomurabacteria bacterium | reverse complement strand
CGCCGATGTTTTAGGATGTCAGCCCATGGAGATAATTTTTACCAGTGGGGGAACAGAGTCCAACAATCTTGCTATATTTGGAGTCGTTTGGTCATTTCTTGAAAAATATTCTTTTCTTCCTCATATTATAACCACTAACATAGAACATCCTTCAGTGCTCGAAGCTTTTAGAATGCTAGAGAAAAGAAAGCTTGCAGAAATATCAATCGTACCAGTTGAAAAAAATGGAATAGTAGATCCGAAAAAAATAAAAAAGGAGATAAAAGAAAATACTATTTTCGTTTCAGTAATGTATGCGAATAATGAAATTGGTACTATTCAACCGATAAAAGAAATCGCGAAAGAAATCAGATATTTTAAAAAGCAATCGGGAAAACTTGAAGGTTTTTTCAGGTCCTCGGATCCCCGGGTCCCTATCCCGGCCAGACCATTCAAAAACCTTCAAGTTTTCCCTTTGCTACATGTTGACGCCGTACAAGCAGTAAATTATCTAGATTTAAATGTAGAAAAACTTGGTGTAGATTTACTTTCTCTTTCTGGCTCGAAAATAGAAGGAGCAGGTAGAGTTGGGATACTCTACAAGAGAAGAACTGTATTGCTTTTACCAATATTTGGTGGGGGAGATCAAGAAAACGGTCTGCGTCCGGGAACAGAAAATTTGCCAGAAATTTTGAAATTTTCTTCTGCATTAAAATCAATACAAAAAAACAAAGAGAAAGAAGCGAAGCGATTAGTAACACTTCGAAATTATTTTTTTGAAAAATTACAAAAAGTGTCAAGGACGGGCCTTGACAAGAATATGTCAAAGCCCGTCTTTGACACGGGAATGATTATTAACGGTGATTTAGAAAATAGATTACCAAATAATATAAATATTACTTTCCCAAAAATCCCAAGCGAACTTCTGGTGATAGAACTTTCGGCAAAGGGAATAATGGCCTCAGCAAAAAGTGCTTGTGAAAGTTCTCGCAAAGAAGGTTCATATGTTATAGATGCAATACGTTCTCCCGGAAACCAGGTTTCCGGGACAGAAATCGGTGGTTTACGATTTTCTTTAGGTAAAAAAACAACTAAAGCTGATATTGATTATACGGTCAAAACTTTGTCTCAAATTTTGCAAAAATTAAAAAAGTGGTATTATTAAGATATGGATATTAAAGATTTAAATAAACCACAGCTTATATTGCTCGCGATACTGCTTTCTTTTGTCACTTCAATTGCGACAGGCATCACTACGGTGACTTTAATGCAGCAGGCGCCTTCTTCGGTCACTGTGCCTATCAACCGTATCGTTAGACAGACAGTTGAAAAGATAGTGCCAGGTAAGGACACAGTACAGACAGTGGTCATAAAAGAAGAAGATTTGGTAGTAGATGCTATTGCAAAAAATCAAGGATCTATTTTTACTATTACGAAAGATTCAGTAGATGTAGATGGAAAAGCTATTGAAATCTCGGCAGGGCATGGATTTGTAGTTTCCGATGACGGCACGGTAGCTGTCGATGGCACTCTCGTTACAGAAGGTGGCACGTATTATGTAAAAAATGATAGCGGAAAATTTAAAGCAGATTTTGTTTCTCTTGATAAGAGCGGATTTGCCCTCTTGAAAATAGGAGCTCCTCTTGATGAAAAAAATAAAATTGCTTTTACTTTGCCGACTTTCGGTGATTTGAGTAAAATGAAAGTAGGACAGAAAGTTATAGTATTGGGAAATGTAATATCTTCTTTTATTTATGATGGAAATAGAGATATGAAACTCAATATTTCTAAATCAAATGGAGGAAGCCTAGTACTTGATCTAGATGGAGAAGTATTGGGGATAGCACTTTCTAGCGATTCTACTTCTTTTGCCTCAATAGACTCAATTGTT
>DAIEQH010000004.1 GCA_027347985.1 Candidatus Nomurabacteria bacterium | reverse complement strand
ATTACAAAATAAATGAAGGTTGGGAAAAGTGGTTGCTAGATATGGCAGGGCTTGCTACTCTTTCAGATTTGGTTCCGCTTTTGGGAGAAAATAGAGCTATTGCTTATTATGGGATGAAAGTCTTAAGGAAGTCTCCGCGTCCTGGCTTGCAAAAACTTCTTAGTAAAATGAAAATTGACCAGAAATATCTTTCAGAAGATGACATTGGTTTTATGGTGACGCCACGGCTCAATGCTGCTTCACGTATAGACGACCCAATGAGAGCTTATGAACTTCTTTCTACAAATGATGAAATAAAAGCGGGAACAATTGCAGATCACTTATCAAAAATAAACGATGACAGAAAAACAATGGTGACTTCTATAATGCGGGAAGTAAATAAAAAATTTGAGAAACGCGAAATAAGAGAAGTAATTGTCATAGGAAATCCAGAATGGCGTATAGGCGTACTAGGGCTTATCGCAGGCAAAATATCAGATGAACACAAAAGGCCCGTGTTTGTCTGGGGAAAAGATGAAAATGATTTAATAAAAGGTTCTTGTCGTTCTGATGGTTCAGTTTCTCTGGTTGAGTTGATGACAGAAACTAGTGAATTTTTCACAGAATTTGGCGGGCATGAATTTGCAGGTGGTTTCACTGTCAGTGGAGAAAAGATTCATTTTCTAGAAGAGGCTCTTTCTAAATCTTTTCACAAAGTAAAGAGAGAAAAAAAAGACAGAGAAATTATTTATGATATAAAAACTGACTTAAGTGCTGTAAATATGAAAAATTGGCGTGAAGTAGAAAAAATGGCTCCTTTCGGGCTCGCTAATCCGAAACCGATTTTTCTTTTTCAAAATGTGAAGATAGAAAATATTAAAAAATTTGGCAAAAATGGTTCTGGTGAGCATTTGGAGATTACTTTTTCCGATTCTGACAAAAATAAAGTGAAAGCAATTTCTTTCTTTTCTAACAATGATTCATTTGATGTGCCGCTATTGGAAGGTTTGAAAGTGAATCTTCTAGCAACCTTTGATTTATCTAGATTCCGAGGCAGGGAAGAATTGAGATTAAGAATTGAAAATATCTATTAACACTTGGGAGCCGAGCTCCCAAGTGTTTTGTGCTATACTATATCTATATGCGAAACATTAAATTTACCACTGGAGAATTTTATCATATTTATAATAGGGGAGTGGATAAGAGAGATATCTTTATGGATGTAGAAGATTTTCATCGTTTTTTAAAAAGCATGAACGATTTTAATGTTAAAGACCCCATAGGTAGTATTTTTGAAAACTCTTTTAATCAACTTGGGAGCCGAGCTCCCAAGTCAGGGAAATTAGTAAATTTTATTGCTTATTGTTTGAACCAAAATCATTATCATTTTATTTTAGAACCTCTTGTTGGTGATGGTATACAAAAATTTATGCATAGATTATCAACAGGATATACTAATTATTTTAACGAAAAATATAAACGCGGTGGTTCTTTGTTTCAAGGAAAATATAAAGCTATACACATAGATTCAAATGAATATCTTTTACATTTGAGTGTTTATGTAAATTTAAATTATAAAGTACATGAAGGTTTAAATAAAAAATGGATGGAAAATTTACCAGTATCAAGTTTTAAAGAATATGTTGATAAAAGTAAAAGAAATATTTGTTCTAAAAATATTATTTTGGAACAGTTTTCTGATGAGAGGGAATATAGATCTTTTTGTAATTCTTCATTACCAGATATTGTAAAGAGAAAAAAGAAAGAAAAAGAATTAAAGTATTTGTTATTAGATTAATCACTTGGGAGCCGAGCTCCCAAGTAGGAAATATAGTAAATATTTATATATTTTGATATACTTTAGATATGGAAATTAAACTAAAAACTAGAATTGCTGGAATAATAATTCAGGACAAAAAAATTTTAATGCTCAAAGGTAAGGGGTACAAAGAACTTTGGACGCCAGGAGGTAAGATTGAAGAAGGAGAATCAGATGAAGATTGTTTAAAAAGAGAATTAAAAGAGGAAATCGGAGTTGATTTAATTGAGTCAAAATTTTTTGGTGAATATAAAGGAATGTCATTTTATAACCCTGAAGTGATTTATAATCAAAGAGTATATATTGCAACTGTAGGGGGGGGGCATAAAACCAGATATGGAGATTGAAGATTTTATTTGGTTAACCAAAAAAGATTTTAAAACAAAAAGATATCCAATGATTACTATTACAGAAGAAAAAATTATTCCTGATTTAATAAGAGCGAAAATTTGGTAAAATTTATGATAAAAAAAAGTAAAAATTTAAAAGGGGTAGGTAAAATAATAATTTATACAGATGGGGCGGCGAGAGGAAATCCTGGTCCGGCTGGTTGGGGGGTGGTTTTAATTAATGGAAAAAGTGTTTTTGAATTTGGTGGAGGCTCAAAACATGCGACGAATAATCAAATGGAGCTCACTGCACCCATAGAAGCATTAAAAAATCTTAAAAAGATGAAAATAAATATACCCGTAGAAATTTTTTCTGATTCAAAATATGTTATTTTAGGAATAACAGAGTGGATTTTCAATTGGCAAAAAAATAATTGGCGAAATGCTGCTAAAAAACCAGTTTTAAACAAAGAACTCTGGGAAGAACTTTATAAACTTTCTCAAGATTTTAAAATCAAATGGACTTATGTAGAAGGGCACAGCGGAGATAAATATAATGACCGTGTGGATGAAATAGCCACCAATTTTGCAGATGGCAACAAGATAGAACTTAAAAAAGGAAAATAATTTTATTTAAATTTTTCAATGCAAGACAGAATTTTTTATGCTTCTTGTTTTGGTTTTATTTTTGGGGTGCTTTTGCGCTCTTTTGTTTTTGTAAATTTTTATACCATTATTTTAATTGGGATAATTGCTGTTGCGATTGTATTTTTTCACACTTTTATCTCAAAAAACAAATGGGGAATATTTGCAGGAGTTTTTATTTTGGCTATATCTTTTGGTATTTTTAGATTTAATAATGTTGATGTTCCCGCACCTCAAATTTTTGAATCTTCCGTTGGACAAAAAATTATTTTGTCTGGAAAAATTATAGACGAGCCAAGCATTGCAGAAAATAATCAGAAATTGACGGTGGAAGTGGCCCCCCAAGGCCTTGCCTTGGATCCTCTTAAGGCAAGGCCTTTTTTCGCCACAAAAATTTTAGTATCAACCAATTTAGACCAAGAGTTTAAATATGGAGATGAGATTAATTTTGAAGGTACACTAAAAAAACCAGACAATTTTATGACGGATCAAGATAAAGAATTTGATTATGTAAATTACTTACGAAAAGACGGAATTTTCTATGTCATGACTTATCCGAAAATTGAAGTTGTCTCAGAAGGGAATGGAAATAAAATAAAAAGTACGTTGTTTTACGTTAAAAATGTCTTTTTGTCTAAAATGAATTTGGTTATTAGAGAGCCTGAGTCATTGCTCATGGGTGGGCTTATTTTGGGAGAGAAATCTTCTTTTAACCAATCTTTAAGGCAGAGTTTTGTGGACACGGGTACTATACATATAGTCGCCCTTTCTGGATATAATGTGACAATTGTCGCTGAGTGGATTATGAAAGTTCTTTCACCTTTTCCTAAAAATATTGGAATTGGAGCTGGAATATTTACAATTTTACTTTTTGTTTTAATGACAGGTGGTTCTTCTACCGCTATCCGGGCTGGGATAATGGCGACACTAGCGTTGGCAGCACGTCTTATAGGAAGAAACTATGATGTAATGCGGGCTTTGATTATAGCTGGTGTGTTTATGGTTTTGATAAATCCTTTTGTTTTAGTTTTTGATGTTTCTTTTCAACTTTCTTTTATTGCCACAGTGGCTCTCATATTTTTTACACCTAAAATTGAGAAATATTTTTTGTGGGTGACAGAGCGTTTTGAATTAAGGGAGATTATTTCAATCACTTTTGCTTGTTATATTTTTGTTATGCCTTTTATTTTGTATAAAATGGGCAATCTTTCTTTAGTTGCTTTACCGGCAAATGTTTTAGTTTTGCCTTTTATTCCTCCAACTATGATTTTAGGATTTTTAACTGGTTTCGCTGGGATTGTTTCTTACTTTCTTTCTGTCCCTTTCGGTTTACTCTCGCAACTTTTTCTCCAATACGAACTTATCATAATAAATTTTTTCTCTCATATTCCATTTGCTGCTTTGTCTATTCCAAATTTTCCGCTTGTTTTTGTCATAGCGATTTATGCTTATTTTATTTATAAGCTTTTTGGAAAAAATATAAAGAGTTTTTTTACTGAGCCTTTTTAAAGTTTTCTTCAATGACTTCCCAGTTTAGGTTGTCAAAAAAAGCTTCAACATACTTTTTCTTTTCTGAAGTTGGGTAATCATAGACAAAAGCATGTTCCCACATATCAATACCGAGAACCCAATTTAGGCCGTTTAGTTGTCCTAAATGTTGTTCATCCACCCAAGTGGCTACTAATTGTTCTGTCTTTTTATCCCAATACAATATTGCCCAACCTATGCCGCGGGTCATAGCTAGGGTTTTGAAAGCAGTAAGCCAAATATCAAAAGAAGGAACTATTTTTTCTATAGCCTTCTTAAATTGAGAGTTTAAAGGTAGTGCTTTTGCTCCTCCCTCCAAGGATTCGAAATAATATTCATGATTTCTCATGCCATTGAATTCAAAACCAAATCTTCTTTGTAATTCTCCTATGACATAAGCATTTTTTTCAGCATCAGCCATATATTCTCCCATTTTCTCCCAAATTAAATTGGTGTGTTTCACATAGCCAGCATAGAGTTTCAAATGCTCTTCTATGTTTTTTGCTGAAATACCTTTTAATTCACCTATATTAAATTTTTGTTCTTCAAATTTTTTCATAATATTCATTTCACAGGGATTTACTTTTTTTCGGGTCCTCGGTTTCCCGGGGCCCCGAACCCCGGCCAGACCAGCTCAAAAAAGTAAATCCCTGTTGCATTATTAAATTGATAATTGGAGGTTTATTCGTGTTAATATTATAGCATATTATCAGGTGAAGTTATCATGAAGTTTTCCTGAAATTTATGTTCAAAAATTATAAGAAATATTGGTTATTTTTCTTCACTCTTTTGCTTTTTGTAGTGAATATTTTTATTTTTTATATTGATTGGCAAAATTCTCATCGAGGTTTTACTTTTGCGATGCTAGATGTCGGGCAAGGGGATGCTCTCTTTATTGAATCTCCGACAGGGACACAAATATTGGTTGATGGTGGTCCACCGAAAAAAATTTTAAACCAACTTACTCGCGTGATGTCTCCTTTTGATAGAAATATTGATGCACTCATTATCACCAATCCGGATGCTGACCATATTAGTGGCTTTCTAGATGTTTTGAAAACTTACAAAGTTGGTAAAGTTTTTGAATCTGGTGCTTTGACTGACTCAAAAACATATCAAAACTTGAGAGATGAAATGAAGAAAAATAATATACCTGATATTTTAGCGAAAAAAGGAATGAAGCTCGACCTAGGTGGGGGAGTATTTATTGATATTTTATTTCCCGACCGTGATGTGTCCACTTGGGCGACTAATGATGGTTCAGTAGTAGGGAGATTATCGTATGGTGACACTAATATTATGCTTACAGGTGATGCGACTATCAAAACAGAAAAAATAATTCTAGCAGGAAATAATAAAGAAGAATTAAAAAGTACCATTCTTAAAGTCGCACACCATGGTTCACGCACATCTTCCTCATATCCTTTTGTGGAAGCTGTCTCTCCCGCCTATGCTCTCATCTCAGATGGTAAAGATAATAAATATGGACATCCACATCAAGACACATTAGACACACTTTCTTCATTAAAGGCTAAAATTCTTCGGACAGACTTATTGGGAGCAATAATTATTAAATGTGCTAGAATAAATAAATGCACGATAAACTAATAGAAAAATTAATAAAAGCTGAAGAAAAAAGGCAAAAAGAAGGGCTAGAACTCATCCCTTCCGAGAACTATGTTTCAGAAGATGTTTTGAAAGCGAACGGTTCTATCTTTACCAATAAATATTCTGAAGGATATCCGGGCCGCAGATATTATGGTGGACAAGAATTTACCGATGCCGTGGAACGTCTAGCTATAGAGCGTGTTTGTAAATTATTTAAATGTAAATTCGCAAATGTTCAAGCGCATTCTGGCGCTCCCGCAAACTTGGCAGTATATTCTGCACTTTTGAATCCTGGAGATGTTGTACTTGGTATGGACCTCTCTCATGGAGGGCATCTAACTCATGGACATCCGATGACTTTACCTGCAAAAATTTATAAATTTGTCACATACAAGATGAAAAATCCTGAGACAGGAGAAATTGATTATGAAGATTTGCGTCGTGTGGCAAAAGAATTTAAACCGAAAATAATTTTAGCTGGTTTTTCTGCTTACTCTCGCACTCTTGATTATAAAAAGTTTGTAGAGATTGCGCATGAAGTCGGAGCCATCACTATGGCAGACATGGCACACATCGCAGGGCTCATCGCTGCCGGAGTGCTTCGCAATCCATTTGATGATGGCTTTGATATTATCACTTCCACTACTCACAAAACTCTTCGGGGGCCTCGTGGAGGAATAATTCTCACTAGAGAGAATGAAGAAATTGCGAAAAAAATTGATAAAGCTATTTTCCCAGGGATACAAGGCGGTCCGCATATGCATACCATTGCCGCCAAGGCTGTTGCTTTCGGAGAAGCAATAACGCCAAAATATAAAAAATATGCTAGACAGATTTTGAAAAATGCAAAAGCGATGGAAGAAGTTTTTCGTAAAAATAAAATTCGTATGATAGGTGGAGGTACCGACAATCACCTTATTTTAGCTGATGTTTTCGGCTCTTTAGGGGTGACAGGCAAGGAAGCTCAGACAGTGCTCGATGAAGTGGGGATTACTTTAAATATGAATACCATCGCAGGGGATACTAGAAAACCGATGGATCCATCTGGCATCAGATTTGGCACTCCGGCCATCACGACCCGTGGTTTCAAAGAGAAAGACTGTAAATATGTCGCAGAGCTTATGATAAAGACACTCAAAAATAAAGATGATAAAAAAGTAAAAGAATCTGTCCACAAAGAAATCAAAAAACTCGCCAAAAAATTTCCAATACCAAAAAAATTCGTTTAAGTCATGAATCTAAAAAATAAAATAATAAATATTGTTTTAAATATAATACCGATTCTTGTGATGATTTGGTTAATTCCAATCATAGAGAACGACTATGTTTTGACAGCAGTATATATAGGAATTATTATAATTTCTTTCTTTATCAAAAAAGAGAAAGGAGATACCTTTATATTGATTTTTGGATTTTTTGCAATGATTTTATCTGAAATGGTTTTTATCAGCACAGGCGTTGAAACCTTTGTTAGAAATACTTTATTTGGATTAATGCCTCTCTGGCTCCCATTCCTTTGGGGTTATGGTTTTGTAGCTATTAAGAGAGTATTAAAAATTTTAGAAATCTAGCATGGAGAACAAAATTGCAATTAAACCCGATAAGCCTATATCAATTAAAGGATCTTTAGGTTTTATGATTCCTTTGAAAAAGAATCAGGTAGATTATGGTAATTTAGAAGCAAAAAAAGAGTTGAAGGGTTTTAGAGAACAAACTTATAGACACATAACTATTGTAGGAGATAAAACATTATTACTAATTGAAAAAGCGTTGAATAAATTTTCTGTTTTAGAAAGAAAAAAGAAAGTAGCTAAATTAAAGTTTATTTCAAAAAATTTAAAATGGGAATATAAGCAGAAAGGCATTTATTTTATAGAAAAGAAAAAATATTTTGGGAATCCAAAAGTTTTAGAGCATAGGAAATCTTATATTAGACTTGTTGATATGCCTGATATGTATATTTTTTATAAAAGATTAAACTTTTTATTAAAAACTCATATTCCGGTAGGAGTTCCACACATTACACTTTTCACAAAAGGGGAACGTCCTGGTAGGGAATATTATGGAATACCTATTCGTTCTAAAGCAGAATTTAAAAAGCTTCATCCTAAAAAAATATCATCATAATGACACACTTTCTGCCATGGCAGAGATTGTGTCACTTTGATTTTTAGGTTATTATATATTTATATGTCAATTGCAAAAGAAATTTTAAAAGAACTTTGGAACACGGAAATGAGATATAAAGGTATGAGAGTAAATATTTTTGGTATTCCTAGTTTTAAGAAATATCCACCGAGGAGTGTTAGAACCACCATTGATCGTTTGAAAAAGAAAAATCTTATAGAAAAAGAATTGTCTGGAATAGTACTTTCTAAACGTGGGAAAGAATATGTAAAAACAAAAATTGATTCCTTAAAAGAATTTGATAAACCACAAAATATTTCTAAAGATAAGAATCTTCTTCTAATGTTTGACGTTCCGACAGAGAGAAAAGCTGAAAGAGAATGGCTAAGATGGCATTTAAAAAAATTTAATTACACAATGGTTCAGAAAAGTGTTTGGGTAGGTCCTTTCCCGTTACCTAAAGAGTTTAAAGAATACCTTGAAAAAATTAAACTTAGCAAGTGTATAAAAACTTTTAAACTGGCTAAATCATATGTAATAAAATGACACACTTTCTGCCATGGCAGAAAGTGTGTCATTTGAAGAAAAATATTTTAAGCGTATAATGATTGTTATTAATATGAAAAAAGGCAAATTGATTGTTATAGATGGCACAGACGGTAGTGGAAAAGCAACGCAGGTTGCTCTTTTGGCAAAAAGATTGAAAAAAGAAGGCAAGACAGTCAAAATTGTTGATTTTCCTGAATACTATAAAAATTTCTTTGGTGAATTTATTGGGCATTGTTTAAGTGAACAATATTATAAATTCCTACATGTTCATCCGAAAATAGCTTCGGTCCTTTATGCGGCAGATAGATGGGAATCAAGCCAGGAACTAATGGAGTGGTTAAAAAAAGGATATATTGTTGTTGCAAATCGTTATGTTTCGGCTAACCAGATTCACCAAGGTGGAAAGACTAAAGATACGAAAAGAAGAAATGATTTTATGAAGTGGCTTGATGAGATGGAATATGAAATTTTCAAAATTCCTCGTCCAGATATCACTTTATATTTAGATTTACCTATAAAAATAGTTTTGAAACTTCTAAAAGATAGAGATAGTAGTAAAATGAAGAGAGCATATTTGAAAAAGAAAAAAGATGTACACGAAGCAGATGTAAACTTTTTGATAAATTCTCGCAAGAGTGCATTAAAACTTGTGAAAGAAGTTCCAAATTTCATAAAAATAGATTGTGCACCAGAAAATGAAATTTTGTCTCGGGAAGTAATTCATGAGGAGATTTATAAAAAGGTAAAAAAGATTATTAAATAATTTATTTTAAACGATATGGAATTAAAAGAATATCAAAAAAAAGCACTAACAACAGCATTTCATCCAAAAAAATATAAAGTTATTTATCCTGCTTTGGGCTTAGGGAATGAATCTGGTGAGGTAATGGGGAAGATAAAAAAATGGCTACGTGGAGATGACGGTGAAGGGAAAATGAGCAAGGAACGCAGAGAAGCTTTAAAAGAAGAATTAGGGGATGTTTTATGGTATCTGGCTGTATTAGCCTATGATCTAGGTATCTCTCTTGAAGATATAGCTAAAACCAATATAGATAAATTACAATCAAGAAAGAAAAGAGGAAAGTTGAAAGGGGATGGAGATAAAAGATAATTTAATGAAAGAAAAAATAGAAAATTTAATAAGAGAAACTCTTGAAAATCTCAATATTGATGTTGATAATATTTCTCTTGAGCATCCTGCTGATTTAAAGATGGGAGATTTTTCTACCAATGTGGCTATGGCTTTAGCTAAAAGTTTAGAAATTAATCCAAAAGAGTTAGCAGAAAAAATAGTGGATGCTCTAAAGCTGGGTTTTAAAAATTACCCAAAACCCAGCTTTCTAGAAAAAATAGAAACGAAAAATGGTTTTATTAATTTCTATTTATCGCAGGAATTTTTTATTAACTCCATAAAAGAAATTTTGGAAAATAAAAATTTTGGACAGAATAATATTTTTACTGGCAAAAAAGTAATGGTGGAATATACCCAGCCGAACCCTTTTAAACCTTTTCATATTGGGCATTTGATGAGTAACACGATAGGGGAATCCATTTCTCGTATTGTGGAACATTCTGGTGCGAAGACCGTACGAGCTAATTATCAAGGAGATGTCGGTCCTCACGTGGCAAAAGCGATTTATGGCATGGAATGGTTACAATCTGATGGTATTTTAGAAAAAAAGATGTCTTCTAGAGAATCAGCACCTGATTTAGCTACTTGGATAGGAGAATGTTATACCGAAGGAGCGACCGCATATGAAGCAAGTATTGAAATTAAAAAACAAATAGATGAAATAAATCAAAAAATTTATGATAGAAGTGATGAAAAGATAAATGAAATTTATGATTGGGGCAGAAGGGTAACTCTTGAAGCTTTTGAAGAAATTTATAAAGTACTCGGCACTAGTTTCAATTATTATTTTTTTGAAAGTCTCGTTGCTCCTATGGGAGAAAAAATCGTTCAAGAAAATTTAAATAAAGCCGAGGGTCCTGAGAATAGTCGAAGGATTTTTGAAAAATCAGATGGAGCCATAGTTTTCCACGCTGAAAAATACGACCCGAAGCTCCACACCAGAGTTTTTATTAATTCCAAAGGTTTGCCTACATACGAGACAAAAGAATTAGGGCTTACTAAAACAAAATTTGAAAAAGAAAATCCAGATTTATCTATAGTTATCACCGCCAATGAACAAGAAGAGTATATGAAAGTGGTCAGTAAAGCTCTAGAAATAATGGACCCTAGTGTTGCTTCCAGAATGAGACACGTTGTCCACGGTATGATGCGTCTTGCTACAGGGAAGATGTCTTCTCGAAAGGGGAATGTCATCACTGGAGAATCTTTAATTCTAGAATCTTGTGATGAAATTTTAGAGAAAATAAAAGATAGAGATTTTAGCGATGAAGAAAAGAAACAAATAAGTAGAGAAGTTGGTGTTGCTGCTTTAAAATATTCTATTTTGAAGCAAAATATTGGAGGGAATATCATTTATGATTTTGAAAAATCCATTTCCTTTGAAGGAGACTCTGGTCCTTATTTACAATATTCATATGCACGCGCAAATTCTATTTTAGAAAAAGCAAAATTAGAAAATGTTTTACCTGGATTTTTATTTTCAAAGCCGGGCTTTGAAGATTTTAAAAAGCCCGGCTTTTATTCTGGTGTTTTCCCACTAGGTGATATAGAAAAATTATTATACAGATTTCCCGAAATCGTATACAGGTCTGCAAAAGAATTCGAACCTCATTATATTGCAAATTATTTAATAGAAATCGCTCGTGCCTTCAATACTTATTATGGCAATACCAAAATAATAGATAAAGACGATTTGATGTCGCCATACAAAATATCTCTAACCTTGGCCTTTTCTCTGGTTATGAAAAATGGACTTTATCTTCTAGGCATAAAAGTTCCAGAAAGGATGTAGAAAAAAAACATTTTTTCTGTTAATATCTACTTATGGATACTAATAATGGTAAATCAGAATCTGCTTTACGCGAAGAAGCGGTTTTGCAATTTTGGAAGAAAAATAACATTTTTTCGAAGACCCTGAGTCAAACGAAGGGCAAAAAAGAGTTTGTTTTTTATGAAGGTCCTCCTACAGCCAATGGTAAACCAGGTATTCATCACCTTGAGGCGAGAGCATTTAAAGACGCTATTCCTAGGTATAAGACAATGCAAGGGTATCATGTACGTAGAAAAGGCGGATGGGATACGCATGGTTTGCCCGTAGAACTTCAAGTAGAAAAAAAACTTGGACTTGATTCAAAAATTGCTATTGAAAAATATGGTATTGCAAAATTTAATCAAGAATGTAAAGAGAGTGTCTGGGAATATATTGGATTGTGGAAAAATTTTACTAATCGAATAGGTTACTGGGCTGACCAAGAAAATGCTTATGTTACTTACCACAATACTTATATTGAATCTGTCTGGAACATTTTGAAAAAAGTTAATGAACAGAAATTACTTTATAAAGATTATAAAGTTGTTCCTTGGTGTCCTCGCTGTGGAACAGTTCTCTCTTCACATGAGCTTGCTCAAGGTTATGAAGATATAAAAGATTTATCTGTGTATGTAAAATTTCATCTTAAGTCAGGACAACCATTTGGAGAAGGAAAAATTACGAAAGATAGTGCTTATATTTTAGCTTGGACAACGACACCTTGGACGCTTCCTGGAAATATTGCACTTGCTGTAGGAAAAGATATTTTTTATACAGCATTACGAATTGTTGGCATACCCGAACTTTATATAGTTGCAAAAGACAGAATTAAAAGTGTTTTTGAAGGCAAAGAAATTGAGATAGTTCATGACAACATAAAAGGTAAAGACTTAATCGGTTTAGAATATGAACCACTATATCCATTTTTGAAAGATACTATTTCAGGAAAAGAAAAAGATAAAATGGATAAAGCATATAAAGTTTATCCTGCGGATTTTGTGACGACAGAAGACGGTACAGGAGTAGTGCACACTGCTGTCATGTATGGACAAGATGACTTCGTATTGGGAACAAAGATTGGTTTACCGAAACATCACCTTGTCGGTCTTGATGGTAAATTTTTAGTGGGGACAGGATTTTTAGAAGGCAGGTTTGTGAGAGACGAAGAGGTTGCCGTAGATATTATAAAAGATTTAGCAAATCGTTCTACTGGTCCACTTTTATTTAAAAAGGAAAGATACGAACACTCATATCCACATTGTTGGCGTTGTCATACCGCTCTCATTTATTATGCTCGTGACTCTTGGTATATACAAATGTCCGACTCAAGAATTAAAGAAAAAATGATTGAGGAGAATAAAGATATAAATTGGGAACCAATACATATCCGTGATGGACGATTTGGCGAATGGTTGAAAGATATAAAAGATTGGGCGATTTCACGAGAGCGATATTGGGGAACACCGCTTCCTGTCTGGGTTTGTGATGTTTGTAAAAAAGTTGATGTGCTTGGAAGCGTAGAAGAGATAAAAGAAAAAACTAAAAAATCTGGTAATAAATATTTTGTAATGAGACATGGCGGTGCAGAAAGTAATCTGACGAGTAAAATATGTTCGAAGATTGAAGACGAAGATCATCTAACAGAAGAAGGAAAGAAACAAGTTTTAAACGCTATCCCTATATTAAAAGATAAAAAAATCGATTTTATTATTGCATCGGATTTTTTTAGGACGAAGGAAACAGCGGAAATTGTTAAAAAAGAATTAGACTTGTCTAATGATAGTCTTGTTTTTGATAAAAGGCTTTGGGAATTGTGTGCTGGTGTTTTTGATGGAAAAACGTGGACTGATTATTGGGAAGTTCGTGAAAAAGGAGGACATGGTTATTTTCATAAACCCGAGGGAGGAGAATCTCATAAAGATTTGAAACTTAGAGTTACAGATTTTATATATGATATAGAAAAAAAATATAAAGATAAAAATATTTTAATTGTTACTCATGAAGGACCAGCTAGAGTTCTTTTCGCTGGGGCAAAAGGACTTAATGATACTGAAACAATATATCATTTGGAAAATGATATAAGAATGTTTAAAAATGCTGAGATAAAAGAATTAGATTTCGTACCCATTCCACACAATGATGATTTTGAGTTAGACTTACACAGACCTTATGTAGATGATTTGAATCTTGTTTGTAAATGTGGTGGTAATTTAATTCGTACGAAAGAAGTCATGGATGTTTGGTTTGATTCTGGAGCTATGCCTTTCGCACAAGACCACTATCCTTTTGAGAATAAAGAATGGGTAGAAGGAAAAGGTTATCCCGCAGATTTCATCTCTGAGGCCATTGACCAGACTCGTGGTTGGTTTTACACATTACACGCCGTTGGAGTGCTTATGGGGCGTGGTAAAGCCTATAAAAACGTTATATGTCTAGGACACTTGCTTGATGCTAAAGGTAAAAAAATGTCCAAATCTTTAGATAATATTGTTGACCCATGGATGGCTATGGATAAATACGGCGTGGATACTTTAAGACTTTGGATGTACTCAATCAATCAGCCAGGTGAATCTAAAAATTTTGATGAGAAAACAGTAATGGAACTTCACAGACAAGTTTTCGGTTTACTTTATAATGTCTTAGCATTTTATGAACTCTATAGAGATAAAGATTTAGAAAGGTCGGAACTTGAATCTTCAAAAAGGTCCGACCTTAATATCCTCGACCAATGGATTTTAGCTCGCTTGGACGAATTGATAGACCTTACAACAAAAAATCTTGATAACTATAAATTACTTGAGCCAACGAGAGCAATAAGAGATTTTATTGGAGACCTTTCTACGTGGTATTTACGTCGTTCACGAGACAGAATAAAAGATGAGGCAGTAAACTCTGCCAAGGGGAACGGGGCAAGACAAACTTTGTATTATGTTTTAAAAACTCTAGCGAAAGTCATGGCGCCATTTGCTCCGCTTTCTGCTGAAGATATTTGGTTAAAATTAAAAAATGAAAATGATTTAGAAAGTGTACATTTAGAAAGTTGGCCGGAATATAAGAAAACAGGGTTTTGGCAAAAGCTGGGTTTTGGGGAATTTTTAAAACCCAGCTTTGGGAATGAGAAAATTATTGAAGACATGGAGACTGTCAGAGGAATTGTCACTCTCGGATTAGATGCTCGCCAAAAAGCCGGAATAAAAGTCCGTCAGCCACTTGCTTCACTTAAAATAAAAGTAGGTGAAAAATTATCAAACGAATATCTGGAATTAATTAAAGACGAATTAAATGTTAAAGAAGTAATTTTCGATGAAAAAATTGAGAATGAAGTTTTGCTAGATGTCAGTATTACGGAAGAATTAAAACAGGAAGGATATTATCGTGAGCTAGTACGTGGAATACAAGATATGCGTAAAAAGATGGGACTCACACCTAGCGACGTCATTTCTCTTACTGTTGAAACGAGTGATGAAGGTAAAAACTTAATCCAAAAATTTGAAAGTGATTTGCTAAAGGTAATTCTTGCCTCAAAAGTAGATTTTAAATCAAATGAAGGAGAAACTATAAAAATAGATGATTTGGTTTTTAAAATAAAAATAGTAAAATAAAACTATGGAAGATTTTATAATAGAAGCACGAAAATTAGCATATTCAGAAGTGGAAAAAACGAATATGCCTGTAAAGTTACACGTTGACTTAGCTACCGAGACAGGTAAGAGGCTTGCTAAAGAATTGGGTGCAGATGTTGATATTGTAGAAGCAGGAACATTACTTATGGATTGTCTGATTGGGCAAGCATTGAGAGAAAATCGTCCTAAAGAGCATGTTTTAATGTCTCTTGAAAAAACTAATGATCTATTAAATAATTTTTCTTTATCTGAAGAAGAAAAGGAAAACATTCGGCATTGTGTGATAGAACATCATGGTGTTGATAAATTTTATTCCTTAGAATCTGAAATTTGTTGTAATGCAGACTGTTATAGATTTATTTCAATTAAAGGTTTTTCTTTTGCTATGAGGTATTTGAGAGACATGCCTTTTAAAGATCTAGTTGCTTTATTAAATGAAAAAGCTAATGAGAAATGGAATGCTCTTAGCCTTGATATAGCAAAAAAAGAGATTACTCCTCAGTATGAAGTAATTCTTCAAATGCTAAAAGGTTTGTCGGAATAAAACAAATGAAAATCATTAAGTTTGAACAATCTGGATTTATTTTTGAAACCGACAAAGGTTTCCGTTTGGCTGTGGATATTGGTAGTCATACACCGGTTGAAAAATTAGAAAATATTAAAGTTGATGCCATGTTGGTATCTCACATTCATGGAGACCATTTTTCATTAGAGCAAATTAAAAAATTATCTCCCAAAAAGCTTTACATAAATCATGAATGCCATGAGTCCATAGGTCAAGAGAAACTTTTGTCTGAAATTATAGAAATAAAAGGAGATAATCAAATTAAAATCGAAGATGTTTCTATCTCTGTCTTTGACGTTGATCATGGTCCAAATGTCTCCTTAAAAGAAAATCTAGGTTTTCTTATTACCGTGGACGATAAAAAAATATATTTTCCAGGTGATATGTTTTATCCGTCAGGTATAGATGTGGCAAAGCTTGAAGTAGATTATGCTCTTTTACCAGTAGGAACTTTTTATACTTTTGGACCAGAAGAAGCATTTGCTTTTGCAAAAACATTTAAAAAAATAGGAAAAGTTATCATAATGCATGAACGTGGGGTTATTGATAGGAAAAATCAATTTCTTAAATTAGCCGAAGGTATTTTTTCAGTTGAATAATATGATTTTTTATCATTCTTAACACTTTCATCCTATCGTCTAAAAGTGTTATGTAGTATAATATTAAGATGTATTACGAAACAACTTTTACCGATGAATTAATTGCTTTTCTTCTTTCTTGTCGTTCCACTTCCATAAGGAAAAAGATTTTATGGGAGCGAATACAGAAAAAGCGTAAAATTTCTCAAAATGCATATTATCAAAACATATATAGGTTAAAGAAACGCGGAATTTTAGAAGATAAAAATGACACCCTTTGTCTTTCTCAAAAAGGGAAGATATTTTTTCAAAACCCATATAGAAAAGTGGAACGGAAACCATTGAAAGACAACAAGGTTCTCATAATATTTGATATACCAGAAACAAAGAGGAAAGTCAGAACATGGATCAGGAATCAAATAAAAGAATGGGATTTTGAAATGGTTCAAAAGAGTGTCTGGATCGGTTCTGGCCCCTTGCCGAAGGAATTTATTGAAAGACTGAAATATTTAAAAGTTAATGATGGTGTTAAGGTGTATAATCTTAGAAAAAAAC
Source organism: Candidatus Nomurabacteria bacterium (assembly GCA_027347985.1). Classification (GTDB taxonomy): domain Bacteria; phylum Patescibacteriota; class Minisyncoccia; order Phycocordibacterales; family UBA9973; genus UBA9973. The sequence goes on along the minus strand of DAIEQH010000004.1, from coordinate 16,297 downwards.
AATAATTCTCTTAACATATTTATCCTATCGTCTAAAAGTGTTAAGTAATGTTTTTTTGAGCTAGTAAATGTGATAAAATTTAATTATGAAAAAAGTATTTATGATACATGGGTTTGAAGGGAAGCCAAATGGGGGATGGAGGCCTTGGCTTATGGGGGAATTAAATAAAAAAGATATTTATGCATGTGCTTTGCCAATGCCTAGTCCAGAAGCTCCCATAAAAGAAGAATGGATACAGACTATAAAAAATGCCGTAGAAAAACCAACAAAAGAGATATTTTTAGTTGGGCACTCTTTAGGAAGTCCAGCTATTTTGCGATATTTAGAAAGTTTAGATAAAAGTCAGAAAATTGGAGGAGCGATCCTTGTCTCTGGACCAGCTTTTGAAATAAAGAAAGATGGTTATGAATTAGTAGATAAATTTTTGAACACACCTTTTAATTTTGAAAAGATTAAAAATGTTTGTAACCATTTTGCTGTAGTTCACGGAGATAATGATATGAATGTTCCGTTTTCTAATGCAGAATATTTAGCAGAGAAACTTTCTTGTGGTTTAATTTCCATACCAAATGGTGGACATTTGAGTGGTTGGGAGGGTTGTACACAATTGCCACAACTCTTGGAGTCTTTGGAAAAAATGTTTTAGTAATATATGCATCACATTTATCACACAGAGGGTTTGATATTAGGAAGTAATAATTTCGGAGAGACCGGAAAATATTATTCCATTTTTACCCGCGACTTAGGGATGATATATGCTTCGGCGCAAGGTGTGCGGAAAATATCTTCAAAGTTACGTTTTGTTTTACAAGATTTTTCATATCTTAAAATTGATTTTGTAAAAGGGAAAGATTTTTGGAGAATTACGAGTGCTTCTAAAACAAATAAATTAGAAAATCTTTCGGACCCAAAGATTTTAGAAGTTTTTTCAAGTATTTCAAGATTATTAAAACGCTTGCTGGCTGGAGAAGATCCAAACAGAGATTTATTTCTTGATTTGTTAAATGGTTTGTCCGTCTTAGAGAAAGCTGAAACGAAAGAAGAACTGAGAAATATCGAGGCTATCATCGTCTTGCGTATTTTGAATAACTTGGGGTATATAGGTGGCGATGAAACATTAAAGGACTTTATCAAGTCGCCATTTGAAGAAGAATTAATGTATAAAGTTTCCGAAAATAGGACAAAAATTTTAAGCCAAATCAACAAAGCTTTAAAGGAGACACATTTATAGATTATGGTATAATCATATAATGCCACCTTACGATAAGGATAAATTAAACAAAATAGAAGAGTTGAAAAGTAAGCTCTTCAATAAAAATTACGAAACGAAGATAGAGCACCGTGACAGTTTTCCTCACTTTCAAAAGAGGGAAGTGATGGATTCTTGGGAAAAAAGGGAAGATTCAAATAAAAATTTAGAAGAGAATTTTTTTAAAAAGACATCTATGTTTAAAAAATTTTTTATATTTTCAATAATATTTTTTGTTTTGGCTGTAGGATATGCTGCTTATATGTTTTTTGCCAAAGGCAATACTGTTTCAAACGACAATATTGATATTTCTGTGCTTAGTAATGCTTTCACTGCTGGGGGAGAAGAGTATCCTCTTTTGCTTGAAATAGTAAATAGAAATAATTCTCCTTTAGATTTGGTTGATATGGTAGTGGAATATCCAAAAAGCTCTGCGACTGTTTCTGGAGAAGACAACGAACATATGCGTATTTCTTTGGGGACCATTCCAGCAGGAGGTATAAAAAATGAAAATGTTAAGTTGGTTTTATTTGGAGAGCAAGGTAGCACCCGTCAAATAAAAATTTCTCTAGAATACAGAGTTGAAGGATCTAACGCCATCTTTGTTAAAGATAAGTTCTATGATGTTTCTATCAATTCTACTCCAATAAATCTCTCTGTTGATGCTCCTACCGAAATGAGTTCAAACCAAGATATCACTCTTAATGTGAAGGCAACTCTCAATTCTACCAAGCCAGTTTCCAATATGTTGCTGAAAGTTGATTATCCTATTGGCTTTCAGTTTACTTCTGCCACACCAGCTCCGACTCTTGGCAATAATATTTGGGATTTAGGAGATTTAGCCCCCGGAGCAGAACGTAATATTTCTGTAGTCGGGAAAATGATTGATGTTTCTGCTGGAGAGCAAAAAGTATTTCGTGTTTGGAGTGGATCTCAATCTGATGGAGATAAATCTCAGATCGGAGTCGTTTTCAATTCTTTAGAACATACTGTTTCAATAACAAAATCCTCGATAGAAGCAAGGTTACTAGTAAATGGCGTTTATCAGAGCGAATATGCGATAGATACCAAAACTCCGATATCGGGACAAATACAATGGGCGAACAATTTAGAAACGAAAATAAGTAATTTAGAGATTCGTGCGAAAATTTCTGGGAATGCAGTCAATCGCAAGACAATATCAGCAGGGCAGGGTTTTTATAATTCATCGCAAGGTGTGATAGTCTGGGATAAAAATTCTATAAGCAATTTTGCAGAGGTAAATCCTAGTGATTCTGGTTCTGTCTCTTTTTCTTTCTCTCCCCTCTCACTTTTCTCCGCTTCAGGTGGAATCTTATCTTCTCCGTCTATTAACATAGATGTCTCTATCACTGGGGGACAAGAAGGAGATGGTAATGCGATCAAGCAATTAACTAGCGGAGAATCTAAAGTTATAAAAATTATTTCTGATGTTGGTCTTTCCACTAAAGCGCTATTTAGTTCTGGTGCTTTTACAAACAGCGGACCGATTCCTCCGAAAGTAGAACAAAAGACAACTTATACTATAGTTTGGTCTCTTTCTAATACTGCCAATAATATTTCAAAAGGGCAGGTAACCTCTACTCTTCCTTCATGGGTCCGTTTTGTGGGGTCATCTTCTCCATCGAGTGAAGATTTAAGTTACGATGACACTACGAAACAAATAACTTGGAATATAGGTACAATTAAAAGAGGAACGGGGATCACAAATGCAGATAGAAATGTTTCTTTCCAAGTAGAGCTCACTCCTTCGCTTTCCCAAGTCGGCACCACGCCCATACTTTTAAATGATACAGTTTTGACCGGACACGATGATTTTGCTAATGTGGATGTGAGAGTCAATAAGGCGTCGCTTGATACTAGGCTTTTAAACGACCCGAATTTTCCTGCTAATGGGAGCAGGGTTGTAGAATAATTGTATGAAAACAGAAGAAAATAATTTAATGGAAAAAATAGTTTCACTTTGTAAAAGACGGGGATTTATTTTCCCAGGTTCTGAAATATATGGCGGGCTAGCTGGCACCTATGATTGGGGGCATTTCGGAGTGGCTTTGAAAAATAATATTAAACAGAATTGGTGGAAAAAATTTGTGGACAACAGACGCGATATGTACGGGGTGGACGCAGCTATCCTGATGCGTCAGGAAGTCTGGCAGGCATCCGGTCATGTCGCCGGTTTTGCCGACCCGATGTCCGAGTGTATAAATTGTGGTCATCGTTTTCGAACTGATCAAATTTCATTAGATATACACGGACATGCAAAAACCTGTCCTGATTGTGATGGAAAACTAAAAAGCCCACAACAGTTCAATATGATGTTTCAGACAAAAGTGGGAGCATCGGATGATTCTTCGGCGATTTCGTATTTGCGTCCAGAAACAGCGCAAGGAATGTTTGTGAATTTCAAAAACACAGTTGACGCTTTTCATCCGAAACTTCCTTTTGGCATGGCGCAAATTGGTAAAGCATTTAGAAACGAAATAACTCCACGAGATTTTATTTTCAGAGTTCGTGAATTTGAACAGATGGAGATAGAATATTTTGTCAGAAGTGAAGATTGGGAAAAATATTTTGAATATTGGAAAGGTGAGATGCTTGATTGGATGGAAGAGATAGGTATCGATATGGGTAAAGTGCATGAACTTGAAATACCAAAAGAAGACAGGGCTCATTATTCTAGCAGGACAGTTGATTTTGAGTTTGAATATCCTTTCGGGCAGAAAGAACTTTTTGGTCTAGCTTATAGGACAGATTTTGATTTAAAAAATCACAAATTAGATTATATTGATGAGGAAAAAAGCGGAAAAATTATTCCGCACGTTATAGAGCCTACTTTTGGTGTCGATAGAGCGGTGCTGGCTATTTTACTTTCTTCTTATGCTGAAGATGAAAAAGATGGAGAAATACGTTCATATTTAAAGTTTAAACCTTCTATGGCGCCAGTTATCTGTGCTGTTTCACCGTTACTGAAAAATAAACCCGAACTTGTAGAATATGCCAATGAAAAAGTTTTTGCCCCGCTTAAAGCAGAATTTGGCCGTGTGATGTGGGATGACAATGGTAATATCGGCAAGCGTTACCGCCGTCAGGACGAAATAGGCACGCCATTTTGTATTGTTGTGGACTTTGACACTCTGACGGATAATACGGTGACCGTCCGCGACAGAGATACAGGCGAGCAGGAGAGAATAAAAGTAGAAAGTTTAAAAAAATATATACAAGACAAAATCTAAATGAAATTCACAAAAAAAGTTTTAAAAAATGGTCTGCGAGTCATCACAGTGCCGATGAAGGACAACCCGACGGCGACTGTTTTAGTATTAGTAGAAGCTGGTTCTAAATATGAAACAAAAAAGATAAATGGTTTATCACACTTTTTGGAGCATATGTGTTTTAAAGGGACGGTCAAAAGGCCCAAAGCAATAGATATCTCAAAAGAGTTGGATACACTTGGCTCTCAATACAATGCTTTTACCGCACAAGAATATACAGGATATTATGCCAAAGCTGACGCAAAACACTTTAAACAAATTTTTGACGTGGTCTCTGACATCTATTTGAATTCCACTTTTCCAGAAGCTGAAATGCATAAAGAAAAAGGAGTGATAATAGAAGAGATAAATATGTATGAAGACATGCCCAATAGGCATGTCCAAGATTTGATGATGGAGCTTTTGTATGGCGACCAACCAGCTGGCTGGAATATTGCTGGTGAAAAGAAAAATATTTTGGCCATGAAACGTGATGATTTTGTGAAATATAAAAAAGCGCATTATTTACCAGAGGCCACAGTGATAGTCGTCGCAGGGCAAGTGAAAGAAAGTGATGTATTGAAGGAAGTAAAAAAAGTTTTTGCTAAAGTTCCGCGTGGCAAAAAATCCCCAAAATTGAAAGTGAAAGAAAATCAAAAGAAGCCGGAAGTATTGGTTAATTTCAAAAAAACAGATCAAACTCATTTTGTCTTAGGAGTCCGTAGTCAGGATTTATTTAGTAAAAAAAATGCCACCCTTTCTGTTTTAGCGGGAGTTTTAGGAGGGGGGATGAGTTCAAGACTTTTCCAAAAATTAAGAGAAGAAATGGGAGTCGGATATTATGTACGTGCCTATAACGATTCTTATACTGACCATGGATTTCTACAAGTTTCTGCTGGCGTAGATAATAAGAGGATAGAGGAAGTTTTAAAAGCGGTTCTTTTTGAATGTGATAGATTAAAAAAAGAAAAAGTTAGTGATGAGGAATTAAATAAAGTAAAAGAATTTTTGATAGGCAATATGAAACTCTCTCTAGAGTCCAGTGATGATATTGCAGGCTTTTATGGCTTACAAGAAGTTTTGAAACGCGAAGTAAAAAAATCGGAAGAAAAAGCAAATGAGATCAGGAAAGTAAAAGCAGAAGATATAAAACTTCTAGCCAACTCTATCTTCAAAAACAACAAGCTAAACCTAGCTCTTATTGGGCCTTTTAAAGACAAGTCCAAGTTTTCCAAAATACTGAAATTTTAGATATTATATGTTATTATACGCGTATGCCTCCTAAAGGTAATACCAATTCTATTTCAATAACTACCGGCACAATAATCCGATTTTTTCTAGTGGCCCTCGGATTTTTTTTGATTTGGTTTTTACGAGATGTTCTTCTTGTAATCTTAACTGCTATAATGCTCGCTTCTTTTGTGGAGTCGGCTATACCTTTTTTCAAGAGATTTAAAATAAACAGAGTTTTGGCCGTAGTCATTATATATATATTTACCATTGCCATCTTAGCTCTTTTGTTTTATCTTTTTGTTCCTCTCCTAATAACTGAAATTTATAATTTTTCTGTTTTCCTATCCGCTTATATACCAGACTCTGCAATCTTAAATTATTTCAAAAGTGGTGCATTTGGTGGTGCTAAAGATATTATAGGCAATCTTTCTCATAGTTTGTCTTTGACAACTCTTCTAGAAACTTCCAGAGCTTTCATCACAAATCTTTCTGGAGGATTTTTCCAAGTGCTTTCTGTGGCATTCGGTAGCATTTTCAACGTAATACTTATCGTTCTTATTTCTTTTTATCTTTCGATTCAAGAGAAAGGCATTGAAAAGTTTCTAAGAATTATTTTGCCGATAGAGTATGAAGAATATGCTGTTGATCTTTGGGAACGTTCTCGCAGAAAGATTGCATTGTGGATGAAAGGACAAATGCTCTTGGGTATCCTTATTGCTATTTTGACTTATCTCATGCTTTCTCTCATGGGCATACAATACGCCCTTCTCTTGGCTTTGATTGCAGGAATAATGGAGCTTGTCCCTTATGGTATTTTAGTCGCACTTATTCCAGCTTTTTCTTTTTCTTATCTTTCTGGTGGCTTTTCGAGCGCTCTTATGGTCACTGGAGCCTATATAATATTGCATCAATTTGAAGTCTTCCTTTTTTCTCCACTTGTCATAAAGAGTGTAGTAGGTCTTTCTCCTCTTGTTGTGATTATTGCTGCTGTGGTGGGTTTTGAATTAGGTGGATTTTGGGGTTTAGTTCTCGCTATCCCCGTAGCTGTATTTTTAATGGAATTATTAAGTGATGTTGAAAAACATAAAACTCTTGCTAGGGCTATACAAAATGAATCCCGTTAGAAATTATAAGATGTACATATTAGTGTTAAAATTAACTACTTAAAATATTTATGGAGGTTTCTAATGGGATGAAAAATAGTTTCTATATCACAACGACATTGCCTTATGTAAACGCCCCCCTTCATATGGGGCATGCACTTGAACTCGTGCGAGCAGATGCTATAGCCCGCTCCAAAAAACTTGCAGGATTTGATGTATATTTCAATACTGGCACGGATGAACATGGAATAAAAATTTATGAAAGAGCAAAAGAAGAGGGAAAGGAAGTGCAAAATTTTGTAGATCAAGGCTTTGAAACATTTAAAAAACAATTGAAAATGTTTGGAGTGAGTGAAGATGTTCATTTTGTTCGTACTACTGACCCGCATCACATAAAATCAGCGCAATATTTTTGGAAATTAGTGGCAGATAACGGTTTTATTTATAAAAAAAATTACGAAGCGAAGTATTGTATCGGTTGTGAAAGCGAAAAGACAGATTCTGAATTGAATGACAGTGGAGAATGTCTTGTCCATCCCGGACGTCCGCTTGAGATGATAAAAGAAGAAAATTATTTTTTCAAATATTCTGCTTTTGGAGAAAAACTTTTAGATTTTTATGAAAAGAACCCAAAGTTTATTGTGCCGGATTTTCGTTTCAATGAAATAAAAACATTCGTAGAAAACGGTCTTCAAGATTTTTCTATCTCCAGACTCAAGTCTAAAATGCCTTGGGGAATAGAAGTACCAGGAGACAAAGATCATGTGATGTATGTTTGGTTTGATGCTTTGGTTAATTATATTTCTACTTTAGGCTGGCCTGAGAATACTCCCCACCTCGTGGAGGAGGGGGTAGGGGGTGGTGATGAAAATCTTTTTGAAAAATATTGGGTGAATGGCAACCCGACGCAGTATTGTGGAAAAGATAATACTCGTTTTCAAGGAGCTATGTGGCAAGCGATGCTTTTTGCGGCAGGAATACCGAATTCTCATCAAATAGTTGTAAATGGCTTTATCACAGGCGAAGGCGGAATCAGAATGTCTAAAACGCTCGGCAATGGAGTTGACCCGAAAGACGTTGTAGATGAATACAGCGTAGATGCATTGAGATTTTTCTTATTGAAAGAAGTAAGTAATTTTGAGGATAGCCCTTTCACTATGAAGCGTTTCAAAGATGCATATAATTCTGGCCTAGCAAATGGATTGGGGAATTTATCTTCTAGAATTTTGACTCTTTCCGAAAAATATTTAGAGAAGTGTCCAGAGATTCCAGCCCGAACGGATTTCACAGAATATTTTAATATCTATGAAGAATTTGACCTTAAAAAAGTGATGGATTTTATTTGGGGGAAAATACAAGATCTTGATAAAAAGATTCAAGAGACAGAACCTTTCAAAGTTATAAAAACCGATGAGAAAAAAGGAAAAGAAATGATAAAAGAAATGGTTTTAGAATTATATCAAATCGCTCGAATGTTAAACCCTGTCATGCCAGAGACAAATGAAAAACTCAAAAAATTAATTAAAGAAAACAAAAAACCAGCAGAGCCTTTGTTTTTACGTAAAGAATAATTTAGACCCCTACCCAACCTCCCCCTTAGTAAGGGGGAGGGGTAAAATACAATGACCGTTGTATATAACATTTTAAAATTAAAAGAGAGACGTATAGATCTTAGATACAATCAAACTCCACAAGAAGTTTTGTTATGGACACGTTTGCGTCGTGAGCAGTTAGGTTTTAAATTTAGAAGACAGCATAGTATTGGAGGATATATTGCTGACTTTTATTGTCCTGAAAAAAAATTAGTAATTGAGATTGACGGTAAAGAACATTCTAAAAAAGAAAACAAAGAATATGATAAAATCCGAACTGATTATTTTAGAGGTTTAGATATAAATGTTTTACGTTTTACAAATACAGAAATAAATATTAACATAGATGGAGTTATCCAAAAGATTTTTAGCAAGTTAAAGTTACCCCTACCCAACCTCCCCCTTACTAAGGGGGAGGAGAGGAGGGGGTCTTGAATTATAAAATGCCTAAATACATAGATATACATAGTCATATAAACTTCAAAGCTTTTGATGAAGACAGAAATACTGTTCTCCATCGTACTTTAAACGATGATATTTGGGTAATAAATGTTGGTACGCAGATAGATACTTCCAAGAAAGCAGTAGAGATGACAAATGAATTTAAAGAAGGCGTCTTTGCTACGATTGGTCTTCATCCTATACATACAAGTGCTTCTCACCATGACAAAAATGAACTTGGTGATGAAGGAAAAGAATTTACTTCCCGTGGAGAAATTTTTGATAAAGAAAAATATAGAGAACTTATAAAACAAGGTAAAGTAGTCGGTATAGGAGAATGTGGCTTGGATTATTTTCATATGGACGAGGAATCGATAGAAAAGCAGAGAAAAGCTTTTATAGAACAAATAGAACTTGCAAATGAATCAAATTTACCCTTGATGCTTCATATTCGTAATAACCCGAAAGACAAAACGAGGAATGCTTATTTTGATGTTTATGAATTATTAAAAAAATATTCAAAAGTAAAAGGAGTGTCTCATTTTTTTGCAGGTAGTATTGAAGACATGAAAAGATTTATAGAAATAGGCATTCTTGTTTCTTTTGCCGGACCGATAACATTTCCTCCCAAGATAGAAATTTGTGATTATGAAAGTGTAATACGAGAAACACCGCTTGATATGATATTAGCAGATACAGATTCTCCATACGTAGCACCAGTGCCACATCGTGGTAAGCGTAATGAGCCCGTTTACGTTAAAGAAATTGTAAAAAAAATTGCTGAAATAAAAGGTCTTCCAGAGCTTGATGTGGTAGAAGCGATTGTTCTAAATGCTAAAAAGCTTTTTGACATTTAGATGAAAAATTGCTACTATGTTTGAGTCTCATTTGAGCTGGCATTGAAACCAGTTCACAAAGGTCCATAATGAGATTTATTAAAAAATAATTAAAATATTTATAGTATGGAAGACACAAATGAGGATGTAGAAATAAACTCTCGTATCTATGAGGTGGGCTATCTTTTGTTGCCTACTATTCCTGAAGAGGGAATACCTGCCCTTTATGGCAACTTGAAAGACCTCGTCGTTTCTCTAGGTGGTGAAATCATTTCAGACGAAATGCCTAAAATGATTACTCTCGCTTACACAATGTCGAAGGTTACTCAAAACGTACGAAGTAAATTTAATTCGGCATTTTTTGGTTGGGTTAAATTTGAAATAAATCCGGAAAAAGTTTTGGAATTGAAAAAGAAACTCGATTTAGATCCTAACTTTTTAAGATTTTTAATCTTAAAAACAGTTAGAGAGAATACTATCGCTGCTAAAAGATTTGTTCACAAAGATTCTAGGAAAAAAATATTTTCTGCCAAAAAAGAGGGAGAAAATGAAAATGTCGCTCCTATAGACGAAAAGGAGATAGACAAAGAGATAGATGCTATGGTCGCTTAATTATTAGTATTAATTTAAAAAATATATGTACTTAAATAAAGCAATTGTAATAGGAAATCTTACTCGCGATCCAGAACTTCGTTCGTTGCCCTCAGGTATTAAGGTTTGTAGTTTTTCATTAGCTACCAATCGTGTCTGGAAAGACAAAAACAATGCACGCCAAGAATCTACCGATTATCACAATGTTGTTGTTTTTGGACGCCAAGCAGAGACAGTCGCTCAATATATGAAAAAGGGGAGCTCCATCTTGGTTGAGGGAAGAATGCAGACAAGAAGCTGGGATGATAAAACAAGTGGAGAAAAAAAGTATCGTACGGAGATAGTTGCAGATCGTACTCAATTCGGACCTAAAAGTGGAAGTAGTGTAGGAGGTTCTAACGATAGTGAACCTAAAAAAGCAGCAGGAAAAGGCCCTGAAGAAATAGATACCATAGAATATCCAGAGGAAGATATTAACCCAGAAGACATACCATTTTAATGGAATGAAATCCCGTTAGAAGTCGCGGTCGTAGTGAATTAACGGGAAATATAAAAATTATTATTAAATATAAAAAATAGTAGATTAGGTTTTATAAAAATAAGACCACGACCTACTTCTAACGGGATGAAACAAGATTATTTTTCAGCAAACAATATAAAATACATCGACTATAAAGATATAGAAATTCTAAAAAAGTTTCTAAATCCAAATGGTAAGATCATGAATCACAAGCGTACAGGCGTGACGATGAAAAATCAACGCGCTCTCGCTAGTGCCATCAAACACGCTCGATTTATGGGGCTACTTCCATTTGTCGCTAAATAAGTTCAATTATTATTGTAACAAAATTCCCTAATTTGATTTGGGAGTATAGAAAACATGCTTCAATATAACGAAATAAGAGAAAAGAAAATTATTATCTATAACGATGAACCTTGTGAGGTGGTAGAGTCTCATGTGGCGAGAACCCAACAGAGAAAACCTCAAAATCAGGTGAAGTTAAAAAGTTTAATTTCTGGCAAAACTATAGCTGCCACTTTCCATGTTTCTGATACAGCAGATGAAGCAGATATAGAAAAACGAGAAGTTAAATTTTTGTATCACAACAGAGGTGAATATTGGTTTTGTGATATAGATAATCCGAAAAATAGATTTGAATTAGATTCTGCTCTAGTCGGTGATGCAGGGAAATTCTTTAAAGAGAATGGCAATGTCGTCGCTCTCGTCTGGGATAATGATGGTGAAGAAAAAACAATCAAGATAACTTTGCCTATCAAAATGGAATTCAAAGTGAAAGAAGCACCTCCGGCTGTCAGGGGAGATACTTCCAAGAGTGGTAACAAAATAATTACATTAGAAAATGGTACTACCCTAAACGCTCCGATGTTTATAGAAGAAGGAGACGTCATCCGTATCAATACAGAAACAGGAGAATACGTAGAGCGTGTTTAAACTTGTCGACCTGGCAGGTTGACAAGTTTGGTGTGTTTTGAGAAAATATAAAATATGGTTGGAGATATTTATCATATTTGTAATAGGGGAGTAAGAAAGGAGAAAATTTTTGATAATGACTCTGATTATTTTAGATTTGTTCTAAATTTATATCGTTTGAATAATAAAGGTGAAAGTTTAAGAATAAATTCACACAGAAAATCAGTAGACTCTTTTCCTGAACAAGATAAAATAGTTGAAATTTTAAAATGGACTTTGTTGCCAAATCATTATCATCTTCTTTTATACGAAAAAGTTGATGGTGGAGTTCTAGAATTTGTAAAAAGACTCGGCAATTCATTTACAAAATATATAAACATAAAAAGAGAAGCAAGTGGATATTTATTTCAAAATTCAGCACGCATTATTCAGATAACAAATAATAGACACTTTTTGTATATACCTTTTTACATAGACTTAAATATTTTTGATCTAATAAAAAAAAGTGATTTTACCGAGAATAAAAAATTAGAATTTTTAAAGAATTATAAATGGTCCAGTTTTAGAGATTACTTCAATAAAAATACTTCAGAATTTTCAAGAATTATTAATGAGGATTTATTTTATGAAAATTTTGATATTACACCTGAGGATTATTTAAAGGAACTTGGTGGATTCTTTAAAGAAAGAGAATATGATAAACTTGTCGACCTGGCAGGTTGACAAGTAAAAGGATTTTTTTATGAGACAGCTTAAATTAATAAATCCAGAAAATGTTTCTGAGGAAGAAGTAAAAAATTATTCCACACGTGAAGCAGGACGCGCAGTTGTTTTTGATGAAGATAAAAATGTCGCTCTTCTCTATGTTTCTAGGGAAGATTATTATAAACTGCCAGGGGGGGTATAGAAGGTACCGAAAATAAAATAGATGCTCTAAAAAGAGAATGTTTAGAAGAGATAGGTTGTAATGTTGAAATTATAACAGAAATTGGCTCTATTGTTGAATATAGAAAGATTTTTAATCTTAAACAGACCTCATATTGTTATTTGGCAAAGGTTATAGGGGAAAAAGGAGTATTTAATTTTACAGACAGTGAAAAAGAAAATGGCTTTGAACAAGTTTGGGTATCTTTTAATGAAGCACTAAATATCTTAACTGAATGTAAGGCACGCAGTGTGGAGGGAAGAGATTATATTGTTCCTAGAGATATAGTTTTTTTAGAAGAGGCTAGGATAAAACTTGTCGACCTGGCAGGTTGACAAGTTTTTAGGCTTCTTCTGTAAACTTTTTGCGGATTTCTTTCAAGATTTGCTCTGCTATTTTTTTGTTTTCTTTCAAGAATGTGCGAGTGGAATCATAACCAACGCCGAGTTTTACTTTCTCTGCTTTTTCTCCAGTTGGTATATAGAAATATGAATTTCCAGTTTTCTCTACAATTTTGAATTTCTCTCCCAATGCGATAATTTCTCCTTCTTTTGAGATTCCTTCATTATAAATGATATCAAATTCTGTTTGTTTGAAAGGCGCAGCCACTTTATTTTTCACCACTTTCACACGTGTTCGGCTTCCGACAATGTCTTCACCTTTTTTAATTTGAGCAATTTTACGAATATCAAGGCGAACAGAGGTGTAAAATTTAAGAGCCTTGCCTCCTGGGGTGGTTTCAGGATTGCCAAACATCACACCTATCTGCATTCTGATTTGGTTTATGAAGATGACGACAGTTTTACTTCTAGCGACGATGGCGGTGAGTTTTCGAAGTGCTTGCGACATTAGTCTTGCTTGTTTACCGACATGATATGCTCCCATGTCTCCCTCAATTTCATCTTTTGGTGTGAGGGCAGCGACAGAGTCTACGACGATGACATCAATTTTCCCCGTGCGGACGAGAGATTCCACTATTTCAAGTGCTTGTTCTCCTGTATCTGGTTGCGAGATGAGCAAGTTATCAATATTTACTCCGAGTTTTTTTGTATAGTCAGGGTCCATCGCATGTTCAGCATCTATGTATGCGCAAACGCCTCCCAACTTTTGTGCTTCAGCCACGATGTGTAGGGAAAGGGTAGTCTTACCTGAAGATTCAGGTCCGAATATTTCAATAATTCTTCCACGAGGAATTCCTCCGACGCCGAGCGCCATATCTAGCCCGATAGACCCCGTCGGGATGACATTCACATCTACTTTCGGTGAGTCACCAAATTTCATAATGGAGCCTTCTCCAAATTTTGCTTGTATCGCTTTCAATGTATCATCAAGCATTGATACCCCCATCGTTTTATCTGCTTTTTTTTCTTTTGCTTTTTTCATATTTTACTTTAAAAACTGGAAAATGATGTTTTTAAGGGGTTTGCCGAGCGACGGCGAGGCAACTTCAGGACTTTTTTAAGCTTCAAAAAATCCGTACCGACAAAAATATCATTTTCTAGTTTTTTTCTAACATTAATTTATAATTTTTCTCATCACTATTGCCAAATTCATCTTTGGCATAAATGTCCACTATATTATACCCCGGAAGGAGGATAATTGTCTCGTCAAAATTTCCTCTCTGGTCTATTGATATTGGCCTGCCATTTAAGGTCAAATTCACAGCATTTCTAGCATTTCCCGTTATTTTTTGAATATTGTCCGTCACTTTTGCTCCGTCTACTATGTTCACGTCTGTTATTTTTACACCGAGCACCACATCTTTGGTTCTAAAGAAAGCGTAAATAATAATGAAAAGCAAAAAAGCCGACAAGCCAGCTATTTTTAATATTTTTTTTGCATCTGTTTTCATAATTTATGAATAAAAATTAGAAAATGATGTTTTTAAGGGGTTTTGAGCTCGACGGAGCGAAAACTTCAGGAAATTTTAAGCTTCAAAATTTCCGTACCGGCAAAAATATCATTTTTTAATTTTTATAATACATTCTCTCCACTTTCCGTATGCTCGATTTTTTCTAAAACTTCTCTTGGCTTTGCGCCGTCGCCCGCACTGATGACTCCGCGTTCTTCGAGCTTGTCCATGAGTCTTGCAGCACGAGCATATCCCAATTTCAATTTTCTTTGTAGATATGAAGTAGATGCTTTTCCAGCTTCTATCACGCACTGCCTTGCTTCCTCATACATTTCATCATCGTCATCACTCGCATCATCTTCGAGAGTACTTTCAAAAATACTTTTATCAGCTGAGATAGAGCCCGTGGTCAAAGATATTTCATCAGAGACTTCATCTTTATAAGTATCGATGAGATATTTAACGACACTTTTGACTTCTTTTTCAGAAATGAATGCACATTGTAAACGTTCTGGCTGTGCATCTCCCGATGAATAGAGCATATCTCCGGCGCCCAAAAGTTTTTCTGCTCCACCAGCATCAAGTATCGTACGTGAATCTATTTGTGAAGAAACTTTCAAAGCGACACGAGCAGGGATGTTTGCCTTAATGAGTCCGGTGATGACATTCACTTCAGGGCGTTGAGTGGAAAGTATCAAATGTATACCGACAGCACGAGACATTTGTGCGAGACGAACGATAGCAGACTCAAGCTCTCTAGGGTAGGCGCTCATGATATCTGCGAGCTCGTCTATGATGATGACAATGTATGGCAAACGATCAGGACCCCCTCCTTGCTCCTCCCCCTTACCAAGGGGGAGGTTGGGGTGGGGGTGTTTTCCCCAGATATTCGCATGATAAGACTCAATATCTCGTACAGATTCTGCTTCCAATATGTCGTAACGGCGATCCATTTCTTTAGCAGCCCATTTTAAGGCTAAAATGGTTTTCTTTGCTTCTGTGATGACAGGAGTGAGCAGATGAGGAATATTGTTGTAAAGGGTGAGCTCTACACGTTTTGGATCTATCAAAATAAACTTTAAATCATCAGGTCCATTTCTATATAAGAGGGAAGTAATCATAGAGTGAATGGTGACGGACTTTCCAGAGCCTGTCGTTCCTGCCACAAGACAATGAGGCATTTTGGCGAGGTTCCCAAAGAGTGCTTTGCCTGTTATCTCGCGACCGAGCGCCATAGTGAGAGGTTTTTGAGAGTTTTGAAACTTGCTATCTGAAAGCATTGTTGCGAGCCCAACGATTGATTTTGATTTGTTTGGAATCTCAATACCGACGAGTGATTTACCAGGGATAGGTGCTTCAATGCGGATAGGATGTGCAGCTAAAGAAAGAGCCAAGTCATTTTGCAATCCGACGATGCGTGAGAGTTTCACTCCTTCAGCTGGTTTCAATGCATAACGTGTGACCGTCGGTCCGACAGTTATTTCATCCATTTCAACTTCAATACCGAAGTTTGCGAGTGTGCGTTTGATAATATTTGCATTAGCCTTGATGTCTCCAGTATTTGGTTTGCCTTGGTCTTCCTCAAGGAGAGAAAGTGGGGGAGGGATGTAACTAGGCGTTAGGCCATAGGCTCTAGGCTTTAGCTTTTTAAATTCTAATTCTTCATCTTCATCTTTTATTTTTTTTATTTCTTCTTTTTTTTGTTTTGGTTTGTCTTCTTCTTTGTTAGTGTTTTCAATTGAATCTTGGTCTTGTACAATTCCGTTTTGAGTAA
>DAIEQH010000049.1 GCA_027347985.1 Candidatus Nomurabacteria bacterium | reverse complement strand
GATACTCCGGGGACGACATTGCTCGGTATTCCTCGTATGCTCGTAGATAAAGATTATCGACAGAAAATAATTGCGAATTTGAAAGACCCCGTGATCAAGGCTTTCTGGGTTCATGAGTATGAAGCTTGGCAAGACAAATTTCGAAACGAAGCTATTGCCCCGATTCAGAATAAAGTCGGACAATTCCTCTCGACCTCTATCATTCGTAATGTTGTCGGACAGAGCAAGAGTACGATAAATATTTTCGACATAATGAATGAAGGGAAAATTTTCTTGGTGAATGTGTCGAAGGGTCGCATCGGTGAAGATAATTCTGGACTCTTGGGTGGAATGATTATTACCAAGATTCAACTTGCGGCGATGGAGCGCGTCCGTATACCCGAAGACCAGAGAAAAGATTTCTATCTTTATGTGGACGAATTCCAGAACTTCGTGACAGACGCCTTCGCCGGTATTCTCTCTGAGGCTCGAAAATATCGTTTAAATTTAACGGTGGCTCACCAATATACAGCTCAACTCGTTGTAGACAAAAGCTCCGCAGTGCGTGATGCGGTCTTCGGAAACGTGGGGACAATGATTGTTTTTCGTGTGGGTTCCGATGACGCAGAATTTTTAGAAAAAGAATTTGATCCAGAATTCACCCCGCAAGATATTGTGAATCTGCCGAACTATAAAGTGTATATGAAATTAATGATTGACGGAGTCACCTCACGACCTTTTTCTGCGCGAACTCTGCCACCGCTCGTGAAGAGTGGCAATGTCGAAGTCGAACAGGAAGTTATCCGTTCTTCACGGGAGCTATATTGTCGAAGTAAAGAAGTGGTAGAAAAAGAAATAAATGATTGGAGTGGAATGTCGCTTGGGGATTTCAAAGATACTATTTCTGGCGTAGTCACCAACAGTGATGGCAGTCTCGCAAAGTTTCCAATTATTTGTTCAGCTTGTGGACTAGAGAAGACTGTACCTTTCAAACCAGAACCAGGACGACCTGCTTATTGTAAAGAATGTATTGCCAAGATTAAATCCGGTGAATTGAAACCAAATAAAGAAGCGTCAGGTCAGATGAAAAAAGATGAGTTGCGGTTCTACAAACCGTTGGCCGATCTGGGTATTGAATTCGAACCAACTGGAGAAAAAGGGGAATATAAAATAGAATCGACTGTCACTAAACCTCGACCACCACGACCAATAGAGAAAGTTGAAAATAATAAAATAAAACCTTCTTTCAACAATAAAGGAGACCGTGGGGCCTTGAAAGAAATTCTAGATAAAACTCTGGCCAATATTCCTGCTCAAGCACCTAAAGTAGCACCCCCCGTACAGAAGCCAGCATCAGCGCCCACTCCCACACCCGTATCTCTCAATGTTTTGAAAAACTCGCCTGCACAGTCAGGTCAAAACCAGAATGTTGTTGCCACACAGAAGGATCGTGCCGCCAGTGCTGAAGATATGAATAAACTCAAGAATATGATCACCGCCTCTGGCGGGACTCCGCAGAAGGCGACAGTTTCGGCTACAAAAACAGAACCCATTCCAGTACCCACACCCACACCCACACCTGCACCGATTCCTACTCCTCCACCACCTAAACCCGCACCAACACCTATTCCAACACCGACACCCACGCCGACATACACTCCTCCAGTGTCGATACCGATACCTAAAGCCAACACCCAGGTTCGTGAAGTTCCAGAAGATGTATTAAGAAAGATTTTAGAATAATATCTATTCTAAAATTCCATAGAACATTAGAATGAATTCAGAAATAAAAAACTGCCAGAATTGCCACACAGACTTCACTATCGACAATGAAGACTTCAATTTCTATAAAAAAATAAAAGTTCCTCCACCGACTTTTTGTCCCCAGTGTCGTATCCAGAGACGATGGGCTTTTCGCAATGAGCGAGGATTGTATAAAAGAAAATGTG
>DAIEQH010000048.1 GCA_027347985.1 Candidatus Nomurabacteria bacterium | reverse complement strand
TATTTCAAGCTTTCTCTCAATGACAATTTCATTTAATTGATTGAATGAACCGTTTTCATCAAATCCCCCGGTTAAAGCAATGTTTTCTTTTATGGAAATTATAAATGAAAGGTTATAGAACTTTATTAACTCTTCTATAAAGCTTATTGTTAATGCAGCGCCGAGCGAGCTCCCGGAGTAATTTCCCCAGCGATGATCGAAATGAATTATTACTTTATGGTATTTGTTTAGTCTTAGTATATGTCTTTTTATATAGGGCACCTCTAAAAACTACATTTCTGGATGCGGCGATTTGATAAAACATCTCCCATGGTTCTCTTAAAACGAAAATTTATCCCTTAGTTTTATTGAACGCTGCTATTAAACGGTTTGTAAAGAAAAATTCTTTGACAATGTCATAGATTTTAACGCTTCCGGGCATAGCTATTCCATGGCAACAACTATTTTCAACTGAACACAACGACAAATATTGTATGTCAGATTCATCATACCAATTTTTGCTCTGGCTCTTGCAATTCCAATGGTACGGATAAATGATCCGTTCATGCTATTTTCTACAAAACCAAATAAATGTTCTACTCTTGCTCGCGTTCTGGATTTCTCTTTATTGTTAACTTTTTGCTCTTCGGATAAGGGTTTGTTCCGGTAGCCTTTCTCATTGACTTTGTTTATGACTTTTTTCTTTTTGTAAATTTTTTCCTGTTCTTCACCGGTATAAGCACTGTCGGCATAGAGCGGTAGACCTTTATCTTTTTCTGTCAGCAATTCTTCTATGACTTGTGAATCATGAACCGAAGCATCTGTAACTGTGTATTCCTCAATGAGTTTTGTCTTGGTATCGGTTTTTACGTGGTTTTTATATCCATAAAAAGTAGTGTTGTTCTTTTTTGTCCACCTGGCATCTACATCTTTCTGTGCTAATTTATGAGGATTTTCTTTCCAAGTCTTTGGAGCTTCTCCGGTTTCTTTAATGTGCTTATTCTCTTCACGTGTATTGCGTTGGCGGGGCGCTTCTACAAAACTGGCGTCTATGATTTTACCTTCATTGGCAAAAACTCCTGCCGTATCAAGGCTTTCATTGAAAATTCTAAACAAACTTACGATAACTTCTTTTTCAATAAGACTCTGACGGAATAACCAAAATGTTCGGCTATCCGGTACTTTGTCGCTTTTCTTTAATCCTAAAAAACGCTTAAAACTTGCTCTGTCTATAATTTGATATTCCAACTGATCATCTGAAAGATTATACAAACTTTGTATGATTAGCGACTTAAACAACATCAGTCTACTGAATGAAGGGCGTCCGCCTTTAGTTAAATCTTTTGATTCATTCTTAAATACCTGTTCTATCGGTTCTTCAAATATTTTCCAGTCTATATAATCATTTAGCCTTTGAAGAGGATCGCCAAGTTTGGTTAGCTTTTCCATTAAAAAATGATCATCAAATAGACCAAGCGGGTTTATATTTTTCATATTTTGCTTACTTTTTTTTACGCAAAAATTAAGAATCTTCTCGAACTTTGTAAACAATATTTTATTAACTTTTTGGCGTTTGCTTTGTATTTTGGTTTTTAGAGATGCCCTTAATAAAGTTACGGAAGACAGTTTGAGTCATATTGTGGTTTTAAATCCGGCAAAAGGTAAATTGTTTTATTATTTTGCAGCAGCGTGGGAACAGGAGCCGGACGGAATAAAAGATATAAATGAATTTAAAGCTTATCTTGACAAAACCATTTTGAAATTAAGCGAGCCGGTTAAAATTAATTTTTAATTTGAAAAAAAGTCTATGTCCTTTCAAAATAAAAGTACAACCGGACGAAAAGTTGTAGTTTATTAAAAAAACCTTGACAATTATTTTTTTATTTCGGAATTTAGTAATCAATAAAGTTATCGATTACTTTGACGATAACTATGAGAATCTAAATTCTATTATTAAGGTTAAAGAAAGAATCGTTGC
>DAIEQH010000047.1 GCA_027347985.1 Candidatus Nomurabacteria bacterium | reverse complement strand
TCTTTAATACTACCTATAGGGTCAACAACATTAAACTCCTTTGTACTTAAAAAGAACCTGTTAAGGTCAGCTTTATTCATAAAAATATCTCTCTTATCAACCCCCCTATTATAAATATGATAATATTGGTTAGTCACAAGTGGATCTTTTCTCATAAAAATAAAAAATATTTTCGGACGTTGGACGTCCGAAACACTATTCAAATTAAATTATAAAAATAATTTTAATATTATCTCATAATAATATTCAAAATAGGACTTAATTATGTGGAAAACTTCTTTTTCGGACGTCCAACGTCCGAAAGTTAAATATCCTCTAACTTTGCAAGCGAAGGTTCATTATTATTTTTATTTCCATTCATAAAATACGGAGCATATTCATCCCATAACAAATCTCGACCTGGCTCCACAGAAAAATCAATATCATCAAGAAGAGTTATAAACCGATTTCCGTTTGAATCTTCTAAGACAAAATAAGAAATATCTGAACTGTCGATACAAAGAGTACAATTATATTCGTAAACAGCTCTTATTATCTTGTATTCCCTCTCCTTTAAAGAACCTCTTGCTTCAACGATTGGGTTAATAAAAGATAAGTTATCATTACCTGGTTCTGCATCAAGAAAACCAAGGGTATCTAATTCTGAATTATCAACATAACTTCCATCATTGAATGATTCAAATTGAACATCTGTATCCTTATTAAAAACTATTTTTTTATTTTGAAAAGGTTTTGGCAATGGACGCAACTCTTTACAGCCAGCCCTGCCTGCACATGATTTACTTAAACTTGAATTTACTAAAAAATCAACAAGTGGCTTAAAATGAGTTCTGTTATTAACAACAAAGGAACGAGCGAGAGAAAAAGAAAGAAACATAACAATTATTATACCAAAAATAATCAGTTTCTTTTTTCTTTGCCAAAAATTGTAAAAAAATGTTTTTAAATTCATATAATTCGGACGTTGGACGTCCGAATGACTTTTTTTACTTCTGTAGGAGAATCGTAGCGACGTTTTGAGATTTGTCACAATCCAGAAGCCATGTCACCGGCAAAGTTGCACTCGAGAGTTTTATAATTTTAAAACCATAGGCACCTACTGTATAATTCGTATCTATTTTTATTGTGCGAGCGACAGGAGCGCGGTTGTCTATCATGATATCTGTGCCATTTTTGAAAGTGACGTTATTTGGAGTAGCTTTACAATTTGCATCAAATTGGATGCGGGTATCTTTATATATCACCACTGCATCTTGATAACTAAGCGGGCCTACAGGAATTTTAACATTCACATTTGAATTATTGTTTGGACCTCCATTTGGATAAGGAAAAGGAATTATTCCGTTATTGCCATTATTGGTATCATTTATAACACCCGTAGGCCCTCCACTTTTTACAACCCAGTATCCTATGGCAGCTAAAATCAAAACTATAATCAAAACAGCTATCGGACTTTCTTTGCCTTCATTAAATTTCATATAATTTATAAAAAATAAATAATAATACTAATTATAACTTATACATAGCAAAAAACCACCCGAAAGGTGGTTTTTTGCTTAATTCCTTTTTCCCGTAAACCCGGTTTCCGGAAATTTGTTTCCCGTAAACCAGGTTTACGGGAAGGTTAAGGGAATTATTGGGCCATTGCGTTGATTTTTGCTTTGGTCTTTGGACCAATCAAACCATCAGCTTTCAAGCCATTAGCTTTTTGCCATTTTTTGATAACAGCAATGGTCTTTGGACCTAGTTTACCATCAACAACTAAACCAAGATTCAATTTTGCATTCAAGAATCTCTGCAACTCTTTTACTGGTTCACCCTTGCTCCCGTTTTTGAGAGTGGTAGTACCTAAATTATAAGTTGTTTGAGTTTGAGTTTGAGTCTGGGTTTGTGTCTGAGTTTGAGTCTGGGTTTGAGTTTGCGTCTGTGTTTGTACTGTATTTCCAGCACAAGAAAGTCCTGTTGCTGTACTAAAACCAGTATTTCTATTTCCACATCCTGGAATAACATTAACTACAGCAGGAGTTGCTGGTGTAGCTGGAGTTATTGTAGGTGTAGCTGGTGTAGCTGGAGTTGCGGGTGGAGTAGGCGTTCCTCCTCCACTACTCACAGAACAAGCAACTGCTCCTGGGGTAATGGTGATGGTCTGAGCAGATCCAGATGGTGCTGTAATAATCACCTTTGAAACTGTCGGACTAGTGCAAGTGGTCGTAATAACTCCAAATTGAGTTTCTCCAGAAAAACTTAATTGCCTATCTGCTGAACTGATAGTGAAAGTACCTGAAGCAGGGACAGTCACTACCACTGTGCCGGCATTTACGACCAAGGTCGTAGCTGTCGAGCCAGAGGCAACAGTCAAATTGATAGCTGGAGAAGACAAAGCGATCGTGGAATCAGCACTATATGTAATACCTGCAGCTTCAACAGAACTAACTCCTGCAAATAAAACTAGAGCAACAATTAATAAACCAATTTTTAATTTATTTGTCATTTCATTTTTTAAGATTATACATATAAATTCGACCTTCAGCCTACACCAAGGCTACGGCGTGGCAGACAAAGAAAATTTCTGAGAAAAATT
>DAIEQH010000046.1 GCA_027347985.1 Candidatus Nomurabacteria bacterium | reverse complement strand
CCACTATTATCGCCGCAATTATCTCCAAAGCAAGTTCAAAGGGAACGCTTTATCCCGTCCTCTCTTTTCCAATTCTTCTCCCTTTAATATTGACGCTGCTAGAGCTCACAAAATTTTCAATGGACGGCAATTCGGTTGAAGCATCATCGGTTGAGATTTTTGTGCTTGTGTGCTATGATGTTATTATGGGGACGGCTTCCTACCTTCTCTTCGATTTTATCTGGAAAGAATAATCTATAAAATCATTTAGTATGCTCAATAAATGCCAGACCGATTAGTCGTGTCTTAATTTTATATGCAGCCTTTCGTCATCTTCTTTATAGAATGTAAAGAACAGCGCACATATGAATTCGAAAATGACTGTTATGTAAAAAAACGCAAGAGCGTTTGCAATATTAGATAAAACGAATATTGCTTTTAGGGTTGTCGACATTTCTTCTAAGAGCAGAAAAATATGAAACAGATTCATGTTTCTATTTGCCGCAGAAAAAATTATGGTTCTTTTAAAGAAGAGATAAATAATTACAGAGTGAATAAGTATGAATCTGATATAATATAGTGAGTATTGGCTGACGCCAGAAATGTACAGAAGTGCAATACAGGAAATTATAAAGGCAAATACTACTTTTTTGCTTCTTTCTCTATAATTTAATGAGAGCAGCAACAAGAGATTCATGGTAGTGGATATTGGAATATATGGGGAAAACGAATTAAAAATAACCACAAAAGGGTCTATCAATCCTTTCACTAAAAAGTACCAGAACAGCTCAGTTCTATATTGCCTTACAAAAGGAAATATCCAGAAGCACATCGAAATGATATTTAATATAAATTGAAACGGTATTGACAAGCTATAATTCCCCGTGGATATGGTTTAATTGTGCCTCAACTTAATCTGAATTCTTTCGTCATCCTCTCTGTAGAATGAAAAAAATATTGCAAACAAATATTCAAATATATTTGTTGCCAAAAAGAAAGCAGAGGCACCCGGAACATCAAATAGTGAATATATCACTTTTGTTATCATCGAAATTTCTTCTAAAAGCAAAAATATTTGGAATAAATTTATTTTCTTTTTTTCGGCAGTAAATGTTATGGCTCTTTTGAAAAAGAGATATATTATTACTGAATGAATTAGTATCACTTTTAGAGGGTAAGGCGATCGAGGGTTGGCAAAATGAATAGCCAGGATTATTAAAGAAAAAATAATAAAAGCAATGATATCGCGTTTGTTTTTTGTTTTGTACACTAAACTAAATAACAAAAATAAATTTGTTATGACATAGCCGGGAATCTTTGGATTTACTGAATAGCTAATAAAACTAATTGGGTCAGCTAGTCCGAGTGCAAAAAAGTACCAGAATAAATCAGTTTTATATTGCCTCACAAACGGAAATATCCAGAGAAACATAGATATAAATGAAATAATAAAATATATTTTCATCAATATTCTTATTGTTAATGAAAATGCTTTTGGTAAAAATTAATTCATATAATTGTTGAAAAATAAAGTCATCGGTCTCCTAATTTAATCTGAACTCTCTCGTCATCTTCTCTATAGAACGAGAAAAATAACGCAAAAAAGTATTCGAAAATGCTTGTTATGTAAAAGGAAGGAAAAGCTTGCACATTGTAAAATAAAACGAAAATTGCTTTGAGTACTATAGATATTTCCTCTAAGAGTAAAAAAATATGAAACAGATTCAATTTTCCATTTGCCGCCGAAAACATTATAGTTCTTTTAAAAAAGAAGTAAATAATAACAAAATGAATAATGATGAAAATAATCGGAGAAATTTTCAACGGATTTAATAAAAATATTAAGACAAAGAGAATAAAAAAAAGTGTGAACGTTAACAAAGATTTTTTTCCATTTATGCAAATCATTACTGCGAGCAAAAGTAATAATCCAGCAAAAAATCGTATGGGGAAATCAGGAATAATTGAGTAGACTATTAACATTACCGGGTCCATCAATCCCAACACTAAAAAATAGAAAAATAATTCTGATTTATATTGCCTCGCAATAGGAAATATCCATAAGAACATAGAAACTACAAAAATGTAAAAAGTAAGGGGAACCTGCATAACTTTAAAAATCCTAATTATCTCTGATTACAAACGTTCAAGAAATATTACACCACTATTTGTTTCGAAAAAAATAAATCGATGAGATATGAATAATCTATTCCTCAAACAGACGATTCATAAGAGAATATCTGACTGCATACGAGATAAGTTCCGGCGCGGTTTTAATCTTAAGAGTCTGCATCAGACGCGCCCTGTAATAGTCTATCGTCTTTTTGCTGACATCCATCTTGGCCGCCATCTCAACGCTGGTTAACCCCATGCTTATATACTCTAAAATCATTTTGTCCCGGCTGGTAAGCTCCGCTTCAGGATTAATTTCAGGAGAGACAATCTGTCTGTATTTTTTTTCGAGTTCCGCAATTTTTGCCTCGCTCAGATTAACTCCATAATAGCGGGCTCCTGAATAGACAGTTTTTAAGGCATGAACTAATTCTCCTTTAAGCGTATTTTTGCTCAGCATTCCCCTTGCACCGCTCTTCATTGCATAATAGACGTATTCTTCGCTGTCGTACATGGATAGAATAAGCGCTTTTATGTCTTTAAACTTTTTGCGCAGAATTTTAATTGCCTCAATGCCACCCATGCCGGGCATGGAGATGTCGACTAAT
>DAIEQH010000045.1 GCA_027347985.1 Candidatus Nomurabacteria bacterium | reverse complement strand
AGCGTACGAAAGAAACCGCCGAAATCATTGCACGAGAGCTTGGCATGAAAGTAAAATATTCAGATCTTTTAATAGAGAGAAGAAATCCTTCCGAAGTAATAGGACGAAGCGGAGGAGAAAGAGATGTTAGAAAAATTATAGACCGTATTGATAAAACTTATCACCCTGATGATTTCCGATACGGAGATGAAGAAAATTTTATTGACTTAAAAGAAAGAGCAAAAAAACTATTGTCGCATATAAAATGGATGAGACAAAAAAGAATCATTATGGTAACTCATAGTATCTTTTTGAGAATGATCGTTTCTTATATGCTCTACGGAGAAAAATTAACAGCATTCCAGTACAACAATTTGAGTTATTTCAATCCGATAAGTAATGCTGGTATGGCCATTTGTTCTTATACCACCCATTGGTTTAAGAAAAGCGAATGGAAACTCATCGTCTGGAATGATTTGATTAAATAAATTACTTTATTGCTTTTTCCCCTATTTTATGCAATACTATATGTATGCAATTAGTAGCTACAATCCTGCCATATGCGCAGATTATACTTTCTGTCGTGTTAATAACAGCAATTTTGCTCCAACAATCTGGGGCCGGTTTGGGTGGTGCGCTTGGAGGGTCTGATGGTGATGCATTTCATCATACTCGCCGAGGATTTGAAAGATTTCTTTTTTATCTATCCATTGTTTGTGGAATTCTTTTTACTTTATCTGCTTTTTTGGCTATACTAATAAAAGCAAGAAGCTAATAATAAGCAATACGCTATTAATTTCAGTTTTATGAAAAACTTTTATAATCGTCTATTTAATTTATTGCCGTCAAAAAACGAAATAAAGAAAGCTATCTCTCATTTTTCAAAAAGAGAGTATTTCGTTTTTTTAGGGTTAGTGGTCATTCTTTTTGTAAGCACCTTAACGATTCTTGAGAGAATCAACAAATCTTTCATGGTTAGTGTCGCTCTACAGGGAGGATCAATCTCTGAAGGTATTATCGGCACTCCCCGTTTTATAAATCCGGTCCTTGCTTTTTCTGATGCTGATCAAGATTTAGTATCTCTTATCTATTCTGGATTAATGAGAAAAAATCCTGACGGCACTCTTACGACAGACCTCGCTTCAAAATATGAAGTATCAAAAGATGGATTAATATATACTTTTACTTTAAACAATGACATTTATTTTCATGATGGTAAGCCGGTTACTCCTGATGATATAATTTTTACTGTAAACAAAGTCAAAGACCCTACCATAAAAAGTCCTAAAAAAGTAAATTGGGACGGAGTCAGTGTTGAAAAAATAGATGAGAAAACAATCAAATTCACTTTGAAACAACCAATCGCATCTTTTTTGGAAAACACGACACTCGGCATAATGCCAGCTTATCTATGGAATGATTCCCCTATTGAATTGAATAATGCAAATACAGAACCCATCGGTTCAGGCCCATTTAAAGTAAGCTCAGTCAGCAAACAATCTAGTGGTCTAATAGATTATTATGATTTAGTTCCTTTTGAAAAATTCAATCTAGGAAAACCTTTTCTTGAAAAAATTACACTGCGTTTTTATCCAAATGAAGATGCTCAGATGTTAGCTCTTCAAAGTGGAGAAGTGGATCAGATAGGTTCTGTCACTCCGACAAATGCAAACATTCTAAAAGAAAAAAATTATCGAATAGAATCTCTCACTCTTCCTAGGGTATTTGGACTCTTTTTTAACCAAAATCAAAATCAAATTTTTACTGATAAAAATATCATCAAAGCTATAGACCTAGCAGTAGACAAAGACAAGATAGTCCGAGACGTCCTTTTGGGATACGGCGTTGTCATTAATGACCCAATACCACCAAATATGATTGATTATCAAAAATTAAATACAGGAGATAATATTTCACAAGAAGAGAAAATCAAAAAAGCTCAAGATCTCTTAGCAAAAGACGGATGGAAAAAAGGAGAAGATGGATTTTTACAAAAGACTATTGTAGACAAGAAAAAGAAAAAAACTATTTCTTATCTAGAATTTTCTATTTCTACCAGCAATTCACCTGAGCTTGCAAAATCTGCAGAATTAATAAAACAAAATTTAGAAAATATCGGCATGAAGGTTGATGTAAAAACTTTTGAAATTGGCAATTTAAACCAAGGAGTTATACGTCCACGTAAATATGATGCCTTGCTCTTTGGAGAAATTATCAACCGCAAATCTGATCTTTTTGCTTTTTGGCATTCATCCCAAAGAAAAGATCCAGGTCTTAATGTAGCAATGTATACAAATGCAAAAGTAGACAAAATATTAGAAGACGCTTTTACTACAATTGATGAAAAAGCAAGAATTAAAAAATATATCCAATTTGAAGATGAGATCAGGAAAGATATGCCAGCGGTCTTTTTATACAGCCCTGATTTCATATACGTGGTATCCAAAGACTTACAAGGCTTTTCTTTAGACCATATTACTACTTCTGGAGATAGATTTTTAAACTCATATTTATGGTATACTAAAACCGATAACGTTTGGAAAATATTCTCTAATTAATTAAAAAATAAAAAATCAATGAAAAAAAACAGACTACCTTTCAGTGCTATTATGATTGAAGAAAAAAAACCAGAACCTGGGCATCGTACATCTCCAGCTTTTTCGAATTCTCCACGTCCAAACTCTGGACGTTCTACATCCGAAAAAAATCCAACCTCCAAAAAACTTGTAAAAAGTTCTACTTATCAATATTCTAAGAAAAATTACGGCCAACAGAGAAGTGGCAATCGTTCATTTAATAATGCTAAAAGTAAATATAAAAATATAAATGAAGGTAAAATTCCTTCCCTCGCTCCTGGAGTAATCCGTATCATTCCACTTGGAGGAGTAGAAGAAGTGGGAAAGAATATGACTGCAATAGAAATAGATAATGACATCATCATCGTTGATGCTGGCATGCATTTTTCCAATGAAGAAACACCAGGAGTTGATTATGTTATCCCTAATACAACTTA
>DAIEQH010000044.1 GCA_027347985.1 Candidatus Nomurabacteria bacterium | reverse complement strand
ATCATATATATTTTAAAAAGTCAAGTTTATCTATTTGTATTTATATAAAATTTTTTGTATAGTAAAACTACGCGCGGTTAGCTCAGTTGGTAGAGCGTGTCTTTGACGTAGACAAGGTCACAGGTTCGATCCCTGTATCGCGCA
Organism: Candidatus Nomurabacteria bacterium; assembly: GCA_027347985.1. Classification (GTDB taxonomy): domain Bacteria; phylum Patescibacteriota; class Minisyncoccia; order Phycocordibacterales; family UBA9973; genus UBA9973. Next base: position 2,965 of record DAIEQH010000044.1, on the reverse strand, counting down.
CATTTAATTACTTTATTTTCTCTTGTATTCTTTCAAGTGCCACGATAAAAGCACCACGACGAAGGTCGGTGGAATATTCTTTTGCTTTTTTGAAAGTTTTTTGAGCAGCATCATTCATCATAGGCAAAAGCTTATCAAAGACTTCTTTTTCACTCCAATGTTCGTCTTTTAAATTTTGGTCCCATTCAAAATAAGAGACTGTCACACCTCCAGAATTTGCCAAAATGTCTGGTATGACAGGGATACCTTTTTTGAATAGTATTTCATCAGCTTCTGGCGTTATAGGCCCATTGGCAAGCTCTAAAATGACCTTGGCGCTTACTTTTCCCGCATTGGCTTCAGTTATCTGATTTTCAAAAGCAGCAGGCACTAGGACATCACATAGAGTTTCCAAGAGTTCTTTGTTTGTTAAATTTTTACCATTTTCAAAATCTGCCAAGGAACCAGTTTTTTTCTTATGTTCAATAAGTTTTTCTATATCTAAACCATTCTCATTATAAGTTCCTCCTTTTGAATCAGAAATGGCTATGATTTTGTGTCCGTTTTCTATAAAGATTTGAGCGGCATTCAATCCGACATTTCCAAAACCTTGCACCACGACGCTACACTTTTCAGGTAGTCCCAACTGTGCACGCAAAGAATTAAAAACATAAAATCCACCGAGTCCAGTTGCGGGCCCTCGTCCAGCTGAGCCACCTTTGTCTAGTGGTTTACCCGTGAAGGTTGCACCAGTTTCATCTCCAGTAATTTTCGCATATTCATCCGCCATCCAAGCCATTATTTCAGGAGTCGTATTCACATCTGGGGCAGGAACATCTTTTTTGGGTCCTAAAATGTCCGCAAATCTTCGCACCCATCCGCGAGAAAGTCTTTCTAATTCTCCCTTTGATAATTCTTTCGGGTCAACTGCTATTCCGCCTTTACCTCCGCCCATAGGAATTCCTGCCACGGCACATTTGAGTGTCATCCAGAAGGCGAGAGCCTTCACTTCGTTTATTTCAGTATCTTTGTGATATCTGATTCCACCTTTGTAAGGCCCTAGGGCATTATTATACTCAACTCTGTATCCTTCAAAAATTTTTATAGAACCATCATCCATTTTGACTGGTATAGAAACTTTGATGTCGCGGTCGGGTTCTCTCAATCGCATAATAAACTCATTACCAAAGTCTTTTATCTTCGCGACTTTATCTAATTGAGACATTCCATTTTGAAAAGGGTTTTGCATAAGTTATTTTAGTTAATTTATAATGTGAGCAACAATTATAATATTTTAAAAATGAACTTGCTATGAATTTTTTAGGTGATTTTTTCTAATATTTCTAGTTCTTCTTTGGAGTTTGGTTGTAATGATTCAATGAGGTTGATTATAGGTACCCCTTCTATTTCTTTGTTTTGTGAAAATGCAATATGTATCATGTCGGTTAGTTTATATTCATTTCTAGTTGGGTCAATTTCCATTTTATCAATATTATTCCAAAGCCATTTTGCATCAAATAAATAGATTGCTGGATTTACTTCTTTTATTTTTTTCTCTTGGTCGTTTGCATTTTTAAACTCAACTAATTTTTCAATTTTTCCATTTGTATCACGTATAATTCTTCCAAAATTTGAATATAATCCTTCTCTCCAACCTTCATAATCAGGTACTATGGCTGTACCCAAGGTAATTGTTGGTTGTTTTTCTAGATGAGTGGAAATAATCTTTTCAATAGTTTGTTTAGAAACAAGGGGTTGGTCGGAAGATAATATTAATATCATTTCATGCGAAATTTTATTTGCTTGTTCTCTTGCTACCAAAACGGCATGCCCAGTACCCAGTTGTTCCTCTTGAGTAACATAATTATTGTCTTTACCCATAACTTCGAAAATTCTTTCTTTTTTATAACCAACGACGATGATAGGCTTTAATGCTAAATCCAATGTTTGAATAGTTTCAAGAATGTGTTTTAAAAAAGGTTTTCCTTTAAATAAAGTCAAAGCCTTTGGTTCTTCCGACTTCATTCTAGTGCCTTTGCCACCTGCTAATATTATTATTTGTATTTTGTCTTTTTTCATACGTTTAGAGATTATATACCAAAAAAGGATTATTGCTAGTTGATTTATTTGTTAAAATAGTCAAAATTATGTTAAAATTTGGAGATTGTTTATGATAAAAAAGATTCTTTTTCTTCTATTTTTTATTTCCGGATTTTGTGCCTTATTGTATCAAACAGTCTGGTTACGGTTGGCTTTTGCTGATTTTGGTGTGAATACTCAAGTTATCTCAGTCGTAGTTTCAGTTTTCATGCTAGGGCTTGTCTTGGGCTCTTTTGTAGGAGGTAGATATTCGATTCAGCTAGCAAAAAAACATAAAATCACATCATTATATTTTTATGCTTTCGCTGAAGCAGGTGTTGGGCTCGGGGCCTTTTTGGTCCCAAAACTTTTTTCTCTTGGGCACAATTGGCTTTTGAGTTTTGGAGAAACGAATTCCACTCTCTATCTCGCACTTTCTGCCCTGGTTTTATCTCTCGCAATGTTGCCATGGTGTTTTTTAATGGGAACGACTATCCCACTCATTATGGATTACATCAATCGACACTTGGCAAAAGATAAAAATGGTTTTAGTTTTTTGTATCTAGCAAATACTTTTGGAGCTATGGCTGGCACTTTGATAACGGCGCTCATTTTTATAGAATCATTAGGACTTAAAAATACTTTATTTTTTGCTGCATGCTTAAATTTCTTAATTGCCACGATGGCTATCTTCTTGGCTAGAAAATTAAAAAAGAATGAGAGCGAAACGATAGAAAATGAAGAGAAAAATTTGTGGAGACTTAAAGATTTGAATAGCAAAGATAAATTTATTTTAGGTTTGTTATTTACAACTGGATTTTCTTCGGTAGGCTTTGAGGTCATTTGGAATAGATTATTCACTCCAATTTTAGAAACATCAGTCTATGCTTTTGCTTTTATATTATTC
>DAIEQH010000043.1 GCA_027347985.1 Candidatus Nomurabacteria bacterium | reverse complement strand
CGAGCGGGTCAACGACACCTCCCTGCGGATCGGTGATTACGAGGATTTCAAGGAGGCGTCAGTTGAGCCTTATGCGGCCATGAGGGACGCCTACCACGAGTACCGGAAGAGCAAGGTGGAGGGAGGGGCGTATGAGGGACCGCTCTACCAGGAGAAAGACCGCCGGTAGCATAGCCCTGCCCAGGGCTCATTGACCGTCTTGCCCCTGCTGCGTATATCCCAAATTTACGGGACCTGAGCCGATCCATTCCTGTTGCTGAAGGCAAGGAACTTGCCGGCCCAGATTGCGAGAAAAAGGACATGTTTTTCAGAAGCTAATTTGTGCGAAAGAAGAAATTCTTGAAACTCAGGCAAGACCCCTTTTGTCCTCATTTGCAAAATCCCCCTTGCTATACGAAGTTCGCTTTTGTCGGAATTACCGAGCATATGCGAAGTCGAGTCAAGTAGTTTTTTTCCTTTGATTTTAAAGAATTTTGTATTGACCTGGTATGCGCCAGTGTGATACATTTTGGCGTAATGGGGAAGATCTGATAGTAACTTGCTGGAAAGAAGACAAAAACGAAAGGAGATACTGCAATGTTCAAACGTGTTAAGGGAGTCGTATTTTTACTCTTTTTTACTTTGGCCCTAAGTTTCACTTCCAGCGTCTTTACGCAGGCAGGTGAAGCGAAATATGAAAAAGTCGATCAGAAAGAATTGTATATTATTTTTGAAGCGGAACTAACTAGTCTGAGGGTTGGCGCCGATAACAAAGTCAAAGCTGTTGATGGCGTTATAAAAAGAATGGCTATAGGAAAAAATAATATTGAACTGACATCTGATAAGTTCATAATGGAAGGCGCTGAAATTTTTGTTGGCACAAAAAAGTACGGAAAAGTCAAGATCAGTATAGATTCGAATGCTCAAACTACCTTCTGGCTAACACCAGTTCAGAAAAAAGAGTTGTTGAAGCTGAAGAAATAGGACATTTCCAACGGCATTGAGCCGACCGGGAATAGCCTCTGGTGTTTTTCATTCCAGCGTTTGTGGTCCGGTCGGCTCACGCCCAGCGTTAAACCAAGTAATAAAATGAAACATAACACCAAAAGAGGACTCAAATTTGGCATTCCTGTTGCCATTGTCATTACTCATTATTTCTCATTAGCTGGTTCAGAAGGAAGAAGAATAATGGTAAGAATTATGTTGAAGTCAATGTTATTTATTTCAATGTTCAGCGGAATTTATGGGTGCGGAACCATGGTGCCCCATAGTGGCACTGGCCTCTTTGAACTAAGGGCAAAAATAGTTGACTCTAGCTGTAATTTTTCAATAAAAGAAGGTTCACAAATTAAACGCATTGCTGTGTATATAATTTCAGTTGGGGAAAAGCCTTGTGTTAATTATCCGCCATATTATGATGGATGTTATTTCCTGGCAAGTCGAAGAGCTTTTCGTCCCGGAGACATATTTCAAGGCTACGCAATTTTTGGAGGTAAAAGCTGGAATCAAGGCTTATCTGCCACCTGCAATGGTGAACTTATGCATTTGCCATACTATAAAGATAATTTCTAATAAAAAGAAAGGGGGACAGAAATGAAAAAGTATTTCTTGGTTCTTTCACTATTAATGCTTCTCAACAGTTGCGCAACAACTTCTCAATCCGGATGGAGCGATCGGGGAGATAGCGGTAATCCCTCCTCCCTCGATGCTGTACGTATGCTACAACCACCCAAGACCCGATATTAAATGTTTCCGGGCTACGACCCTTCTTTTTATAAATAGGAGCTAAGGAGATTAGCTGAACAAGAAAACAGGGAAGTAACTGCCTCATTAAGCCTTAATAGTATAAAAGGAGTAATTATGAATACTACATTGAAAAGTGCTTTCCTTGCATTGTATGTTTTAATCTCTGGTTGTACAGTGCAGGCAAATTTAAAGAATGTTGATACCTTAAAAATACCTTATGACGCTACACTACGCTCAAACTATTTTAACGGAGCTAATATATCCTTCGTCGTAGAAGGAGAAAAGCAGTTTTCAGGAAAGCCAGACACAAAATTATCGGGACATTTATTTCTTCTTGAGTTGGATCTTGAGATGATCCAGAAGGAAAGCGCAAAAAAAGTAATCAGCAATAGCTTATTGTTTGAAAACGAGATGAAATCTAACATCGTGATAATAAGCAAGATGAAGAATTATCGCTGGGTAATCAGAAATGTCGGATTGTTAAGTCAGGTTGCTTCAGTATCATTTGATTTGGGAATAATAATCATCAAAGACGGCAAGGAAATATACAATGAGAATTTCAACGTAAATGACTACATGGCTAATGAAGCTGAATATATTGTTCCACAAGAAGTGTATTTAGGCCCTTTCGGTTCTGCTAATTGGAAAGCTGATAAATTAGCTGTTTCAGCTTTTTTGGGGACCTCAAAAATATTATGTGAAAAATATAGAAATACACTTTCATCTGTAAGGTGATTTATTACAAGCAAGTTGGCTTAGAGAAACGAACGGGGGTCACCCATTAAAGGCCACCCTGGCACGCCCACTGCGGATAGGCTGCATTATTCAACGATAAGTGGGATGATAAATGATGATAATAAGAAAATATCAAGATCAAAGACCTGACCCCACATTAAGGATGCCTCCCCATGAGTTCCGGCGTTGTGCAGCAATTAAAAGCATAATTACGGCATAATGAATTCATCCCATATGCCTCTTTATTGGAGAGATTAATGAAAATAGAATTATTAAAACTCATTTATTTTTCGCCTACAGGCACGACTAAACAGGTTGTTGAAAGAATTGCACAGGGAATCACCCATGGCGCAATGGAAATAATAGATATCACAAAACCGGAAGGAAGAAAACAAAAATTAGAAACGTCTAAAAATGAATTGCTTATTATAGGTGTGCCTGTTTACTTTGGCAGAGCCCAAACTAATGCACTTGACTGGTTAGATACGATTAAAGCTCATAACACCCCAGCTGTTTGTGTTGTCGTTTATGGGAATCGCGAATATGACGATGCGCTACTCGAACTTAAAGATACCACAATAAAAAGAGGATGCAGACCTATTGCCTGTGCTGCATACATAGGGGAACATTCCTTTTCCAATTCGGAAGCCCCCATTGCCGTAGGGCGGCCTGATGCCGCCGACCTAACTCATGCTCAACAATTTGGAGAGAAGATAGGGAAGAAAATATTGTCTGTTCAATCAATCGATGAAATCCCCAATAT
>DAIEQH010000042.1 GCA_027347985.1 Candidatus Nomurabacteria bacterium | reverse complement strand
TTGTATCTTGAAGTTTATTTTTAATAAATAGTTGATGCGAGGAAGTTGTCAAATCATATACTCCGTCAAAAGCAGGATGTTTTCTGTGCTGCAAAATATATAAATCCTTATAAATTAAAGCAATTGAAAGACCCCTGTGTAGAATACCTTTTCTATGTGCTTCCCATTTTTCAACTTTTCCAATAACATTACCTTTTCTATCAACCCTTGCAATTATTTGCTTTTGTTTGTAGTAATTATTAATTTTCATGCAACATTTTGTTTATCTAAATATGCTTTAGCATTAGCTATATCATTTTGGGGTAATGGGAATGTTAAATCATCAAATCTTGGATCATCCTCTTTCCCTATTAGAAAAGTAAGATTAGACCCTCTTTTTCTAAACCATTCTAAAATCTCTATGGTATACTCGTCAAGTACCGAAGCTCCGGACGTTAAACCAACTCTTTTTATATTTTCTGAAAACCATACAGGATTAATCTCGTCAGGTGAATCTACAAGTACAGCTTTGTCTTTTCCCAAGAAACCTACTCCTATATTTTTTAACTCTTGTGAATTATGACTATTTTTTGAACCAACTACTACTAAAAAGTCTATTGGTTTTTGCGGGTTAGAAAAAATGCCGTATAGTGAATCCTGCCTGTTATCGGTTGCGTAGCATATTCCCATAGGATCAGGAATTTTAATGCCTGGATTTAAATCTCTTAATTTGTCAATTTCTATTTTAATGCCTCGTGTAGAAAGAGTCGTTTGATTTAATACTCTTATGGGTCTTTCCGAAGGTAATCTAACTGTGCTAAAATCGGTCTCGTCTATTATAAAAGTAGCGCTTTGGGGATTTTTTAGTCCACCTAGTATTGCACTTGGTTCCGGATGATTTTTTGCCCCGCGGTACACTACATGTTCTCCTTTTTCTTCAGCTCTTGCTGCTTCTTTCCTCACCCTAGTTACTAGTGGACACTCAACATTTACAACCAAAATTCCTTTTCCTTTTGCTTTAGTGACTATTTCAGGTGATGTTCCGTGTGCAGATAAAATCCAAATCGAATTTGGAAGAATTTTATCAATTTCTGGTTCAATTACTAAACCTTTAGCCTGGAAAGCTTCGGTTATCAATTTATTGTGAACAGGTGCGTTGTTGGCATAAATAGGAATTTTTCCATCAGCATATTCCAAAAGATCTTTTGTTACTTTTAGCGCCATTCTAACCCCGCCACATTGTCCTAAATCTCCCGCAACCACAGTTTCCTGAACTGAAAAAGGATATCTCGAAACTTCAGGTATGAAAGGTCTATCAATAAATCTTTCTGCTAATCGGCTCATAATTAAGAGGCATAATTATATCAATAATTAAGGCTAAAAGCTAACTTTGGCGGTTTTCTATTAGTCTAATAAGCTTAAAGAATAAGTTTTTATATTCCTGATTCATCTCCTGTTTCTCTAAAAGTATTTTCGCTTGCTTAAAATTCTCCTGCATTATTTTTTCTCCATATGCAATTGCTCCTGATTCTTCAAACATTTTTCTTAAGATTTTTTTATCAAAATCAGATAGGTGTTTACCGAAATATTTTGAAAGTAGAATTTTCTGTTTCGTAGACCATTCATTAAAAATAAAGTAACTAAAAAAAGTTTGTTGACGTTGTTCAATATCGTTAAAAGAGCTTTTATGAGTTTGTAGCTCTTCAAATTTTATATCCAATAAATCATCCTGTGTTTGAAAAGCTATTCCTAAATGTTTACCAAAATTTTCAAGAAATTTTTCATCATATTCTTTTCCTGAAAGAGTTGCTCCGATTTGCATCGGCCTTACAAATGAGTAATACGCAGTTTTTAAAGTTATTTTTTTCATAATTTCTTCTTTACTGACTTTTTCGTAAAGAGTTGTATTTAAATCAATCATTTGACCCAAAATTACCTCGTCCATAATTGTTGAAAGAATTAATTTAACTTGTTTTATTATTTCTTTGTCAAAACTTGCATTAGTATCTAGTATTTCATGCGTCCAGGAAAAAAGATAATCTCCTAAAAGAATAGCCTGGGAAATTCCAAAATAACCTGAATCAATTCGTGTTAGGTGTTTAACTTTTTCTTCTATAAATTTATGGGCGGTTTTAATATTGTGACGTTTATCTGCTTTATCCATGATGTCATCATGTATCAGAAGAAATGCATGGAGTAGTTCAATAAAAACTAAAAGACTTAAGGCATCTTTATCTTTTTTCCCGCCATAAGCTTTATAAGTAAGAAAGGCAAGATATGCTCTAATTCTTTTCCCTTCATTTAAAAACAGCTTTAAATAATTTAAATACTCTTTTGTAGCTTCATTTCCAATAACTGAAAGACTTTTTAGTTTTTTATCTAAAAAAGCTTGAATAAGAGGGTCAATAGTTTTTTTAAATTGTTGTAATTCCATGATTTAGCCTGCCGCCAAATCTTCTTTCTCTTTTTGAATAATCCACCAAAGCTTCGATGAAATCATTTATATCGGAGTCAGGTAGAAGTTTTTCTATTGAGTAAAATTCCGCATTTTGGGCAATCCATCCTAAATCCGAAGTTCTGTTTTCTCCGGAAGTTCTAATAATTAAATCTGCCGGCGTTATCTGACCTCCTCCGTCTCTTAATTTATCTAAAAGTTGAGTATCTATAATTGTGTCTTTTGGTAATTTTTGTACCAGTTTCATTATTCTTATTTCCTGATCAACTCCTCCAAAATCAATTGCCGCAGAAAATTTTTTCTTTTTAAAATTTTTTGTCATTTCTTCTGTTTCTTCCAAGATTTCTTTAAGAGAATTTGGTATTCTGTCTTTTCTGCCAAGATGGAAAAATCTTGTTTCTTTTTCCATTAATTCCTTTTGCATTTCCTTAATTGTTTTTTCAAAAATTGCCATTAAGCCTTTTATTTCATTACTGGATCTTTTCCAGTTATCGGCTGAAAAACCCCAGACACTCACAGTATTTATTGGTAATTTGTCTAATTCTCTAATTATTTTCTTTAGAACTTCCGCTCCCTTTTTGTGTCCGAATAAGGGAAATTTATGGAATTTATTTGCCCATCTGCCGTTTCCATCGGGAATAATATGGACATGTTGCGGAAATCTGTCTTGCGGAATCTTTTTGAGTTTCGGAAACCGCTCAAAAATATCTGCATCTTTTTCTTTTGGTCTTAACATAGAATAGAGTTGTATTATAGCTAAATAAACTATGTAAATCAATTCATTGTACTAGAGTTTGGTGCAAAACTCATTATAGCTTGATTTGATAAAGCTTTCTAATTATCCGGTAATT
>DAIEQH010000041.1 GCA_027347985.1 Candidatus Nomurabacteria bacterium | reverse complement strand
AATAACAATTTATATACTTTTATTTTTTTATTTTCTTTTCTATTTTTTAAACAATGATATATAAATATATTTGAACACTTCTTCATTTTTTTTTTCACCATCTTTTTCTTTGAAATGTAAACTCTTCTCAAACATAAAATGGTAGTAGATAACAAAAAGAAATAGGTTAGAAATCCAAAAGTAGAATTGGATGTGGTAAATAGGATAAGAAATGATTTTTTTTTATTTAATGGCTCAAAGGGCTTACTAAGGGAAAACACATAAAAAGGTAGGCTTGAAAGGCTCAAACGGATCAAAGAATGCCTTCTATCATTTTTCAAGAAATAAAATAGCTATCCATATCAACTAGCTTAATGGGCTTTCTAATATAGCAACACATTTTTTTTTTTAAGTATTAGTTGAAAATCCAAGAGATCAATATCAATATCAAGGTTATGCACAAATTGTGGGCCAAGAAGGGTATTCTCCAAGGAAAAATAATAGGCTCGAAACTCACTTGGAACAAAATTACTTGGCATGCAATTCTTCCAATAATTAGATTTATTTCACTCTTCAAACTCTAGTTTCCTCATTTATTGCTAACTCGAACAAATAATTTAGGAAACATGGTGTGATAATTGTCTACTTAAATGATAAAATTCAAAACAAAACTTGAAAATGAATTTTTTTTTTTTTTATAAGAATGTAAAGAGAAGAATATGTAAAGAGAAGAAGATACCTTACCCCCCAACTTAAATTAAGCATTGTCCTCAATGTTAAAGGATAAAAATAAAAGAAGGGTATAGATATTACCTGAAAAGTTGAAGAGGCTTGTACTCTTGATGTTGTGGTCTCCAAGAAAAATAAAACAAACAAAGAAAGAAAGAAAGCAAAAACAACTAACTAATAACATACAAAATAAAAAAAATTAATATTTACAAATAGTTGTGATTGTGGCTCACATCTTCCTCTAGTTTTACGTCTAGTAACGGCTTAAACGCCCTCTATGGGTCGAGGATTGGCTTCCCATCCAATTTTCTTATAAATTGGCAAACAGGGTCTTTTAAAGTCAGATTCCCAAGACTATAACGACCACGTTCTTTTTGGAATTGTGTGTGTAAATTAAGAATTTCACGTTGAACATATCCACTAGGATGCGTCTCAAGAGTCAATAGAATGTTATCCAAAGACTCTCTACTCAGTCCATCCTTTATGAATTGTATTTTATCTTCTCGATTTATAGACACCATTCCTATAGAACGACAACGTGCATTACAAGTCCAACGTGCACATTTATAACAAACTTGTAACCTTTTTGCTCTTCGTTTCTTTGCAAAAGAACTCTTACCTAGCCCAGGCATACGTGAAACAAATGTATTAGAAAATTCACCTTCTAATCGAACTTTTGCTTCAATTATCCAACGTATATCTTCAGGAATTCCTTTAAGCATGAGCATTCTTAACCTTTCGCACCTGGCTTGGTAAATTTTCAATAAAGCATTTCTAGGAAAAGAAGGAAAATATTTTAGCAAATTAGAAAGTATATCATCCATTGTGAAAAGCATGGAAAGAAAAAGAAGGAGAAGAAAGTGTTTTTTTTTTCTTTTTTGTTTCAGTTATTTTGGGAAACTGAATTAACCGACGTAAAGAGTCACGGAGTACCGTTATCCGCCACTTGACCGGGAAACAACTGCAGAGAAAGAAAACCAACAAAGAAAGAAAGACAACACACAAATAACAATAAATACAAACAAGTATCAAATGTTGTACACAGGCTCATTCAAAGTGGTAGACTCTCGTTCATTATTGAAATTCTCAAAAAATGGCTTCAAACGATGTCCATTAACCTTGAAAACATTACCATTTTTGGGATCTTCAATTTCCACTGCACCGTGAGGATAAACAGTTTTAACAATAAAAGGTCCACTCCATTTGGAACGAAGTTTTCCAGGAAACAAGTGCAATTTCGAATTATATAATAGAACTTTTTGTGAAGGTTTAACAATTTTTCGAACAATATTTTTATCATGAAATACCTTCATTCGTTCCTTATAAATTCGAGAATTTTCATAGGCTTCATTTCTAATTTCTTCCAGTTCATTCAATTGAAGTTTTCTTAATGAATTTGCCTTGTCTAAATTGAAATTAAACATCTTAATGGCCCAAAATGCTTTATGTTCCAATTCAACAGGCAAATGACAAGCTTTTCCAAAAACAATTCTATAGGGAGACATTCCAAGTGGTGATTTGAATGCAGTACGATAAGCCCAAAGTGCATCAATTAATCTTAAAGACCAATCTTTACGATTTGGATTTACAGACTTTTCCAAAATGTGTTTGATTTCCCTATTTGCAAGTTCAACTTGTCCGCTTGTTTGTGGGTGATAAGGAGTAGACACTTTGTGAGTAATTCCATATTTTTTCATTAAATTTTCGAAAGGTCTATTACAAAAGTGTAAACCCCCATCACTTATTATTGCACGAGGTATCCCAAATCTTGAAAAAATGTTTTCTTTCAAAAATTTCAAGACAATCTTGTGGTCATTGTTTTTACAAGGAATGGCCTCAATCCATTTGGAAACATAATCAACACCAACTAATATGTACAAGTAACCAAAAGAGGGTGGAAATGGACCCATAAAATCAATACCCCAACAATCAAAAATTTCAATAATCAAAATAGGGTTCAATGGCATCATATTTCTACGGGTTATCCCTCCTAACTTTTGACAACGGTCACATGCCTTACAAAATTCATAGGTGTCTTTAAAAAGAGTAGGCCAATAAAATCCACATTGTAAAATTTTGGCAGTAGTTTTCTTTGCAGAAAAATGACCACCACATGCTTCAGAATGAGAAAAAGAAATAATTCTTTGAATTTCATTATCAGGCACACATCTTCTTATAATTTGGTCAGGGCAATATTTAAAAAGATAAGGGTCATCCCAAAAGAAATTATGTACCTGAGAAAGAAATTTCTTCTTGTCCTGTGAATTCCAATGAGATGGGATTTGTCCTGTAACAAGAAAATTAGCAATATCAGCAAACCAGGGTAAATTAGAAACGCTAAAAAGTTGCTCGTCTGGAAACATGTCATTTATTGGTGTAGTCTCAGATGATTCATCAAATATGAGTCTAGACAAGTGATCAGCAACCACATTTTGTACTCCTTTTTTATCTTGAATTGTGAGATCAAATTCTTGGAGTAACAGGATCCATCTAATGAGTCTAGGTTTCGCATCCTTTTTTTAGAGAAGATATTTTAATGCTGCATGATCACTAAAAACAACAATTGGTGAGCCAACAAGATAAAATCTAAATTTATCCAATGCAAATACTACATCAAGTAAT
>DAIEQH010000040.1 GCA_027347985.1 Candidatus Nomurabacteria bacterium | reverse complement strand
TCAAAATCATATTCACTTCCCGTATAGCTTAAATCATACCTGTCGGCAATACCCGGATCCTTTTCATTTAAGAACCCCGTGAACTTTGCACTCTGCACGTATGCCGGTCCGGCTACTCTATAGAACCCATTGACTATCAATACAGGCTTCTTACGGCTATCCATTCTGCAGACCGACAGTATCTCCGACGGAAAGCTCTCTCCGCCGTTATTTACTGCCGTTACTTTGTAGCTGTATATAACCCCTGGCTTTATTGTCTTAATTTCATAGCTTTGATTATAAACAAGCACACCATTATCAAAGCTTCCGTCATTTGCTCTGGTGTATACGATATATCTATCCGGTTTAGCTGTCGCTTCAAGTGGATCTTCTGTAGGCTGCCATTTGAGAGTAACATTGCCTTGGCTATCCATTGAACTCATAAAATGATTTACCGGTAATGGCTCTACAACGTATTTATAATGATTCTCTGTGGCTATGAAACGAAGCATACCTTTATACATTGCTCTCGCTACATCAAAACGAAACTGAGGATCATGCCCAAACTTCATGTCCGTGAAATTCTGATGCGATAATAACTCTATCAATACTGATGGTACATTTGGATTACGAGATTCACTATAGTTTCCGTTTTCTAAATGTCGGCGTGTCCATGCAGGGTCGTATTTTGCCCGTATATCATCAACGATTTGTGTCTGCATAATATCCGCTAAGTCACGATTGGCTAACCTGGATATTCCGTCTGGGAAAAATCTTCTGTGCTTTGCATCGGAAATACTGTAGATTGAAAGTGTCCCAATCGTAGTATCATTGTGCGTAATTCCTGCATCAGTATGAAAAGCTAATGAAAGATCAATCGGAATACCGAGCCCCTTGATATCTCGATCTGAATTTGGCCCAAACGGTTTTCCGTATAGGTAATTCACGTATTCAGGACGACTCTGGTAATCATCATTGTAGTCATTCTTGTTCTTATTTAAATTATATACTAAAGAATCCGGCATACCCGCATATTGTAAATAATAACGCGCTCCTTCAAATATCTTTGGACGACCGCTTGCTTCGCCTCCTCTCTCTATAATCCCCATACCGCCGCCAAACCGCACTGCGTCGCATGTTAAGTCTTTGCCCGCTTCATTACTTTTATTTGTTAATACTACCTTGTCTTTCTTAGGATGATAACCTTTTTCAAATTTGAATTCACCAAGATAAATCCAGGTGCTTCCGCCTATCTGCTGATTTACTCTGAATTCTGTTTTTACACCGCTATGATAAACAGTATATCTTGCATCTGAAACATTTTCTGCCGATTCATGGTATGAGATATAAACAGCATAGTGACCTTCTTCCGGAATATTTGGAATCCAACTTACTGAGGCAGATTCAACTTTATCTGAAAGTGTTTTCTTATACGTGCCTTTTTGAAAAGGATTATAATCAGAAGGGTATGGTGGTTTTCCGATCGCAAAACCAGCGCCCTTACCTTTTACCCATCTATGTTTTTTACCTTTGCTTGTCTCGATATAATATCTCTTTTTCACATCATTGCGAGTGTCATTGTCTATTACTACTGAATTTATCTGCCTGTCTCTTTCTCTTGGATCAAAAACTACTGCTCCTGCATTCTCTAGCATGGGTAATAAATATGGTACTGTGAAAGATAAGGGGAGCAAATCTTCTACCGTCTGAAAAATTCTTGGGCGCTGCCACTCCCATCTATTTTCTTTGTTTGCATAATACCAGCCATGGCTTGGCCATACTATAATATTTCTATTAAATAGACCATTTGAAGGAATAAATTTCTTGCTTATGTCTTGAGTTACTGGATTAGGACGGTAATAATATCGGGGCAGCCGTGTTGTATCATATTCTGTAGTATCGCTCCTAAAATAATTAGGAACCAAATCTTCTATTGGATAACCCAGAGTTTTTATAGTAAATGAATAATCTTTATAGTCTTCTCCAAAATCATTCTTTACTTCAGAATAAATGTCTTCTACCTTGTCCTCTCGAAATGGAATGTAAGAAAGTTCTTTGTCGCAAATAATTACAACTGTTCTTTTTACCGAATCAATTTTTATTGATTCCACTCTAGAACCCTTTAGAAAATCAATAAAGGAGACTATTTTCTTTTTAACAGTGTCTACCTTGCTTTCTTCTTTATGTATGCTAACTGGGGGCTTAGTCTTTGTTGCCTCCCTTTCCAAAGTACTTGTAGAACAGCTATAAAATAATATTGATATTAAAAAAATAGTAAAGAAATAAAAGTAAAATTTTCTCATCTATACTCCGGTTTTATTGCTTGAAGTGTTTCCTTGTAGTAATCTAATTAATATACTTTTCAATTATAATTTTCCAAACTAAATAACCTTTCCCTAATAAATGTACACCGTCATTTGAATATCTTTCATCTAGCCTTCCGTTGTTATCTAAAACTTTGGAAAATACATCGATATAATTTAGCCCGTATTTGTTTGCAATAGATTGTAGTCGTTCATTTAAAATCCTTATCTTATCGTTGGTTGCGTCCCCTTTATAATAAATATTATTAGTAGGGAGCACACTATGAATATAGATCTCAGTCAACGGCGAATTAGCTTTTATCTTATCAACTATCTTCTCGTAATTGCTGACGATCAAATCCAATGGTGAGCCCGACGATAAGTCATTGACCCCAATCATAATAAATATCTTTTTTGGCTTTGACTCTAAAGTTTTTTCAATCCTGTTTAGAATGCCTTCAGTTGAATCACTTATAATCCCTCTATTCTTTATGTCTGAATTCTGAAGCAACTCACTCCACTCGCAGCCATTAATAATACTGTCACCTATAAAAACTATCCCGTTTTCTTCATTCGGTAAAGTTTCAAAATGACTAGCCCTCTGTTTATAGTAAGGAGTGGGAAGTCCGGGTGTAATTATTCCTGTTGGCGTCTTTGAAGTCAGATGTAGTCTGTATAATATGTACGCAATTCCGCCTTTGTTATAACTTATTTTCGCAATTAAAAAAATCAGGAAAAGATTGATCAACAATGAAAAAATTAAGAAAAAATTCACCATTAGTGTCGCATTCACATTCTATATCTTTATAGTATTTCCATTTTAATCTTTGTTTTTTATGTCAAGATATTTGAAATGATTTTACATATTCCATCATACATATTCCATATTCCATTGCGGCTTGCCGCGCTATGAATAAGATAGCTCTTCCCTTAACTGGTATATGCATCTAAACCTTTTATAAAATATTAATTATTTAATATCAAAATGTCGGCATGTCCCCTGCAACATTAGTATTTACTTTCTTGC
Source organism: Candidatus Nomurabacteria bacterium (assembly GCA_027347985.1). Taxonomy (GTDB): domain Bacteria; phylum Patescibacteriota; class Minisyncoccia; order Phycocordibacterales; family UBA9973; genus UBA9973. The sequence continues at coordinate 106 of DAIEQH010000040.1, read as the reverse complement.
TAATATTAAACTTGAATATATTTTGCGGTTTGGTCAATCGAACAATTTTTAGGCTTTTTATTTTTTTAAGTGATACTATTTGATCACCAAATCCGTTTGTACCTTT
>DAIEQH010000003.1:33603-34012 GCA_027347985.1 Candidatus Nomurabacteria bacterium | reverse complement strand
CAGGAGCTAAATCCCCCTGAAGATGATTTGGCAGAAGCAATCTGACCAGCGATTGATGGATCTGCAAAAAGACTATTAGCAGTTGCTGTACATGTTCCTTTTGCAACTGCCGTAGGAGTAGTATCAATATCATAACTCCCATTTTTGTCATATAGAAGTTCAGCCTGGGAACGTATATTCGCCAAATTTGCTTTTATAGCTGCATCTGCACCTTTACTTCTAGCGCTATTTAAGGATGCTAAAACAACTGAAGCTAAGATACCGATGATAGCAACAACAACCAAAAGTTCAATCAATGTAAACCCGCCTGAAATTTTATTTCTAAAATTTTGGTGGGTAAAACCTTTTTTAAAGTTTTTCATAAACAAAAAATATAAATAGTTTCTTATTAAAAAGTCGGCCTTTTAAA
>DAIEQH010000003.1:0-33593 GCA_027347985.1 Candidatus Nomurabacteria bacterium | reverse complement strand
CCACCCTAACTTTAAGTCAGAATGGCCTTTGTTTTTAAGAAATTTCCAATAAATTATGGACAAGAAGTTGCACTTCCAGCAAGAGCTGTTGATTCTTTTGAAGCACCAGTACTATCAACACACCAACCACCAGCACCAGCATTTACTGGAGCTTTCAACGAAACTATTGCTGCCCAAGCAGTTGAAGTCTCATGGCAAGTTGCAGCAGGTGATGTTCCCACATTACTATACGCATAAGCTGTGGTAAGAACTTCGTTTATGTTAGCAGCTGTTGCGGCCGAATTTAGTTTTTGCAAAGCATTCAAAACCATAGGCCTGATAGCAGCACAAGTGCCTGTGTATGATTGAGCTGTATCATAAGAAAGCTCAGCTTGTGCACGAGCATTACTCATAGCAGCCTTTATAGCAGCATCAGAACCTTTTGTTCTAGCGCTATTTAAAGATGCTAAAACAACTGAAGCTAAGATACCGATGATAGCAACAACAACCAAAAGTTCAATCAATGTAAAACCTTTTTTATAATTAATTCTTTTCATAGTTATAATCTTATTTAATAATAAATTTCGACTCACTCTAATAATTTAATTATATAACATAAGTGCAAGATAGTTATCCACAGTCTTTTTTACTGTATCCCCCCAGCAAGATTATAAATCGGCATCAAAACAGAGACCAAGAGTATACCTACTCCCAAGCCTAAAACGACAATCATGACTGGTTCGATCAAACCAACCAAAGTATCAATAGCATCATCAACTTCTTTTTTATAAAAATCTGACAAAGTTTTCAAAATCTGTCCTAAAGAACCCGTTTCCTCCCCCACTTTTATCATTTGAATCATAATCCCTGGGACCTCTTCTGCATGTTTTTCAAAAGCAACAGAAAAAGCAAGACCAGACTTCACTCCATCTGCCACTTCTTTTAAAATTTCTTTATAAACCCTACTACCAACGACATCTGAGGTAATATCAATAGCTCTAACTATAGGGATACCAGAAGTAAGCATAGTGTCCATGTTGTCTGCAATTCTAGAAAGATAAAGCCTCCTGTAAAGATTTCCTACTGCTGGGATAGAAAGACGCATTTTATCAATATAAATTTTACCTTTTTCTGTTTTAGAAAGTCTCCAGAGCCACACACCTGCAAGTACTAAAAAAATAAGAACTAGAAAACCATAACTTACAAAGAAGTTTGAAAGCGCAATAACAATTTTTGTATAAATCGGAGGATCTTGTCCAGAATCAAGAATGATAGCAGAGAGTTTTGGAATAACTACGACAAACATAAGCCCCATCACTACAAAAAATGTACAGACAACGAATATAGGATAGATTAGAGCATTTCTCGTTTTTGAAGTAAGTTCATATTGACGATTTAAATAATTTGCCAAATGATCAAAAGTTTCATTTAATTTTCCAGTTTCTTCTCCTACTTTCACCATGTTCACATAAAAATCAGAAAAAACATCTGGGTGTTTTGCTAAGGCACCAGAAATAGAAATACCTGCTTGTAAGTCATCCCCTATCTCTGTAAGTTTTTTTGCTAATGGTTTATTTTCTGTACTAGCAGCCAACATCGTAAAAGCTTTTAAAGCAGAAACCTGTGCTCCGAATAAAGTTGAAATCTGACGAGAAAGAATAACAACACTTTTCATCGGTACTTTTTCAAAAAATGCAAATTTCAAAAAAGATTTTTTGCCTTCTTCTTCAATAGAAATAACAATGAGCCCTCTATGTTGAAGTCCGGTTATAGCAATATCACGATTTTGAGCATCAATCTCCCCTAATTTTTGTATTCCTTTGTCGTCTACTGCTTTATATTTGAATAACATCCCGGTACTAAAATTTTAATTATTAATATTTATCATTATATTCCCGTAATCAAAAATTTAGTACGGGACAAGTAATTTACAAAATACGCTCTAGGCCTTTTGGATTAAGTGAAAATTGATAAGCATTTTCTATGGTAATTTCTCCAGCACGGACAAGTTCGAGGAGAGAGTGGTTTAAATCTATCATTCCGGATTCCATCCCTGTTTCTATAACTACATCTATCTCTTTGGTGCGTTTCTCGCGAATTAAATTAGAAACAGCATTATTGTTTAATAACAATTCATAAGCAGGAATGAGACCACCAGTGATTCTAGGAATGAGTCTTTGAGAAAAAATACCAATTAGACTAGAAGCGAGTTCAACACGAATCTGATCTTGTTGATTCCCTGGGAAAGAATCAATAATTCTGTCTATTGTCTGTGAAGCATTATTAGTATGAAGAGTGGAAAGGACCAAATGTCCTGTTTCTGCAGCAGAGACAGCAGTAGAAATCGTTTCCGGAGTACGCATTTCACCTATCATTATAACATTCACATCTTCACGAAAAACTGATTTAAGTGCTGTGTGAAAATCTTTAGTATCAATACCGACTTCTCTTTGATTAATAATTGATTTATTGGGAGTAAACATATATTCAATCGGATCTTCAATTGTTATGATATGTCGTGCTTGTTCATTGTTTATCAAATTAACCATGGCTGAAAGTGTAGTTGACTTACCCTGCCCTACAGGACCAACTACTAAAAAAAACCCCTGTTTCTTACGAGCTAAATCAGCAATAACTGGGGGCAAATGCAAATCGGAAAGAGATTTTACTTGCGGGACTAACCTCAAAGCAACACTTATCAAACCTTTTTGGAAAAAAGCATTACCACGAAGACGAACTTCTCCACGAAAATCATAAGAGAAATCTATTTCTTGCTCTTCCATAAATTTATCTAATTTCGTTTTATCTAAAATTTCACCCAAAATTCCGACAACATCTTTTTCTGTTAAAACTGCATGCTTCAAAAGAAAAAAGAGTTCTCCTGCGACACGAATGGCAGGAACTTTTCCTACGCCTAAATGCAAATCAGATCCGTTCTCATGAACGACTGTCAAAATAAGTTCTTCTAGTTCTTTTTTATAATCCATTTTTTAATTTGTAATTCGTAATTGTTAATTCGTAATTGTTTTAACAGTTTTTTTTGATAAAATATCCACTACCTGTTCTATGACCTCTTGAGGCGTGGAATTTGCTTTTACAATGTATCCTGAAGCTCCTAAACTATTACCTCTTTCGATATCGGCTTGTTGGCTTTTATTAGACAAAATTATTTTTATAGAACTGGGAGATAAATTTTCTTTATTTATTTTTTCCAACATTTCAAAACCATCCATTTCTGGCATTATTATGTCCATCATAATAATATCTGGGTTAAGATTATCTTTTAGTTTTTCGATCGCCTGCAACCCGCCAGGGGCAGTATGAACCTCGAAATTATTTTGACTAAACTTAAATGCATACATATCTAAAAGAAATGTATCGTCGTCTACTATTAAAATTTTTTTCTTTTCTCCCTCCATATATATTATTATATTATAAATATACTTTTAATGATAGCACATATAAACAACTTATTCATTCTCATTAATAAATCCAAAAACCTCTTTATAAGGAATAATACCATTTATTGCTTTTAGCATAGCATCTTCTCTCATCATTAGCATTCCATCGTTGCGGGCTACTTTGTATATTTCATCATCAACTGGATTTTTCAGTATTACTTGTTGCATTTCTTTACCTATTTTAAACATTTCAAAAATAGCAATACGACCACGAGTGCCAGAAGGACAATCTGGAGATGGCACAACATCATACATTTCATTTTTGATTTCTATCTCTTTTCTAAATTTTTCTGGTAAATCCTTTAATTCGCTTTCTATTTGCAATTTAACGCTCTCCTCCATTGGAACAAGTTTACGAGAAGAAGGACATGTCATTTTAGCCAAACGTTGAGCAACAGACAAAATAAGAGTTGGTGCTATAAGATAAGGATCGACACCCATGTCTACCAATCTAGGTATTGCACCGATGGCGCTATTAGTGTGAAGAGTAGACAAAACGAGGTGACCTGTCAAAGCTGCTTGAATGGCAAGTTGAGCTGTTTCTTTATCACGTATCTCTCCAACCATTATAACATCTGGGTCTTGACGAAGAATAGAACGAAGCCCAGAAGCAAAAGTATATCCTATTTCAGGCATCATTTGTGACTGGTTGATATCTGGCATATGATATTCCACCGGATCTTCCAAGGAAACAATATTGCTCGTCTCTTTGTCCAATTCATTCATCATTGAATAAAGAGTGGTGGATTTTCCAGAACCTGTAGGCCCAGTAATCAAAATAAGGCCATACGGTTTTTTGATCGCATCCCTCAACATTTCTAAGTTTCTTTTTGATAATCCTAATTGGTCTAAAGGTTTTACCCCCTTTTCTGCATCCAAAATACGAATAACGACTTTTTCACCATAATAGGCAGGCATGGTAGAAACACGAAAATCTATTTTGTGTCCATCTAGAGTCGTACTGAAAGATCCATCTTGAGGTTTTCTTTTTTCATCCAAACGCAACTTAGCTAAAATTTTTATACGTGCGATTATGCCGTTATAAATATTCATGGGTAATACTATTGTCGTATGCAGGCTACCATCTACACGAAAACGTATTTTTACTTTTTCTCCTGTATTTTCTATGTGTATATCAGAAGCATTTCCTTCAATAGCATTACGCAACATGACAGCGACAATTTTTATAACCGGGGCATCTTCTACTATCTTTGTTTCGTCTCCTTTTATCTCTTTTATTTCTTTATCTAGAGAACTTGCTTCACTTAGACTCTTGGTATCATTATCCTCTTTATCTTTATTAATTTCATTTAGTGCTTCCCCCACTTCTATAGACATACTTTTATAACTTTCCATTAAGCTTTTATAGTCAGAGTTAGAAATGAGAAAAACCTTAAAAGGGATACCCGACTTAGCCGAAATAAATTGCAAAGCATCTATCACTTGTGGATTTTCTCCGTCTAAAATACCAACTTCTAATATTCCATCTTTAAAGAGAAGAGGAACAAAATGATAATAGATAGCTGCATCTTCTGGAATATATTTTAGAACATCAAAAGATACTTTTTTTATATCAATTTTTTTTATCGGTATTTTTAAATACTCTCCTTTTGTTTCAAGGATTTTTTCTTCTGGAACTCCAAGTTCATCTAAGGCTTCGTCAATATCACCATTATATTTCTCTTTCGCAAGATTTTTAGCTTCACTTATTTGGCCTTTATTGATTAAGCCCTTTTTTACTAATTCTTCTAAAAAACTCATCTCATTAGAAATTTTAAATTAATAATCATATTATCATTATAACATGCCCACAGAATTTCTAACGGGACAAGTAATTTATCTATAACTTTTTGGTAGTTGTTTTTGGTACAACAGGCACTGAAGGGGCTATAGGAACCGTGGCAGAAGGCGTAGAAACTTCTGGAGTTGTAGAAGGAGGAGGAATCTGAGAAACAGGAAGAGCATCAAAACCAATTGGAGCAAAAGGATTGGGTCTTCCTTCATTCCCCGGAGAAGTAAGTAAAATACTAGAGTCATGTAAACTAGTAAATGCTTTATCAGAAAAAATAGAATCGTCTAACCTGATACTTTTTACACTCAACAACAAAGACAAGAGATCCTGAGCAACTGCGGAGTTTTGGCTTACAACATTTGTGTCTGGAGTAGTGGCAGAAGAAGTGGAAGAAACTAAATTAGCGGTATCAGGAGATGGTTTAATAAAAAAAATATAGACCAAAATCAAAGCTATCGCAATCACTCCAAATATTATAATGTTTTTTATTTTTGCCATATTTTTGTTTTAATTTTTTAACCAATAAGTCTTAATTTTAAAACTATATTTATAAGCCTCTGGAACGCTCGGATTAAGACCTAAATTACCACTTGAAGAAAACTGGACAGAAGACACATCTACAATTCTAAGGTTACTCTCTAAATCTTTTAGAAAACTAATAAAATTATTATATGTACCTTGAGTGGAGAATTCTAAATTCCAAGTGCCATAATTTTTGTTTAATCCTGTCTCAGTTTGCATCCCACCTATTTGTGAATTTACCGTACTACTACTTGTTGTGTCGTATTTCACATCTTTAAGAGCCATACCATACGGCAATGCTATTTTTTCTATTTCTAAAATCAAACGAATATTGTCTACATTATCTGGAAGAAGTTTTTGAAGTTTGGCCAAATTATCAGGATCGAAAGAATTATATTTTTGAGTTAATTTATCTCTCTCCGCTTCAAGGGCCTTAGAATTACTTAAGGCTTCGTCATAAGATGCTATTTGGGCTCTCTCTCCTGAAATGCTTTGATAAAGCGGATCAGCAAAAATGAAAAATCCTGCAATGGCAACTCCTATTAAACTAGCTGGTAAAATAAATTTAAACATGATTAATTTGTAGCTTCTTGTATCTTCTTATAATCAATAAAATTCGGATCGACCGAAAACTCCAAATCAAACATCACGTTGCCTTTGTCATCTAAAGAAAGATTGGAAAAAACTGGATCAATCAAATATTTATTTTTTGCAAAGAGGTCCGACTGTAAAGCTACAGATTTGTATCCTATAGCTATACCTTTCATATCTACTTTAATATTTCCTTTCTTTTTAGTGTCATCAAAACTGTAACTAAAACTGGTATAGCTGACTGTCTTCATTGTCAAAGCCTGCAACGCTTCAAATATAGGAGAGATAGCAACGTGTTTAGACAAAATTTCTTCTGAGGCATTGAGACGTTTGTCCAAAACTTGAAGTTGAATTATTTTTGAAGGTTCAAAACGATTTTTTGCCAAATTTAAATCATTTTCCATTTGGACAATATTTTTCTTTAAAATACCGTCATAAAAATAAAGACCTCCTGAAGCAATGACCACAGTAAAGAAAATAAAAATAGAAATAATAGTGACGAGACCAACTGGTCGTGACACTTTCACTCGTTCTTCTATCATTGGCTTCTTCGGTATAAAAGATGTTTGAAAATTTTGCTCCATGATTTTATTTACCTACTTATTATCTCACTTATTGTAACTTTCGCAAGGCTAAACCTAATGCAACTGCAAATTCTGGACCTGTCGTCTCAAGAACTTTCTGTAAAAATTCTGGGGCACCAACTTTAGAAAAAGGATGCCCTATTTCTATCTCTGCTCGAAAACTATTTGAAGCTACTTCTTTAAGTCCTTTTAAGAGTGATCCGCCACCTGTGAATATGACTTTACTAATAGTTCTGTCATATTTTTTCTCATGTCCTAATAATACATTATTAGTTTCTGAAAAGATATAGTCTATATGCGTTTTGATTATGTCTGCTAATTCTTTTTCAGCTTCATTTTCAAAAAGGCCATATTCTTTTTTCATTTCTTCAGCTTTTCCAAATGAAATACCTAAAGACCCCGCAATTGAAGCCGTGATATCCGCTCCTCCCCTGTTTATTATGTGATGACTTTTCACCATACCAAATTCAACCAGAGAAAGCTTGGTACTCGAAGCCCCAAAATCCATCAAGAGCACCAGAGAAAGTTCATGTTCAAAATTTGCTCGGATAGAAGCAAAGGTTTCAATTTCAAAAAATCCAGCTTCCAAATTACATTCTGAAACAATAGAACGGTATTTAGAAATTGCATCATTTTGAATCGCAACGACTAAAACTTCTGTATTTTCTCCTAATTCTGTCGACAACTTTCCACTATTAGCTTCTTCATAAGAAGGCTCTTTTTTAGGTAAAATAAAATAATCTAAAGAAACTTCAGTGATGGGTACAGGAATATATTTGCGAGCTTCCGTCGGTATTATCATTGGAATTTCCTCTTTCTTGACTTGGGCAGGCAATGAAATAGTAAAAATTAAACTTGATCGTACTGGAATGGAAAAAGCAGAAGATTTTGTCGCTACCCCAGATTGTTTTAAAACCTCTTTTAGGGCTTCCGTAATTTTTTCAACTGGCAAGTTGGTGACTCGTTCTCCTTCCGTCTCAGCATAAGAACCAAGTGAAATAGCTCCATAAGTTTCAAGTATAGCTTTGCCTCCTCTCTTTTTTATTTCAACAACTTTAATGGCAGAAGAACCTATATCCACACCTATGGCACTGTCGCTCTCGCCAGCCTTAAAAAGATTCAAACCTGAAAAAAAGTTTTTAATTGGATTATCCATTTTCTTAAATTATGCATATAATTATAGCACAATGCTTATATTAGACACCATACTAAACATCATTTTCCCTGTGAATTGTATTTCTTGTGGAAAAAAAGATTCAGACTTGTGTCTAAAATGCCTTTCGGATTCTCCTTCAGCAGAAAGAGAAAGTGCTAATTGGATATTTCCATTATTTGACTATCGCCATCCACCTATCAAAAAATCTATTTGGCTTTTGAAATATAAAGGCAAAAAAAGATTAGCCAGTGTTTTCGCGGAGATTATTTATGACAAGATATTAGAAGAACTTTCGGAATTAAGTGTGATGAGCAATTTTCGTGAACCAATTTTGATACCCATTCCCCTTTCTAAAAAAAGATATCGGGAGCGTAGTTATAATCAAGCAGAATTAATTTGTAAAAAATTAATAGAAATAAATAATCTACGCCATGGCGTAGATTGGAAATTAGAGAAAGACATTTTGATAAAAATAAAAGAGACAGAACATCAGGCCAATATTAAAGAAAGACGAGATAGGTTGAAAAATCTTTCAGATTCTTTTGCTGTAAAGAATCCTGAACTTATAAAAAACAAAAACATAATCCTAATAGATGACGTGCTCACTACTGGTGCGACCTTAACTGAAGCAAAAAAAATATTAAAACAAAACGGCGCCAGAAAAATAATCGCTTTCACCGTGGCGCATTAAAATAGCCAAACGCCAGGCGTTCGGTTAAGTGTCTACTATCTTTTCATATGGAAAGTTAGTAGACAAGAAGAAAGCCCAGCTTGTTTTGCTGGGCAGAATTTAAAATTGATATGAAAAAACTTTGTCTCGACCATCAAAACTAATAGCCGTTATTAAAATTTTTGTTCCTGTTTTTTCCACGTGAAACAAATCAAAAATTTTGTCACCAGCATTATAATACACCGGCGCTTTTTGGTAATACTTTTTGTTACTTAAAACTTCGACATCTTTTGGTCTAAAGATGCAAATCACTGAATATAAACAAAGACCCTCTTCTTTTGTTATTATTTCTCTACGAAAAATAACAATCAATGTTTCTTCGTCAACATACTCTGAGACCTCTATGTCCAGAGAGTCTGACTGAAATTTTGGGTCTTTTTGAGTCTCCCAATGACTCATAAATTTTTTCAAATCCTCTTCTAATTGAGGATTTTTAAAATCCTTTTTCATTTTGTCACCTTTTATTTATTTTCTTTTTTTGTCAAATATCTATCAACTATCTATAGTAGTACTACTATCCCCTGGCCCTGTCAATCTCCCAAAAAGCAGAAAGCCCAGTAAAATTAATTTTACTGGGCTCTTTTAAAATGTGTAGAAAGTATTATCCTTAAAAATCTTTTTTGAACTCCTAGGCCTTTCTGCTAATTTTTTTGCCTCTTCTTTTAATTCTTCTCTGCTCTTTTTTTCTAAATGTCTGTGCTTTATTTTATACACATCTTTTTTGAACGGATAGAGCCAACTTACTCCATCAAAATTATCATCCAAAGTATCGTGTATAAAATGGAACAAAAGAACAAAAGATACTAGTAGAGCAAACAAAGAGGACCCACTATATAGCAACCCGACAATAAAAACTATAGGTGTCGTCAAAAGTGGCAAATGAAGTATGAACTTATGAGTGTAAGAATTTTCATCAAGAAAGTTTTTAATACCAAACTTTTTTCTTTCTTAATAAATATTCTATATAACTCATTTATTACAATATCTCCATCTATGGCGATAGCAGCAAGAAAAATTATAATAGAATTCCAACCAAAGCCTAATTTTAGGCCTATGATAGAACCTATCGTTCCAACTACTAAGTCTGTTAACATTTTTTTCTCCACAATAAATTTTTAAATGTGCTTTATTATTTCGTCTATATAAATAGTATCACGCAATATTATTCTTGTCAACATTACAATCTCCCCAAAGTAATATAAGATTGAAAGATGAGAATAGTTATAAAGGTTGGAACTCAAGTCATTGCGGGCAAAAATGGCCTTGATCAAAAGAAAATAAGTAAGCTTGTTAAGGAAATATCTGTTTTATTAAAACGACAGATAGAAGTCGTACTCGTATCTTCAGGCGCTGTCGGAGCAGGACTTCCAAGTGTCCCCTTCACCAATCCACATAGAAAAAAAATCGCTGCTGCTATAGGACAGCCAATCTTAATACACGATTATTATCGCGAAGCACAAAAACATAACATTTCAATCGGACAAATTTTAATTTTGAGCGATGATTTGACAAACCATGAACGTTTTAAAAATTTCGTCCATAATATTGAAGCTATGCTTTCTCATAAAATCTTACCTATTATAAATGAGAATGATGTGATGAAGACCGAAGATTTGACAATAGGAGACAACGACAACCTAGGAGCAAAAATAGCAGCCGGGCTCAAGGCAAATAAATTAATCATATTAACCAATCAAGATGGTCTCTTCACTTGTAATCCAGACCACAACAAAAATGCGCTTCTTATAAAGAAAGTAACTACTATCGATTCAAAAATCAAAAAGCTTTGCTCCCCTAATAAGTCTGACTTAGGGTTAGGGGGAATGATTTCAAAAGTAGAGGCAGCTAAATATGCGACAGGCCATGGAGTAGAAACATTAGTAGGTAATGGAAAAGAAAAAGATATACTTATTAAAGCTTTGGGGAAAAATTTTTCTGGCACAATATTCACAGCTAAAAAATAAACTTGTCCCGTTAGAAATTTAACGGACATGTTATAATGATGAAGTTTATTAATTAAAATTTCTAATGGGATGAAAATAAACGTAACAATTATAGGCTACGGCACAATGGGTAAAGCAATAGCAAAAACTCTTTCAAAAGATTCTTCAATCAAGATTTTTACTGTTGATATAGATAAAAAGGATTTAAGCGGTATTAAAAAATCTGATTTCATAATTTTGGCTGTAAAACCTCAAGATGCAATTAATGCCATATCAGAACTTAAAAAATATGGAATTAATAAAAAAACAATATTGCTCTCAATTATGGCTGGTTTCCCTATTAAAAAACTTTTCAGTCTTTCTGGTCATAAAAAAATAGTCAGGATGATGCCCAACCTAGGACTTTCTATGGGCCTTGGTATCGCCGCTTGGAAAAAAGAAGGTTTATCTTCACTTGAAACTAAAAAAGTAAAAGGTTTCATAAATAAAATAACAGAAAACTTCGAAGTAAAAGACGAAGATGTAATAAATAAAGTTACAGCCATATCTGGAAGTGGTCCTGCTTATTTTATTCTTCTGGCAGATTATTTATTTAAGGCATCAAAAAATCTCGGACTAACTCTAAAAGAAAGTAAAATTTTAGTAGAAAAAACTTTTTTGGCTTCTGCCCTACTCAGTAAAGAATCTGATTATTCTATGCTTATAAATAAAATAACTTCAAAAGGCGGAACAACGGAAGCAGCCTTAAAAGTTTTCAAAAAGAAGAATTTTGATAAAACTATATTAGAAGCGGTGAATTCTGCATATAAAAGAGCTAAAGAATTAAGTAAATAAAAAACATAATAATGAATAAAAAAATACTAAAACAACTAAATAATGTAAGGGTCGCTTCAGAATCATTCGGCCTTTTACCACATACTAAAAGAATTTTAATCCTAAAAAATCTAAGTGCAGAATTACTCAAAAATAAAAAACTAATTATTACAGCTAATACAAAAGATTTAAAAAAACTCTCAAAAAATAATGAAATGTATGATCGTCTTCTATTAAATGAGAAACGTATAGAAGGAATGGCAAAAGAAATCGAGAACTTAATAAAAATGAAAGACCCTATAGGAGAAATTTTTGACTGTAAAGAACTATCTGGTTTAAAAATATGTAAAAAAAGAGTCCCTATCGGTGTCATTGGTGTTATATATGAATCACGTCCAAATGTAACGACAGATGTCGCTGCTATATGTTTAAAGTCTGCTAATGGAATCATATTAAAAGGTGGTAAGGAGGCAAGAGAGAGTTATATCATCCTTCATAAACTTATAAAAAATGCTTTAGTAAAAAGTAATATTAACTCTGAAATAGTCCAATTTATCGACCCAAAAATAAAAGACGCTGTTTTAGATATAATCTCTGCTAATGGTTTAGTAGATATCATTATCCCACGTGGAGGTAAGAGCCTTATAGATTTCGTCAGGAAAAACGCTACGGTGCCTGTCATAGAAACTGGCGCTGGAGTTTGTCATACGTATGTAGACGAAAGTGCATCGTTGGAAAAATCTGCTGAAATTATTTTCAATGCAAAAACACAACGTCCAAGTGTATGTAATGCGTTAGATACGCTTCTAGTAAACAAAAATATTGCGAAAGAATTTTTGCCAAAAGTAGCTAAACTTCTTATAAAGAAAAATGTTGAACTATTTGCAGATACCGAAAGTTATAAAATTTTAGAAAATGTTTATCAAAAAAATCTTTTAAAAATTGCAAAAGCAACAGATTTTGGACGAGAATTCTTAAGTCAAAAAATGTCTATCAAAATAGTTTCAAATACTGACGAGGCGATAAAATTTATTAACAAATATTCATCAAAACATTCAGAAGCAATACTGACAGAAAATAAAAAGAATGCTGAAAAGTTTTTGCAAGAGATAGACGCTGCTGTTGTTTATGTAAATGCTTCTACTAGGTTTTCAGATGGTGCTGTTTTCGGTCTTGGCTCTGAAATAGGAATCTCTACTCAAAAAATCCACGCTCGTGGTCCAATGGGGCCAAAAGAAATGACGACTTATAAATGGATAGTTTCCGGGAAATATAATGTTCGTGTATAATATGAGATATGAAATATTGTAAAGATTGCGAACCAGCGCAAGAGAGTCATGCTATAGCTTATATGTCTGTCGTAATGAGCTACATTGGTCAACCTTTTTTTAATATTATGGAAATGCTTTTTAAAAGCACCGCTGAGGCTATATCAAGTAAAGCTTCTATCCCCTTTTTAAAAACAATGGTCTTTTTAGGGTTTGCTCATTTTTCAGAAAGGCCAGATAGTCAGGATTCTTTGCGTACAAAATGTTTTTGGGATGAAGCTATAAGACGTGGAATAAAAATGAAGGAATTTCATATGGGTCCTATAAAAGATTCTTTCATCGCAGAATACAAAGGTAAAGTAATAAATTTTGATGGACTACCTCGTGGAGACAATGATACTGAAAGCGGAGATGCCATAAATTGGATGGACAACAAAGGGATAATGAAAAAGAAATTTTTAAAAGAAGGTTTGCCAGTAGCAAGAGGCGGAACAGCTTTTACAAAAAGAAAAGCATTAAAAATATTTAATGAAATAACTAAACCAGTCATTACTAAACCAAATTTAGGTTCGCGTTCTCGTCATACTCTTATACATATCGATACTCCTGAAAAATTAATTTATGGATTTAAAAAAGCAAAAAAACTTTCCCCACTCGTGGTGATAGAAGAAGAACTACGAGGCTATCTTTTTAGAGCAACTTTAGTAAATGGTAAATTAGTCGGCGTGGTAAGAAGAGACCAGCCAGAAGTGACAGGAGATGGAATTCACACTCTAAAAGAATTGATGGATAAAGAAAATGATAGACCTGAAAGAAAAGGGCCAATCTTCCACAAAATAGTTATTGACCCAGATGCAGAAGTTGAGTTGAAACGTGAAGGAATAAAAATGGAAGATATCCCAGCCGTCGGCAAAGTCATTACTTTTTCTCAAAAAACTAGCCGTGGTATAGGTGGCACGACGACAGAAGTGACAGAAATAATCCATCCGGAAAATGTAAAAATGTTAGAAAAATTGGGAGCATATTTGAAAGACCCACTCGTCGGTGTTGACCTCATTATAGAAAAAATAGAAGAACCATGGTATACCGAGCAACATTGCGGAATAATTGAATGCAATAGTTTACCTTTCATAGATCTGCATCACTACCCTCTTTTTGGAAAGTCAAACAATGTTGCGGGCAAACTTTGGGATTACGCAATGCCAGAGTCTAAAATGAAATAAGCCTGTCAAATGTCAAACATCGGGTGTTTGACAGAGATGTTTGACAGATTATAGTTTCTCTAAAAATTTATTTCTAAAGCGAGAAAGCAACATTGGGTTGCCCTTTTCGTCCAACGGAACATCGCTTACTACCAATCCATGTATATCAATAGAGTCAACTATAGATTTTAAATCCGAGTCTTCATTAATCTGTTTTTTGATTTGAATGAGAGCGTCTTTATCTTTCAAGACCAAAACTCCTTGCCCATGGATTTCTTTGTCTTTTAATCGTGCAGTGATACTACTACCTATATCTCCTCGTATAGAATCACCTACAAATATTAATCTGTCCTTAGGGACTTTGATTCCTTTCTCTTCTAATTCATTTATTAAATAATGAATTGCATTTTCTTTTCCTCCTCCAGACATTGTTTCATCTGTCGCAATATCTATAAATAAATCTGAAAGTCCTAAGTATTTCGCTAGTTTATCTACAAATATTTTTGCATTAGCGGTAAAGCCGACCATTGGTATGCCGAGCTTCTGATATATTTTAGCTAAATGAAAAATCGGTTCAATATTCGATTGCTTAAATTCCTCTCTATTCTCTTTATAAATTTCATCAGCGACATTCCCTGCCATCTCTCCATAAGCTTTTAAAATCTCTGCTGCTATTTCATGTGCCTCGTTCCCCGGTTCATCTATTTCTTTACTATGTTTAGCAAAGCGTTCTTTTAAATAAATTTCTGGGTCTCTCCATTCCGGATGATTTTTATCAATATAAATTCCTCGCATTCTATCAAATTCCCGAAAAGAATTTCCTAATTTAAAACCTCCATAATATGTTTTCTCCAGCTCTTTTGGCTTCTCTTCAGGAAAAAGTTTTGCAATAGCTTTGCCATGAATACTATCAAGGTGCGCCAGTGTACCATCTATATCAAAAAAAGCTACGGCTCGCGGATTACCGTCTTCCATAAGTTCAATCTTTATATCTTTTTTATTACCATTTACATCTTCTAATTCTGATTGAACAGATATAAATTTTTTTTCCAGTCCATGAGTTTGATTAAAATTTTCAAAAAAATCGTTCATTTTATTTTTCTTTTTCTATCGTAATTTCTGACTTCGGATCAAAAGCATTTGGGTCCATTTTGAGATGTGAAATATGTTTCTTTTGAACTACAAAGTCTCCCAAGAATTTTAAGAAGTCTCCTTTTTTATTTATTTCTCCCTTCTCTTCCAAATGTTCAAGAGGGTGTGCTTCGGGAGTGTATTCAAAATGTCCACAAATTTCTCCATCTTTGTAAACTCGTAAATGATACTGGTCTTCAAAATCTGTTAGTTTCCTCCAAGAAAGCACTTGGTCTTCATCTATCCAAGCGATAAAGTGATTGCCAAATCCCCACTTGTCAAAAAGATGTTTTTTAAGACCTTCTAGGGTTTTATGAGGAGCAAGCCAGCCGATATGGTATTTTTGTCTTCCCTTTTTATGCCAAATAATGCCTAATTTTAAAAGGAAGGTGCGAACAGGCAGAAAGAAGCTATATATAAAATCCCATATTTTTTGCTTTATTTTCTCGAAAGGTGTCATAAGGGCTATTATAGCACAACAAAATCGAACTTTAAAAAATGTTAAAGGCTTGGCTTTTAACATTTTTATAGCAGAATTTTTGCTAAAAATTTCACTACAGGTTATACTTAAGCATTACAAACTTATACAATAAATTTTTATGGAAATAGAAGTAAACACAAAACCAAACAATTTTTCAATCCCTATGGCTATCGTCGTCGCTGGAGTTTTAATAGCCGGAGCAATTTTATTAAAAGGAAGTACACCGCCTTCTACAAATGTGCCAGCAAATGGCAATGTAGCTGTGACAGGAACACCAGCTCCCGTAACAAAAGAAGACATGGCGCTCGGAAATCCAAAAGCAAAAGTTACAATTATTTTATACGAAGATTTTCAATGTCCTTTCTGTGGAGCAATCTTCGGCTCTTTAAAAGCTGATTCAGCTGTAATACAATATCTGAAAAAGAACGACCCAAATTGGACTCCATTTTTGCCTGAAGTTATGAATTATGTAAAGGACGGAAAAGTTTTATTTGTCTATCGTGATTGGGCATTTTTGGGACCAGAATCAATCAGGTCTGCTGAGGCAGCAAGATGCGCTGGAGATCAAGGTAAGTTTTGGGAATTCCACGATTATCTTTACTCACACCAAAATGGAGAAAACCAAGGAGCTTTTTCTGATCCAAACTTAAAATCTTTTGCTAAAAATCTCGGTTTAGATTCTACAACTTTTGACCAATGCTTAGATAGCAATAAATACGAAAAAGCTATTGCTGATTCTAAAACTGAAGGCACTGGAGCAGGAGTGACAGGCACACCAAAAGGATATATTTTGAAAGATGGAAAAGTTGTCAGTACTATTGATGGAGCAGAGCCACTTTCTAGTGTAAAGCCAAAAATTGACGCTGCATTAAAATAAATTACTTGTCCCGTTAGAAATTTCGCAAACGAGACAAAAATTATTAATTAAAAATTTCTAATGGGATGGAATCTATATTAAATATTGATTTACCAATATTGATTAGAGCAATAGGTTATTTCGGCATTTTCTTTATTATATTTGCTGAATCTGGCTTATTCTTTGGTTTTTTTCTTCCGGGAGATACTCTCCTCTTTTCTGCAGGGTTGCTTGCTTCTCAAGGTTATTTCAATATTGCTTTACTGGTTTTAGTCGTTACTTTCGCCGCCGTTTTGGGCGACCAAATCGGATATTTATTTGGTTTTAAAGTTGGACCAAAAATATTTTCGCACGATGATTCTTTTTTCTTTAAAAGAAAACACATTGCTGAAGCTGAGGATTTTTATAGAGAGCATGGCAAAAAAGCTATCGTCTTAGCACGTTTTATCCCTGTCGTACGTACTTTTATACCAATACTCGCTGGCGTCGGCAAAATGCATTACAAAACTTTCATCTCATACAATATTCTCGGTGGATTGATTTGGGCCACGGGTATTACTTTACTTGGATATTTTCTAGGGCAACAGATTCCAAATATTGATACATATTTACTACCAATATTATTGGGCATAGTGTTTATTTCATTCTTGCCAACAATTGTTTCCTTTCTCTACAATAAATTAAAAAATAAAAACATGCTAAAATAAAGTAATGTACGAATCAATAAAAAACTTCAATAAACAGTTTTCATATGAACCAGAGATTAAAAATCTCGACAAATTTGTTGCCAAAAAAGAGTTTATCTTGGTTGGTATGGGTGGCTCTGCTTTGGCAGCTCAAATTCTAAAAACTTGGAATCCCAAAATTGATATCATTATTCGTCATGATTATTGTTTGCCACTAGGAGATGAGGCATTAAAAAATAAACTTGTCATTTTAAGTTCTTATTCTGGAAATACAGAAGAAGTAATTAATGCTTACTTAGAGGCGAAAGAAAAAAACCTAGACATAGTTGTAGTTGTCGCTGGTGGTAAATTATTATCTCTAGCTAAGGAAAATAATACTCCGTATATAGAAATGCCAAATGTGAGGCTTCAACCTCGTATGGCTTTAGGCCTTTCTATTAAAGCACTCTTGAAAGTAATGGGTGAAGAAAGTGCATTAAAAGAAACAAGTGGCCTAGAAGCAACTTTAAATCCACTTGATTATGAGGAGGCTGGAAAAAGTTTCGCAAAGAAATTGAAAAATTATGTTCCTGTTATCTATGCTTCAAATCATAATTCCTCTTTGGCAGAAATTTGGAAAATAAAATTTAATGAAACAGGAAAAATCCCCGCTTTTCATAATGTCTTACCTGAATTAAATCACAATGAGATGACGGGTTTTGATGTGGTAGATTCAACCAAAGAATTAAGTAATAAATTCTATTTTATTATTTTGAAAGATATGGGAGACAATCCAAAAATACTAAAAAGGATGCAAGTCTTGGAAAAATTATATAAAGACCGCAATTTAAAAGTTGAAACGATAGAAATAAAAAACGAAAATGTCTGGCATAAAATTTTCTCTTCCCTTCTCTTGGCCGACTGGACTGCCTATTATCTAGCCCTAGAATATGGTCTAGAACCAGAACAAGTCCCCATGGTAGAGGAATTCAAAAAACTAATTTTGGAATAAAAATATCTCTGCGGGCGTTCTCGAGCTAGAACCTTTTAGTTCCTTGCCCAGTAATGTTATTTCTAATAATTTTATTATACCAAAACGACGCGTCTCGAGCACCCTAGAAAGTGACAAAAGTGACATAAAATCAGATACAAAAGTTGCAGTTGATTGTCACTATTCTTTAAATTCTTTTAATTTGAAATCAACCTGATATATGTATATTTCACAACCAATTAGCATTTGGGATGCATAATAAAGTCTTTCATCATATCCTCCTGTAATAATTATTCCTTTTACTGTTTTTCCGTTTGTTTTATTTTCTTTAAGCCACCCCATATATCTAGCTAATTGACCTATAGTATCGTCACTTGTTTGATTTCTCTTTAATTCAATCACGATATATGTTCCATCTTTTTTGTCTTTTACTAAAATATCTATTGGGCCAACTCCAGTTGGGTATTGCTGGCTGAATTTTCCATCTTCTTCAATCAAATCATATTTTTTACCCAATTCAGTTTTTTCCCAGTTTTTGATTAAAAAATTTTCAAGTTCTTTTTCCATATAAAACAAAGTCTGATCCGAAGATTCATTTTCACCTATTATTTGAGATGGTTTTTCTTCACTTACGCTTGTAAACTCTTTTTCAGATTCAGTTTTCCAAAGAGATTGTACATTGATTGAATACAAAAATGTGCTTACTGTTCTTGGTGATCCATATATACTTAAAGACTTAAAACCTTTAATAATATCTTCATTTGATTTAACAATTTTTTCTCCAATTGAATCTTTTTCAAAAACTGTACGATTTTCAAATCCAAAATATTCAAGAACTTTCTTGCGATCGTTTAAGGATATAATGCTGAGATTAGAAGATGGGTCCCAGGCAAAAATCATATCATTGATTGCGTTGCCACTTGGTCCAGTTAAATTATTGCGATTTCCTTCATTTAATTTATATAGTTGATTAATTAACTTCTCTCTTTCATCCCCAGAGCTTTTAAATATTCTGTCTAGACATTCGTGTAATGGTTGTTTGTTTTTTAGTTCATTAAACATTCTTCTCCAAGCACCTTGAGCAATCATGGCTTTTGCCACTGCCTCACTCTCTTTTGTATTACCTCTACCGTTCCTATCTAATATCCTAATAATTTCATCAGTCTCTGTATCATTAAGCTCATCTTTGGAATGAGAGAAAATTTTATCTTGCCAAAAATTTCTAAATTTTAAGCTCTGTTCTGACCACAATGCATCCTTAGATTCCACATCATAATTTTTTAGAAATTCATTAAATAAATTTAAGATATTGTTTTCCATATTTTTATTATAACACAAAGAAACGAAGATGATTATATTACCTAATTTGGTAATTCATATACTTTTTCCAGTAAATTATGAGCTTGTTTTGTAAAGTCATCTAAAAGAAATTTTCCCCATGTATTCATCTCTTCTTGATTTTCCCATAAGACTAAAATCATGCAAAAAGAATGCATAAAACTATTTCTTTGTATTGCGACAACTTCCATATCAAAAATCAACTGATATTTGTCATTGGGATATTTTTCTAAATAAACTTTTTTTAATTTCCCAAAAGTTTTTGAATTAATTTGTTTATTTACTCCCTCTAAATAATCTTCTCTGTTTTCTATCTCTGATATCCCAGGTAAGTGAAGTTTAAGAAAAAACATCATTTCTATCATTTGATAGGTAATAAAAAGATCAGTAACTTGATCTTGATGCTTTTGTATAAAATCTCTTGCGTGTTCTATGTTAATCATTTTTAAATTTCTATCTATAAGTTCCAACATTTTTTATTAAACCTTTTGCCCAGGCTTACCCTATTATTCCTTAAATGTTTGCTTGGGTGAGAAAAAATCAGCAAATTCATGATTATTTATTCTAGGTTCTTTATTATTTATTTCCTCAATAAATTTACACATTCCAGAGGAAGGATTATGGAATAAGGACTCCTTTTCTTTTGATACCCAGTAGTCATTAAAGCCCACAAATCCCTTAACCGCGTCCTTTGGATCAAACAGACCCCAAAAAGTCTCAAGATCATCTAAACATAGAAACATTGGGGGTATCCCTTCTAAGTTTGTAAGATTTTTTGTTGCTATTTCTGAATTGCAGAAATTATCAAATTCATTAAATAAATCATGATTACCTAAAAAGTTTTCGGTAACGATAACTGGGATAATTTTTTTACCCTTACTTTTATTATCTTCAATGTATTGATTAAGCTTAATTAATTTTCCTTTATCATCTTTATTTCTTGCTCTAGGATCATCCTTACCTGTGTTGAACAAAATACGATAAGCGTCATCTAGAAAACCATCAGCCGTTGGGTTATACAAAGAAGACAGTCTATAATATTCCGTAGTAAATTCCATAACGAAGATGCAATCATCGGTTTCGATTACGGCGTCAGCTCCAGCAGTTTCCCCAAAGCTGACCTTAGTATTCTTAAAAATATTCTGAATTATAAATTGGAAATACTTTTCTAAAAGACGACCATAAGCTGATTTAAAATTCTGCAAATTTCCCTCACTTTTAATTCTCCAAAGTAATCCGCCGCATACGTTCTCAATAATAAATTTTAGGTCTATGATACAGTAAAAATCTTCTGATATTTTAAATACAGGGTTATCAAAAAACACCCGAATATATTTATTGTATCCAGTTATTGGATCCCTCGGCCTTTGATCCTCTTGTTCCAATGCAGACCTTAGTGCATTAATATCTTTTGATAAATGACTAATTGCTTTAAGAAATGACGGATCTTGCTTAAACAAAGATGCTTGTATGTAAAATGAACTCAAATGTTGAAAATCGAAACCAAATTTTTGAGTACCTAGAGCAGGTGGATTTTTCTCGTTCTGAAAAGGGATCTCAAAAAACCAAGCATAAAGGCTATTAAGAACTTTTATATATTCCTGAAGTGTTACTCCTGAATTTTGTTCAAAGGCATTAATTCCTTTATTTATTTCGTCTATATTTACTTTGTCTAAGTTTGGAAGCAATTGTTCAAAACAATATCTATAACGAACTATCCTATGCCCATACATAAGCCTAGCAATATCAGGAAGGTAATAGTGGGGATATTCTCTTATAAAATAATCACGGATAAAAATCCCATTTTTCGTGCCGTTTGCTTCAGCTTCCATGCTCGCCAGATCATTATTTAATAAAATAGCCTCTGTGTATTTTTTCTGGTTCGCCGTATGTCCAGGTCCTGTTAATTGATCTTTACCATTTAATTTTTTAGAAAGTATTTGCCCGATCAGGTTTAATAAGTTCTCTCTATGAAAAACTATCTTATTTGAGAAGCCTCTTCCTTTTTGAATAATCCCGGTTTCTTCCAATAGCGATATGCCTCTAATCATGGTTTTATCAGTATCTCTTGTCTGGCATATCATGTTAAGAAAAGAACTGAACTGTGTCATTTCAACGGGATTCATGTTAGTCAGCAGATATTCTATTTGTGTTTCAATATCTTCGCTTGCCTTCAAGATACTTATTGGAAAAACAGTTCCGTTTTTTTCAAAAGAATCAAAGAGTTCTTTGTAAGTAAGATGTGTAACTATTTTTGTATTTATTGCCATAAAATTAGAGAAGGTCTCTGAAATCATCAATCAACCCGATTGACCCTAAATAATTAATAAGATCTTTAACAATCTTGTTTGCTGTTTTGTTCCCGGTAGCTTTTACTATCTTTATAACTTCTCTATACTCTTCCTTTTTATAAAGATGCTCGTAATTCTCTCTCTCTGCTCTAACAATTAAATCAAGCAAGGTGATAGTTTCAACTGGCAATTCCTTAGCATATATTTTGAGTTCTTCTGCAATTTCGTAGGGTACGTTAATAACACCTTTAATGAGTTTGAGGGTTTTTATAGTTCGTTCCAAAGTCTCTTTTTTAGAGAATGGGCTTACTTTAAACCACCAACCAAATTCTTTTAGTTCTTCCGTTTCAGTTTGTTCTTCAGAAAGAGAAATTCTTTTATCCCATAAATTGCCCAACCTTTTTTTAACTTCTTCTTTGTTTGGGAATGCTTCAAGTTGTCTTAATATTACTCGGCCGATAAAATTTATTGCTTCTGCGCGAGTTTTTACAGGAGCTGTTTTAAAAAAATAATCTACAAAATCTTCATGCTCTGGTTCATTTGCATAAATAACTGCCACATGTTGTGGAAACCGTTGATCTATATCTGCCGCACGATACCCTTTCTTTTCAAGAGTCCCTAGATATGGAATAAAGTCATAATATTGTTGCTTAAGTATAGAAAATACTTCCTTAAGAATATTATTGGCTAAATATCCTTCCCATGCTGCCAGTAGATAATCCGGCGAGTCTTTTGCAAAAATCTTTTCTTTATTTTTTTCTATCCAAGGTTTATTTAAATAGTGTAAATTGGGTAATCTCCATCCATACACTGAACGGATGGCCAATGAGGGATCTTGTTTAATATCTAAATGCTTATTGAGTAATTCTTCCATCTCTTCTGGCATCTTTACCTCAATAGATTTATCTGGAAGATTTCGAGCAATCCAAAGACCATAATTTACAACTGCATGCATGGCTTCTCCACGCACTGTATTTATTGCTAGAGTCATAGGATCTAAGCCGCCTTCGCTATCTTTATGTTCATACTCAGGGGTGGGGTCCTGATCTTCCGCTAGATTTGATACTATATCCCATATTTCTTTTCTAAATATGGTAGGGATTTCGCAAGTATCATCCCCCAATGCTCTTCCTAAGAAATCGGCAATGGCAAGTCTTACAGAATTCCAGTCTTGTTCGTCGTTATTTACAGGCTCTGAATTATATTCTTTTTTTACTACGATTCTATAACATAGTTCTATAATTGGTTTCCAACTGAAACACTTTTTCTTTACCAATGATTCTCTTAATCCATGTATTAAATGATAAAAATATATTGGACGAGTTTTTCTTTCAAAAAAGTTTTTCGCTGTTGGAACATATTTTTCTGGATTTTCTGCAACAAGGCCGGAAAATATCATGCCCAAACCAGAAGAGGAGTGCCTTCCAAAAGGATCATCTGGCATTTTGTAATCGGCTAAGTATTTCAGGGTTTCATCAGCGTCTAATTTCGAAAGATCTTCAGCCGAAATTGGACTTTTACCACCATCCCAAACTGTCATTTCGCCATCATCGTCAATTGGTTTATCATATTTTTTAATTATTTTACTATATTTATCTGAATACCCCTTTGAAAGTTTGTCTTTTATGGGAGATAGGTAGAGAGATTTCCAATTGGATGTCATCCTCTCAAATTGTTCGTCTGTATAATCTTTGGGTTTCTTGAAATCAGGGCCTCCTTCTATGACTTTTAAAATATATTTCTTTGAAGAGGTAGAGATTTTGTCGTACATGATTTCAAGTAGCGGTAGATATTCACGTCTCAAATTGTAAGCGATTATTATTCTTCTATTTCTTAATATCTTTTCTGACTCTTTGGTAAAAATATTAGAATCAAACTTATACAAAAACATCTCAATTCTTCTGAAAAGAGCATAAGAACATTTACGAAGGACAACGGAAAATTGTTTTAGTATTACAGGATCATTTTTATACTGTTCTATTAGTTGAATAATACCATCAAGTAAAATATTTTTTGCATCCTCTGTTTTGTTTCTTGATATAGATAAATTTGGTCTCCAAATGTGTGAGTATTCATAGAAATTACCATCTTTATTCCCTCGTTTTTCAAGTTCGATGGCTTCTTTTAGTTTTTGAATGTATGTATTGAATAGTTCTTTTGGTTTTATTTTAGCAAGTTCCTTCGTTTTTTTACCGACAATCTCTTTGAATTGCCATTCGTCGTAGTAAGGTTTTGCATCTGGATGGAAAAATCTCAATTCATCTCGATCTTTAGGGGCACGTTGCTTGTCTATTCTTAACCTAAATAGTTCATTGGCAAGATAAAGTGCCTCTTTCCCTTTTTTACCTTTTGCAAGTTTTTCCATTAGATCTGCAACTTGATCTGGCAAACTTAAATTATATGGACCTTGTAGCCATTTCTTTTTTACAATTAAATTTGCATACATAGCGGAAATGTTTACAGGTGAATCCAATGCGGCTTTTAAAAAGTCGTACAATACCGTCTGGTTATCAGATGTTAATTTTTCTATTATTTTATAAACCTCTAAGGGTTTTTTATGTGCTACCCTCACTAAATATTTTGATTCTGGCCATGGAATAAACTGTATGTATCCGTCTTTTTTTAGAGGTTCTTGTGGGGAAGAAAAGGCATTTCTCTTGTTCAAAAGGTTTAGCCAATTTGGATTATCGCATCTCTCAAAAAAATATCTGCGATGTTGTGGTTCTACTATGTGTCTCATTAACTCGTCTGCGTCTCTTTCTATGGGATTATCTATGCCCATAAGCCTATCTATCTCTTTCATAGTGTCAAAAAACGGTTCCTTTACTAAAATTCTATAGATCAACACTTCAAAGGTATTCAAATTTGCATTAAGTTCTGCCTCAGAAAATGGATCGTCACGTAAGTTTTTCAATTCACTATGATGACAGTATTTTAAAAAATATCTATTTACTATCATCCATTGCTTTATAAATTCATCGTTAAGATAAGATGGGCGAGATCCGAGAACCTTATGTGAGTCAACAATTTTTCTTAATTGTTCACGTTGAGATTTTTGTTCTGGTATTTGTGCTATGAGATTCTCAACAACATCTTTTATTTTTTCATCAGATTTCTTCCCGCTTTTTAGCATCTTTAATATATTGTTCAAACCTTTTTTGATTTCATCGTCAGTCGCTCTCTTTTGTCTTATTGGAATACCGGAAATGTATATAGGTAGAACTTCAGTAAGTTCTCTTGCTAAGTGAGAAACAATAGAAATTTTTTCAGGGTTATTGTCGTTTAACGCAAGTATTATGCCCTCGAAAATACTAGCAATTTTTTTGCCAAATTTTGGATGTAACTTTGCCAACGCACGCCATATCTTTTTTTGGCGATCACTTGAAAATTTCAATACTCCTTTTGCGTTATCAAGAGGTTTTTCTGATTCATTAATGTTGTCTTTGCTAGACATAAGATTATTTTATCATTTTCCCTTGATTTTTCCACTCTTTATTGTGTAACCACATATGATTAATTCCACAGTCGGTTGACTCCTTTTTACTACGTGATATTATTAGGTTAGTACCTTTTTAACTTAAAATATTCCAAAATTAATTGATCTAAAGTGCTGGGCAACCATACTCATTCAAAAGTATAAATGGTTAATTAATTTAGGTCTAATCAAAACAACTGCGACACAATAGATCGAGCACTGTCTCAAAATACTATTGTGTCGAAAGAAGATTGGATTAAGGAAATGTAAACCTAACTAAATTGGCTTTATGTTTTTTTGATTCAGTCTTTTTTTTGTTGCTGAATTTTTAAAAGCATTAAACCATTTTAGAATTGGAGGTGCTTTTATTAGTTTAACAGCAAAAAATTATGTCTAAAATAAAATTGGTGTGGAGTTCGGGAGTTAAAAAAGTTAAAGATTTGAAGGTATGGAAAGAAAACCCACGCAAGATTGGAAAAGCGAAATTATCTCAATTAATGGAACGAATTAAGGATCGTGGTTTTCACAGTGTGATTGTAGTCGACCAGGACAATACTATTTTGTCCGGCAATCAACGCAAGGCCGCTCTCACTAAACTCGGAATTACGGAAGTGAATGTGCTTACCCCTAACCGTAGACTTTCCAATGAAGAACGAGAAAAAATTGCTCTAGAAAGTAATTTAAACGACGGCGAATGGGACTTTGAGAAATTAAAATCTTTTCAAATGGACCTATTAAGCGATGTTGGTTTTCCTGATGCTGATCTGTCAAAATTATGGACTGAAAATTTGGAAGCGGAAGATGATGATTTTGACGAAAAAGCCGAGCTTGCCAAAATCAAGATTCCAAAAACTAAACTAGGCGACCTGATTATTATGGGTCCGCATAAATTAATTTGCGGTAGTGCTGAAGATCCACTGGCTCTCAAAAGACTGCTTGGAAATGAAAAAGTTTCCATGATATATAACGATCCGCCGTATAATATTTCACTCGATTACAATGGAGGCATCGGTGGAAAAGCACAGTACGGTGGAAATGTTATAGACAATCGAACAGACAAGGCTTACAAGGAATTTCTACGTAAAAGCATGGTGAACGCTCTTCTGGTAGCCAAAAAAGATACACATATATTCTACTGGTCGGATCAAATTTTTATCGGATTAATCCAAGAACTTTACCGTGAACTTGGTATTGAAAACAAACGTGTGTGCTTATGGTTAAAAAATTCTCAGAACCCTGTTCCTACGGTTGCATTTAACAAGTGTTATGAGCCATGCACCTATGGAATTCGCGGACGACCGTATATTGCTCCCAATATTCAAAATCTGAACGAGGTTATGAATAAAGAAATGACCACCGGCAACAATCTTCTAGATGAAGCATCCGACCATTTAAGTGTATGGATGGAAAAACGCCTATCTGGTAAAAATCAAGAACAGCATGCAACTTCAAAACCTCCCCAACTTCACAACAAGGCCATTCGTCGTTGTACCAGGCTTGGCGAAATTATTCTCGACAGTTTTCTTGGTTCCGGTAGTACACTCGTTGCCGGAGAACAACTTAATCGCCGTGTGTATGGAATAGAACTTGAGCCAATATTTTGCGATCTCGTGATTCGTCGGTACGAGAAGCTTACTGGTAATAAAGTAAAAATAATCCATGAAGAAAAATAAATTACAAGATGGTTTCTTCGCGGAACTCAGAAAAGTTCCAATCGTGCAAGTTGCCTGTGAAAAAACCGGAGTATCTAGAAATAGTGTTTACCGTTGGAAAAAAGAGGATCCTAAATTTTCTAAAGAAATGGATCAGGCTTTGGTTGACGGTGTCGCTCTGGTAAACGACATGAGCGAGAGCCAGTTATTAACCCTTATTAAGGAAAAAAATTACCCCGCCATCAGCTTCTGGTTAAAACATCGAAATGACAATTACAAAAATACGATAGAAATTACCACCAAGGAAGATACGGAAGAATTAACCCCTGAACAAAAGAAAATTGTGCGTGAAGCCCTTAGACTTGGCACAACTATTATTAGCGATAATCAAAATAAATATGAAAACAATTCAAATGATTCAGCAAAAATTAGTGGAAAAAATGCTAAAGGACAAAAAAGTAAGAACGGCGATAACTAAAGATAGCCACTGGTATTTCTTTCACTTCTATTTCGCCCATTATGTCACATCTCCGACAGCTCTATTTCACAACGAAATATTCAATCTTACCCAAAACGAAAGTCTTGGAAACTTCTATATTGTAAGTTTCCGTGGCAGTAGTAAATCTACTATTCTGACTACCTCCTACCCCATTTGGGCAATCCTCGGGAAACAACAGAAAAAATTCGTCCTCATTCTTGCTCAAACCCAGGCTCAAGCAAAACAATTCATGATGAGCTTGCGTAACGAACTTGAAAGTAATGTGCTTCTTAAGAATGACCTTGGACCATTTCGCGAGGTGTCTAACGAATGGGGTTCCTCGACTTTAGTGTTTTCAAAATTAAACGCCCGAATTACCGCCGCTTCTTCCGAGCAGAGTATTCGTGGAATGAGACACAATCAACACCGCCCTGATCTGGTGATTGGAGACGATCTGGAAAATATAGAATCCACAAGAACACGGGAAGGCAGGAACAAAACCTACGAGTGGTGGACCGGAGAAGTTATCCCTATCGGTCAGAAAAATACCAGATTTGTTATTGCCGGGAATCTCCTACATGAAGATTCGTTACTCATGCGTATCAAGGAAAATATTGAAAATAAAATGATAGATGGAATTTTTAAGGAGTATTCGCTTATCAAAGACGGTCAAATCTTGTGGCCCGGTAAATATCCTACAATGGAAGATATTGAAAGAGAAAAACGAAAAGCAGGAAATGAAATTGCTTGGCAACGCGAATACCTTCTTAATATCGTCAGCAATGAAGACCAACCCATAAAACGAGAATGGATCCAGTATTATGATTTACTACCACCCGATAGCTTTCATAGCTATTACGCTACTGGTATTGATTTAGCCATTTCTCTTAAAGACCACGCAGATTATACGGCCATGGTTTCAGCTAAGGTATGCAGTCGCGGAGAGAACCTACGAGTATATATTCTACCCAACATTATTAACAAAAGACTTACAACACAGGAGATACTTGAACAAGCAAAAGCCATATCGGCTTCGCTTGGTCGAAGTAAGCTTTTTATTGAAGATAACGGTTTTCAAATTTCCTTTGTAAATCACCTTAAACATCAAAATTACCTTGCTGAGGGAGTACGATCTATCAATGACAAGTACGGACGACTGACATCTATTAGTTTTCTGGTAGAGTCTGGAAAAGTATTGTTTCCCAAAAAAGGAGCGGAAATACTTATCCAACAATTACTTAATTTTGGCATTGAAAAACATGATGACCTAGCTGACGCTTTTTCTTTGCTTCTTGGAAAGATTGCAGAAAAAGATTGTCGTAGGGGTGCCAGAGGAATTGTATTTAAAGGACCAAGATTTGACGCACTATAAAATAATTAGATGCTCAATATAGCCTCTGATAGAAGATTAAAAGATATTGGCTCGAGATTAAATTTTTGAAGTTTAACAAGCGATATACTGTTCCCATTTTTTGTTATCTCTTTTATTTTTTCTTTCGCCAGTACCCAAAAACACCACTGGTCCATATCAAGTATATCGAGCGTCGTATGATCTTGGTGCTTGAAAAGAGCCAGTACATAAATATCTGATTTAAAATCAGCAGGACTTCTTGGAAAAGCACTAACTGCTGATGACCAGTATAAACTCTTAGCTTTAAGACCACTCCAAAGAATTTTTGAAAAATCATTTTGATCCCAATCCTGAATATACGAACAGCATTTCACTTCAATCTTTTTTCCGTTTGGAGAAATTACATCCGAGTCGCCCCATGGGTTACGAATATCAATTTCATTATTTTTTCTTAAGGCATTTTCTACAATAAATTCTGCTAGCGCTCCCCGTAGAACATTTGAATTAAGATTTGAAAATCCATAACGCCAAAACTCAAGTACAGAGAAATTTTTGTTTCCTACATTCTTGAATTGTTCAGTTCCAGTGAGTTTTATCACTGGAATTCTTTTATACATATTTTGTAGCGAGTTTTTAATACCCTAGCAGATAGACAAAGAGCCCTCCGCCGGGCGATGGATCTTGCGACCCACCCATAACCGTTTCCGATTATGACTCGCTACAAGTACCCTGACGAAGGGTTCTTTATCTTGTAGCGAGTTTTTAGACCATATCCTCAGAAATTCCAAGGGGTTAGGCCTTTTGAATAATATTAATTTGTAAAGAAATAATAGCACTTTTTAAGCTATTATTCCAACCCAACCCTATCGCAGACTAGCTATTTTGTTAAGGAAAGTTACCAACACGTTGCCAACGATGCTAGCTTTACTTACCCAACCAGTCTGATATCGTGACGGGCATGGAAAAACAAGCAGATGTTGGATTGATAGGCACTATGGCTATTGCTCCAACTATAAAAATTAAATACGTTTTGTATGCACGAAAAAGTACTGAATCAGAAGAACGCCAAGTTTTGTCTATTGATTCCCAGATCAAAGAAATGCTTAGCATGGCTGAAAGAGAAGGATTGGAAGTTGTAGAAATTAGGCGAGAATCTCACTCGGCAAAAGAGTCAGGGCAACGACCTGTTTACAAAGAAATTCTTGAAGATATACGACGAGGAAGATTTAATGGAATTCTGACCTGGGCACCCGATAGATTAAGTAGAAACGCTGGCGATTTAGGAAGTATTGTTGACCTCATGGATCAAAAGTTATTAATGGAGATTCGCACTTACGGACAGCACTTTAAAAATTCACCAAATGAAAAGTTTCTTTTGATGATTCTCTGTTCGCAAGCTAAACTAGAAAATGATAATAAAAGCGTGAATGTAAAAAGAGGATTACGCACCCGAGTTGAAATGGGACTATGGCCTGGCGTAGCTCCAACCGGATATTTAAATCAAAAAATGATGGATAGGAAGTGTCAGGTAATTATAGATCCCGAGAGAGGTCACATTATCAAAAAAATCTTTGAGAAAGTTGCTTACGAAAAATGGAGTGGTAGGAAGGTTTACAACTGGCTAAGATTTGACCTCAATTTCAAAACGGCCGCCGGTAAGAAACATCTTAGCTTGGGTAATTTATATAGAACATTGAGTAATACTTTTTACTATGGAATTTTTGAATATCCCAGAAACAGTGGTAATTGGTACACAGGCAAACATGAACCGATCATTACTAAAGAACTTTACGATTTAGTACAAGAACAAGTTAAAAGCCAGATCTTGAGATCCGAAGGAAAAGAATTTGCCTTTACCAAAATGATGGCTTGTGGTTTATGTGATTCTGGCATTTCGGCTTGCGAGAAGTTTAAGAAGCATAAAAATGGAAACACTCATCGTTATGTCTACTATGGTTGTAGTAAAGCGAAAGACGGTAATTGTAAATGTGGCTACATTGAAGAAAAAGAATTAATTAAACAGTTTGAAAATCTAATAGAAAATCTTAATATCAACGAAATTGAAATCAAACAAAAAATTAAGGCTGATGTTGAGAAATTTACTAAAATGCAGAAATTTTTTCTGGGTACCAAAGAGAAGGTGAATATATCTGGTGTCGATATACGGAGTTATGCTAAGTATGTATTACAGGAGGGAGAAGATATTCAGAAGAGAGAATTATTGGGATGCTTAAAAAGTAGAATATTGTTGAATAATAAGAAAATATCGCTTAACCCATAAAAATTAAAATACTTCTTTACAATCTACTTTCCACATGATATCATATCAATATAATTTGATGTGTTGTTATGAACAATAAGAAACAAAAAACTTTCCTGGAACCGTTAAAAGCCTTGAGCGACAATACAAGGCTTGGGATTGTTCTATTTCTGGCTTCGGGAGATAAATGTGTTTGTGAAATATTCGAAGAATTAAAACTTCCGCAAAATCTAGTGTCGCACCATTTGGGAATTTTACGGCAAGGTGGTTTGATCGTAAACCGCAGAGAAGGCAAATGGATTTATTATTCGCTTAACAGAGAAAGGATAAAAGAATTAAATAAATTATTGACAAAAATTATTATAACAAAAGAAAAGAAATTAAAATGCTAAGCATTAATTTAAACAAACAATATGAGTAAAAAAATTGTCATTTATGATCCACCAATGTGTTGTTCAACTGGCGTATGCGGTCCTAACCCAGACCAAACGCTTATTAGCTTACAAGACACATTAGCGGAAGTTAAAAAGTTGGGTATAGAGGTTGAACGTTATCTTATCACTCAAAGCCCACAAAAATTCAAAGAAAATCCTAAGGTTATAAAACTAATCCAAGAACAGCAACTAAAAATATTGCCAATCACAACTTACGAAGGAAAAATCGTTAAAACCAGCGCATATCCAACGCTTGAAGAATTTAAAAAGTTTATTAATAAAAAATAATATGAATACGAAATTTTATTTCTTTTCAGGTAAGGGCGGCGTAGGTAAAACAACAATGGCCGCTTCAAGTGCGATATATTTCGCGGGTCTTGGCAAAAAAACTCTCATTGTTACCACTGACCCAGCTTCAAATTTAGCGGATGTTTTTGAGCAAGAAATTGGTCACAAGATTACGAAAATTAAAACAACTGAAAATCTTTTTGCAATGGAACTTGACCCAGATGTTGCTACGGCTGAATATAAAGAAAGAACGCTATCTCCGCTTCGTGGTTTGATTCCTGAAGAAAGTTTTATGGTTTTGGAAGAACAATTGAATTCACCTTGCACGGCAGAAATGGCCGCCTTCGATCGTTTTACCGACTTTTTACAAAAACCCGAATATGAAATAGTGATTTTTGATACTGCCCCGACTGGACATACGCTGCGACTTCTGGAGTTGCCAGTAGAATGGAGTGGTGTTATTGAAAAGGCCGCTAAAGAAGGCGGTGGAGAAACCTGTATTGGTCCAGCCGCTGCTCTGGCTGAGTCAAAGGCTAAATTTGATCAAGCTATCGCAGCCATGAGGGATACTTCCAGAACTACATTCGTTTTTGTCCTACGACCTGAAGTAACCCCTATTTATGAAGCCGAACGCTCAATAGCAGAACTTCTTAAACTTAAAATTACTTCACAAGAACTCATTATCAATGGCATTTACCCTCAGGATGTTTGCAATAATCCATTTATGTTGGCGCGTTTTGCCAAACAGCAGGAGTTTTTGGAAATTATAAAGAACAAATTTTCTATCCCTATTACTTTAATAGAGCTTGAACCAGGCGAAATTAAGGGTGAAAAATCATTAATAAAAATGGGCAAAAAACTTCACGAGCAAGCTCTTAAATTAAAAGATTATCAGCCAGTAAAAATAACTATAGATAAAAGTAAATTTGCATTGGACGATATTCCTAAAATTGATGAGAAAATAAAACAATTACTCATTCCTCAAAACAATAAAAGACGAACAATCTTTTTTGCTGGCAAGGGAGGAGTGGGAAAAACTTCAGTAGCGGCGGCAACGGGTTTGTGGATTGCCGAACAAGGTTATAAAACTCTGCTTTTAACAACTGACCCAGCTTCTCACTTAAGCCAGATATTTGAGCAGGATGTGAGTGATCAGCCCACTTTAATCAATGGTGAAAAAAGTTTATGGGCTTGTCGAATCGATCCAGTTAAGGCGGTTGCCGAATATAAAGAAAAAATTTTAGTTGAGGCCAGACAAAAATATGACAAACAAAGAGTGATTGCTATTGAAGAAGAATTGAATTCGCCCTGCACGGAAGAAATGGCTACTTTCGAGAAGTTTATTGATTTTGCCACCCGAAAAGATTTTGAAGTTATCGTCTTTGATACCGCCCCGACTGGACACACATTGAGGCTTTTAGAATTGCCAGTTGATTGGAGCAAGCAAATAGAAATCAAAACTTTTTCTTCAACTGGTGAAACAGAAATTGATAAAATTACCAAGTCTCGTTTCAAAGAAGTCATTGATATGATACAGGATATCAATCAAACGACTTTCAGTTTCGTGATGTATCCTGAATCCACTCCGATTGAAGAAGCGGCTCGGGCTATGGATGAACTTCTAACTATCGGTGTCCCTACCAGTCTTGTTGTGGCAAATTTCATTCTGCCAAAATCAATTATTACGAATGATTATCTAAGGAAGAGAAAAGCAATGCAAGAAAAATATCTAGTGGAAATGGATAGACGTTTTACCGCTCCGATTGTAGAATTGCCACTTTTGGTCGACGATTTAATCGGTAAAGATAATCTTATGCTTGCTGGGCATATGCTATACGGAAAATAAAATTTTACAACACCA
>DAIEQH010000039.1 GCA_027347985.1 Candidatus Nomurabacteria bacterium | reverse complement strand
AATAATGAACTTCTAATTGAAACTAAAAAGTCTAAGGTCAAAAGTCCAATCCACGTAAAATCAAGAAGCAGAGCATAAATAGATGCAAAAAAGTTTTTTATATGTTGTTTTGCTATATCTATAAATATTAATAGATGTGTGTATAAATAGCTTTGACTTGGATATATTATTTTTATATAATATAAATGTGGCTAAGATTTTAAATAGTGATGTTAATTTAATTAAAGACCTTTATTACAATAAAAGGCTAACAATGAAAGAAATTGCTGAGAAATTGGCCGTTAGTATTGACGCTGTTGTTTATTGTATGAGAAAAAACGGAATAAAAAGGAGATCCTTAAAAGAGGCAAGTGCTGTTTCTTTTCAAAATAAAAAATTATCATTTCACGAACAAATTAAATTATCATCTAGCCAAGAACAATTAAAACTTGCGGGCTTGATGCTGTATTGGAGTGAAGGACATAAAAGCTCCACTAGTGTTGGCGTTGATTTTGCAAATAGCGACTCAGATATGATTACCATATTTGTAAAATTTTTGAGAGAAATTTACAAAGTTGATGAAAAACGTTTTAGAGTATTGCTTTATTGTTATTCTGACCAAAATATTCCTGCCCTTATTGATTTTTGGAGTAAATTAACTAAAATATCCAGAAAACAATTTACCAAACCTTATGTCCGAAAAGATTTTCGTAAAGATGGTAGAAAAATGAAATATGGCATGATTCACATCAGATATGCAGACAAAAAATTATTTTTGTGTATAATGGAAGCTATAGATCTTATCAAATTAAAAATGCGTCGGTCGGATAGCGGCTATTCCAGGAGACTGTAAATCTCCCGCCTTTATTGGCATCGTTGGTTCGAGTCCAACCCGGCGCACAATAAATTTATGGTATCATTAACCTATGATTATTATTTTTGGTACAATTGTTGGCTTTATATTCTGGAAATTATTTGCTGGCAAAAAAGAAGGAGATAGATTAGAAAGATCTTTTCGTTTTCTTATAAAAGACTACTATGTTCATATTCACCACTGGATATATTGTTCTGTATTACTTATCGTGTTTTTAATAATAAATTTTCAAAATCAATTTGTAATTGGATTTTTGATAGGTTCTATTATTCAGGGATTACTTTATAGAGATAGATTTATAATAATATATAAAAAAGATAAATTTGAAGAGATATATTCTAAATTTAAGTAATAATTTTGTGATATAATTATCGTATGGCTAGGATAGTCCACGGTTTTCATTTAACCAAGAAAAGGAACCATAAAATCACAACGCGTTTGATTCTATTTATTATTTTAATAATAGTTTTAACTATCAGTATTTCTGCTGGCAGTTCTTTTCCTCAATTAGTTGAAGCTTTGGGGCTCTCTTTATTTAGGCTTGTTGTCGCTTATTTCATTTCTCTTATTGTTGCTGTCATAATTGCTGTTTCAATAAGTAATAGTAAATTGGGGGATTCACTTATTCCTGTTTTTGACTTGATGCAGAATCTTCCGTCTTTCGCTTTGATCCCTCTTTTTGTTCTCTGGCTCGGTTATACAAATTTGATGACAATCATTTTCGCTTCCACTTCCATTTTATGGCCAATTCTTTTTTATATGTTGCACGCTTTGAAAACAGTAGAAAAAGACGAAGAAGATGCTGCTAAAATATTTGGAGCTAAAGGATTGAAAAAAGTTTTATTTTTTTCATTACCAGTTGCTTTTCCTTCGATCGTCACGGGCTCTATCGTTGGTTTCAGTATCGGTTGGGAAGCAATCATCGGAGTGGAGATAATAGGACTAACTTCCGGTATCGGTCCATTTTTGAATATTTCTCCAAATACTGTCGGCTATGATAAAACATTGATTTTAGGTATTTCAGCTTTACTTCTCGTCGTCTTTCTAATTAATAGATTAGTCTGGATGCCACTTCTTAAAAAAACACAATTATATGCAGGATAAAGAAAAAATTATTTCAATTTCAAATCTTTCTTACAAATACCAGAATGAAGAATCGGGAGAATATTTAGAAGTTTTGAAAGATGTTTCGCTGGATGTTCATTCTGGAGAATTTATTTCTTTGGTTGGGCCATCTGGTTGTGGTAAATCTACTATTTTGAAAATCCTTTCAGGATTGATTAAAACAAAAAAAGGAAAAGTTGTTTCTAAGGCAAAAAAAGTGGCTATGGTTTTTCAAAATTCGGCTCTTTTCCCATGGCTCTCCGTTAAAGAAAATATTGAATTTGGTTTGAAAATGGAAGGAATTAAAAAAAGCGAAAGAGAGAAAATTGTTGCGAAAAAAATTGAAGAAGTGGGGCTTTCAGGTTTTGAAAACGAATACCCAATTGAGCTCTCAGGTGGTATGAAGCAAAGAGTGGGGATAGCGAGAGCTCTAGCCGTTAATCCAGATGTTTTATTAATAGATGAGCCGTTTTCTAGTTTGGATGTTTTTACCGCTGAAAAATTACGAGTCCTACTTTTAGATATTTGGTTAAAGTATAAAGTGACCATTATTATGGTTACTCACTTAGTAGAAGAAGCGGTGGAACTCTCTGATAGGATTTTAATTTTTACTCCAAGACCAACTTCTATAAAAAACATTGTTGAAATAAAGATGACAAGGCCTCGCGATAAAAGGTCAGAGGAATATTATAATTTAGTTGATAAAATTAGTAAGCAAATAGAATAAAAAAGTGAAAAAACTTACAGAAAAAAATATTTACTCAATATTTGAAGTTGCTATTGTTATAAAGGGGGTATACGCTTTCCTCGAAATTGTCACGGGAATTATTGCGTTTTTTGTAACTAAAACATTTATCGTTTCTGTCGTTACATTTCTCTCCCATGGAGAACTCTTAGAAGATCCTAGGGATTTATTTGTGAACTATTTTATGACTATAACTAATAATTTTTCTATTCATGCAAAATATCTTTTAGCTTTTTATTTATTCACCCACGGAGTCATCAAACTTTTTTTGGTGGTAGGTCTTTTAGAGAGAAAACTTTTAGCTTACCCCGTCTCCATTGTAGTTTTTAGTCTATTTATTATTTATGAAGTTTATCGTTATCTGCATACCTTTTCGATCCCGCTACTATTGCTGACGATTCTTGATTTAGTCATTATCTCTTTAACGATCCACGAGTATCGCTATATAAAATCTCACAATGTTTTTTCTTAAGCTATATATTGATTTTCTTATATAAAATGGTACTATTCTTTTGAATAAATTGTGGAGGTAATTATGTTGTGGGCAGCACTAGTTTTAATGCGGGATCCCATGAAAATGGAAGACCAAAGACTTTTTTTAGAACTAGAACCAGGAGGTGGTTTTAGTTTTAGATCTAGTAAATCTTTTAAAATAGAGGAACTGGAAGAAGCGATAGAACAAAAATTCCAGAGAAGATGGGATGAATACCTTGTAAGAATT
>DAIEQH010000038.1 GCA_027347985.1 Candidatus Nomurabacteria bacterium | reverse complement strand
TTATATGGACCTTCTTTGAGCAATCTATATCCTTCCGCAAGGCTCTCCATCATACCATATTCAATAGCGTTGTGGACCATTTTGACATAGTGTCCAGAGCCTTCCTCTCCAAAATATCTGTATGCGCCAGTTGGCTTTTCTAACGTCTTCAAAATCGGTTCAATAATTTTAAAAGTTTTTTCATCACCACCCACCATCATAGAAAATCCATTTTTGTATCCCCAAACTCCCCCACTCGTCCCGACATCCACCAAAATAGAGCCTCCATTTAAAACTTTTTCTGCATGTTTTTTTGTCTGACGAAAATCCGAATTACCTCCGTCAATGATGACGCTCCCTTTAGGAATTATTTTCAGCCACTCGCTAAGTTCAGTATCCACAACATCCGCTGGCACCATCATCCAAATAATTACTTGTTCTTTTTCAAATAAATTTACCACTTCTTCTTTAGTATAAGCAGGAATCATTCCCAAACTTTTCATTTCATCTATAAGGCCCCTACTTCTATTGTGAGCAATAACAACATGCCCTCCTTCATGAAGTTTCTTTGCTATCTGCGCCCCCATTTTTCCTAAACCTGATATTGCAATCCTCATATTTTTAAGTCGCTAAAAATTGTTAATAATGGAACTTTCTTCAAAATCTGTGCCGGTTCTAAATTGATATCTATTTCTTTTTCTAAATTTTTTATAACTTCCCACTTTTCCTGCCCTTGCACCCAGACGACAGCTTCATCCATCTTCTCTATCACCTTCGGCGTGATGGTAATACGAGAAAATATCGGCGTGTCATAACTAGAAATTAAATCCTCCGAATGAAGAGCTGGACTTCCCGGCAAGATGCCAGCAGTGTGTCCATCTACGCCAATGCCAAAGAGTCCTATTTTGTATTCAGCTTTTTTTAATTCTTCTGCTAAAACTTTTTCAAATTTTTCTGTAGTAATATTACGATCCTCGTCTATCAAAACAGGAATAAATCTCGCTTCAGGAATATCAAAACCTTTATCCATTAACTGAAAATAATTTGAATTGAAATGGTCTATAGAGCCATATCTCTCGTCTGTCAAAGTAACGGCCAAATTCTCACACTCATATTGAGACAAAATTTCTGCCATTTTTAAAGCAACAGCAATAGAAGAACCTCCAGCTAAAAAAAGCAAGACATGTTTACCAGATTGCAATTGTTTCAAAACAGAAGAGGCTACAAAATTTGCAGCATCTTCTGCTTTTATCGTTGTTTTTATGGATAAACCCATAAGAAGATTATAACAAAATTTTAGTTAGAAACCGAGCTTTTCTTTTACCAAGAGAATATGCGCCTTGCGACCCATAAACGACGGCTCGCGGTTTAAAACAAGAAGTTTAGAAATAAAACTTCCGCCCATTCCAACCTCTTTCATTCGAGCATCTTCAAGTGGAAAAACATATTCTTTCAAACGTGTCATAGCCTCGTCTAGGTTAGAAGTTATTTTTTGTGTTCCGACAACTAAAATTAAATTTGGTGAAGTAAAAGAAAGAGATGGCAATTGACTTCCAGAATTGGAGGCGATTACCAACTCTCCATTTTCTGTCAGAGCATGCACACTACTCAAAAAATATTCTGAGAATACCGATTGCTGTCGCAACAATGCTTGCTTCGCAGGATCTTTTTCTGCAACAATATTTGCATGCAAATTGTTCCAACCGTGGCTTCCTTCTTTCAAATAAGTAATGAAACCAATCTCGTCTAGTGTACGAGACGAACCATTCATGACAGATACTCCGCTGGGAATAAGTTCTTTTATTCTAGCCAAGGCCTCTTCACCTGTCGCAACTACTTCCGGTAAAAAACCGTTTTTTGTAAGTGCTTCTTTTGTTTTTTCTAAAACGTCTTGCGACGCAAGTATATCAAATGTTTTCATAATATTTTTGTCCTGCAAAGTTTTAACAAAGCAAGATATGCCAAATGTGGCGTTAGATATAATAGATATTTAGTATAGCACAATTTTCTCGTTCTAAAAATATACTTCATGAGAACTTCACCAAAAAATGACAGAATCTTAATGGTAAGCTAAATAGTCAAAATAAGATTAAATAAAAAAACATCTACGCCATGGCGTAGATGTTTTTTTATTTAATCTTGTCTAGTACGAAAACACATTTAGATTATCTCGTTTGATACTTAGAGAATAACCTTCCTGGCTTGTCAGTTCTAAATCAAACTTGTCTTTTTCTGGCAAAATTGTTACTTCAAATTGTTCATTCCTTTCAACAGCTTTTTCTTCAACTTCTTCTCGAGATAAATTTATTTCACCATCACGAGCTCTGTTTATTCGTCTATCTACTTCAGTTTTAAAATCACACGTTATAAAAATACCATACATCATTTCTTCTTTTTTAAGAAAAGCAGTGCCTACTCCTTCGATTATTGTTATAGGTAATTCTACTTTTACTTCTATAAAATCGTCACTTTTTGATTTATAAAAAGAATTTTTTCCTTTCATTAGAGAATGAATTATCTTTTCTAATGAAGCTAAATGATAGGATTCTTTAAATGCCCATGTATGGTAACTAACTCTTTTATTATTTTTTACATCAACCCATTCTTTTTGGGCACTTTTACGTATTTTACTATCAATCATAAACTCATCCATATCAATACAGTTAGCTTCTAGCCCACGAGATTTAATTTCTGAAACAAGTTCTTGACTTAATGTCGTTTTACCAGATCCCCCATTGCCAGAAATAAAAATAAACTTATATTTTCCTAAGCAAAAATCAATAACTTTTTTAGCAATTTGTTCTCCTGAATAGGATTTCATAGTTTTATTCTTTATTTATTAATTTTTTTCTAGCTTTTTTCCAATCCTCTTTCAAAAGACCATAAACATTTTGGTCATGAATTATCTCTGTAGCCATACATTTCTTGCTTTTTCTTAAAGTACCCTCTAATACATACCCCATTTTCTTTTGAGTCGCATTTGACGCTTTATTGTCTCTATAAACATAAGAATCTAATCTTCTCAATTTAAGTTTATCAAAAGCAAAATCATTTACTATTATTTTGGCTTCTGTTATATATCCATTTCTCCAATATTTTTTATTAATCCAAGAACCAGTTTGAGCAGTCCCAGAAAATTTATTTATGTCACCGATTCCAATACCACCGATTATTTTCTTTTCAGCTTTTAATTCAATAGAAAACTGCATACTTGTTATTATTTTTTGTTTCCACTTTTTATTTGTTTTTTTTATAAAATCTATTGCATCGCTTTTTTTATAAGGATGAGGAATATATGACATCATTTTTGCAATATCAAGTTCCCCGACTCCTTCAACGATATCTTTCCAATCGCTCTTTTTTGGTTTTCTCAAAATTAATCTTTTGGTTTCTAGTTGCATGGGTTTATTATAACAAAATTATAAAATAAGGTTTAAATTATATTTTTTAAATCAGATAGTGTCTCTATTGTAAAAGTCGGTGTACCCGTTTCTAAATTAGGTAATTCATTAGCAAAAGGTCCTTTTTTGAGCCAAATTGTCGGATAACCATTTTTATTACCATATTTAATACTTTTTACAACTCTATCATCAACAAATAATATCTCTTCTTTTTGTAAGTTCAGTTTTTTTATTAATCTTTCTAAGATTCTATCCTTTTCTTTTTCATCAGATACTTCAAATGTATCAATATATTTACCTAAAGGTAG
>DAIEQH010000037.1 GCA_027347985.1 Candidatus Nomurabacteria bacterium | reverse complement strand
TCATACCAATTCTGCTTCTGGAGCTATTCCAAGATTGATTGATATGGGTGTATTGCCTTTTTTGATAATCTCCACAGTGAAAACGATTATCGCTCAAAGATTGGTTAGAAAACTTGTCTCTAGTAAGGAAAAATATTTCTTGTCTAAAAATGAGCTTGATAATTTAGGAAAACTAGTTGATCTAGATCGCATGCTTTCTTTACTAAGAGATGAAAAAATAATAGGACCGAAAGATGGTTGGGAGGCTGTTCCTTTTTATAAAGCAGTTAAAAATGATGAATCTCCAGATGGCTATTCCAATCGTATTGGGATACATGAAGTGTTGAAAATTACTTCTACTATCAAGGAGATGATTATACGAGGAAGTTCTCAAGATGAAATAGAAGCGCAAGCAAAGAAAGAAGGCATGATGACTATTTTAGAAGACGGAGTCTTTCAAGCAGCTATAGGAAATACGACCCTAGAAGAAGTTTTTCGTGTAGTGTCAGAATAGTTTTAATAATTAAATACGTATATGCTTTTTTCTTATAAAGCAAAATTAAAAAGTGGAGAAATTTTTGAAAGCACGATGGAAGCAGCAGACCGTTTTTCTCTTTCTCGTGAAATAAAATCTCGTGGGAATATTCCCATCTCCATAACAGAAAAAAAAGATAAGTCTTTTGACTTTTCTAGTTTATTTGGGCGAATTTTTTCGAGAGTAAAAACTGAAGAGTTAATTATTTTTACTAAAAATCTAAGTGGCATGGTCAAGGCTGGCCTCTCTCTCTATAGAGCATTACTGGTTCTTAAAAAGCAAACGAAAAATGTTGCTTTTGGCAAGATTTTAATTTCACTAAATAATGAGATAAATGCAGGGGGGACACTTTCGGGAGGGCTCGCAAAATATCCAAATGTTTTTTCTAAACTTTTTGTTTCTATGACGCGAGCTGGAGAAGAATCTGGAGATTTAGCTGGAGCACTCTCTCAAATTGGTCTCAATTTAGAAAAATCTCATACTTTGACTAAAAGAATTGAAGGGGCACTCATTTATCCGGGGCTCATTCTCTCAGCCATGGTCCTGATAGGTGTTTTAATGTTTGCTTTTGTTGTGCCGACGCTTGCAAGTACTTTCAGTGAGCTTGGAGTTAGTTTACCTGCTTCTACAAAGGTCATAATCTCTTTAGGTAACTTTTTCTCTCAGTATTTATTTTTATCTTTCGTTTTGATAATATTTTCTGTCTTGGGAATAATTGCACTTCTCCGTGCAAATTTCATGACTAAATATGTTGATTTTGTGCTTATCAGACTTCCTGTCGTAGGCAATTTGTCTAGAGAATTAAACACCGCTCGCACCACTCGCACGATGTCCTCATTGTTACTCTCCGGAGTTTCCATCACTCGGGCGATAGAAATAACAGAAGATGTGGTGCAAAATATTTATTACAAAAAAGTTTTAAGAAATGCCAAAGAAGAAATAGAAAAAGGTGCTCCATTCTCTAAAGCTTTTGAAGAAAATCCGCATCTCTTTCCAGTGATGATGACAGAGATG
The DNA here is from genome assembly GCA_027347985.1 of Candidatus Nomurabacteria bacterium. GTDB lineage: Bacteria > Patescibacteriota > Minisyncoccia > Phycocordibacterales > UBA9973 > UBA9973. Next base: position 2,342 of record DAIEQH010000037.1, on the reverse strand, counting down.
GTGGAAGTAGGGGAAGAGACTGGTAAGCTCTCAGATATGTTGGTGGAAGTCGCTGAATTTTACGAGGGAGAAATAGAGGATAAAACAAAAAATCTTTCTACTATCATTGAACCAGTACTGATGATAATTATCGGCGCGGCTGTTGGCTTTTTTGCTATCTCCATGATTTCACCTCTATATTCAATATTAAATAATATAAAATAATGAAGAATTTTTATAACAAAGCCTGCCCGCAATTCTTAAAGTCTAGCTTTTTCAGGCGGGGGATAACTCTCATAGAAATATTAGTAGTGATTTCTATTTTGGGTATCTTGGTTACAGTAGCTCTTCCCCAATTTTCAAAAATAAAAGAAAATCAAGTGCTCAAGAATACAGTAGAAGATGTCACTTCTGCACTTCACACCGCACAATCTCAAAGTCTAGCCTCAGTTGATTCTTTAGAATACGGTGTCCATTTTCAATCAGACCAAATTGTAATCTTTAAAGGTAAAGTTTTTTTAGCAGATGCTCAAGATAATAAAATTATAAACATAATCTCTCCGGCCAGTATTTCAGATGTCACCTTAGGAGGCATTAGTTCCACTACGGGAGACATTTATTTTGAACGTCTCTCTGGAATGCCTAACAAGACTGGCACGATCACTGTTACCATCCCATCTCTTTCAAAAATTATTACGATTTCTGCCACTGGCGCAGTGAGTGTAAACTAAGTCAATTACGAATTAACAATTACAAATTACGAATTTTAAAAATGAGAAAGAAATTAAAAAGTGGAGGTTTCTTAACAGTTGAAGTGATAGTCGCTGTCTCTATTATTGTCGTTTCTGTTCTCGCGGCTATGTCTGTCACCCAAAAATCTATTTCTGTTTCTCGCCAGTCTCTACATGTTTCGCAAGCTTCTTTCCTTTTAGAAGAGGGAGCAGAAGTGGTGCGTATAGTCAGAGATAATTCTTGGAGTAATATTTCTGCATTGAATACTAACACTACTTATTATCCTACTTTTTCTGGAGGAGCCTGGACTCTTTCCACTACGCCTTCCATGGTAGGAGCTTTTACTCGCACAGTAAACATAGCAAATGTTAATCGTAGTGTTGCCACAGACGACATTGCAGAAACTGGTAATGACGATGCAGGAACGAAGCTTATTACCGTCACCGTATCTTGGACAGAAGGAGGAACAGTCATAAACAAGACAATGTCTTTTCATATAATGAATATCTTTTCATAATTAAAATAAATGAAAATTACGAAAATAAAAATTAAAAATCAAAGAGGGGGTTATGTACTTTTAGAAACTATTTTTTATATCGCTCTTTTTGCTATCCTTTCTATTGCAGTCATTGATGCGCTAGCGACAATGACTAAATCTTTCAAAGAAACAACTATCCAAGCCGAACTCATGCAAGGTGGAGATATAATGGAAAGAATTTCTAGAGAGATTAGACAAGCCTCTAGTGTCAATTCTATAAGTACTAATGATCTAAAATTAAGCAGTGTTAGCAGTGTCGGCGTGAATAAAACAATAGAATTTTTGCTCTCCGGTTCCGATATACAGCTTTTAGAAAATGGTTCTTTTGTAGCGAATTTAAATACACAAAATTTAACAGTTGTCTCTCTCACTTTCACACAGATAAATACGGTCAAAGGAGTGGCTGTAAAAGTTTTTTTGAGAGTAATGTCTAAACACGATACATCCGAACGTGAGCAAGATTTTTATGACACAGTCGTTCTGCGTGGAAGTTATTAATTATATAAAAATGCAAAAACATAAAAAAAGAAAAATTAATAATCAGTCTGGGGCAGCAATGTTGATATCCATTATCTTTTTCCTTTTTATTTCCTTGGCTATCATTGCTGGACTAGTTTCGCCATCTGTTCGTGAATTTAAAAACGCTAGCATGAGTTTAAATTCTAAGAGGGCGCTTTTCTTGGCTGAGTCGGGGAGTGAGGATGCTTATTATAGAATAATTAAGAATAAAACGATTGAAAATACCGAAGTAATGACTCTTGATTCTAATACAGCTACGACAACGATTGAGTCTTTAGGGGATGGAGGAAAACAAATTTCTTCTTTAGGAGATGTTTCTTCTTACCAAAGACAAGTTGCTATATCTCTCTCTACGGGCTCAGTAGTTTCGTTCACTTATGGTGCACAAATAGGAGAAGGTGGTTTATCTCTCTCTAGTGGAGTGATTGATGGTAGCGTCTACTCAAATGGTCCGATCGTAGCGGACTCTTCCAGCGGTAATCTTATTACTGGTTCTGCAGTTTCTGCTAACAATAAAAGCGGAGTGGAAGGTCTAATTTCTGGTGCTGATCAAAATAATTTGTTTAACATTGGT
>DAIEQH010000036.1 GCA_027347985.1 Candidatus Nomurabacteria bacterium | reverse complement strand
AATATTCACCAACTACAAAAGAATGTTTCCTCATATTTAAATTATATCACTTGGACATCCGATGTCCAAGTGGCTAAGACTTCACTTTTTGAGTTTTAACCACTACTATCTTTACTTGCTTGGCGGTGAGAATATTGGCTGTTTTGTCTAGGGTGCCAGAAATAACCACTTTCTGCCCGACAGCCAAGTCAGATATTCCCGCTTTTACTCCATTTTTGCTGTAAGTAGTGGAAGCATCAGTTTTAATATCTACCGCTCCTAAAGTTTTTGCTTTTACATTTTTCACTTCTATTGTGAAACCAGTGTCACTTATAAGAGAGACAATTCCAGTAATATTGCTCTTGCTTTTGCTTTTTATCTTAGGAATATTTTTATTATTTTTATTTTGTTTTTGATAAGTCTGCTGTATTTTTTTAATACCTAGGTCTTGCGGTGTTGCCGCAAAAACAGATGTCCCCCCTACTAATAATGACAACGCTAGAGCACCTGTCGCGATATGTTTTTTGTATTTCATATGTTTATTAAAGCTATTAAATTATAATAGTTTTAATAGTATGCTCTTTAAATGAACTCACTATGAAGAAATAGGTAGGCCTACCTGCGCAGGCAGGGATATAGTGACACTAGTTCCCTTATCTACCTGGCTTTTTATAGAGATTGATCCTTTATGATTTTCAATAATTTTTTTAGAAAGTGTCAGCCCAAGCCCTGCCCCAGTCGTATTGCGGGCAACATCCCCTCTAAAAAATGAATCATATATCTTATCAATAATATCTTTTGATATACCAGTTCCAGTGTCCCTTACTGTCAGAACATACTTGCCAGAAGTAATTTTATCAGAGATAAATATTGCGCCATTTTCTGGAGTATATTTAATAGCATTATCCAAAATATTATAGAAAACACGCCCAAGCTCCATTTTATTCCCTTTGACAAGAGCTTTATTTTCTAATTTAGTCTCAATGCTTATTTCTTTTTCCTTAGCTAAATTTTTGTTTTTATCTACTATAGATTTTACTAATTCTCCAATATCAATGGTCTCATACTTTATCTGTATCGGCATGTCATATTTTGATATATCCAGTAAATTGTTACTGAGTTTAGAAAATTCTCTCATTTCATTCAAGGCGTCTTCTAGTGTTTCTTTCGCTCCGGCAAAATCTAATTTTTTGTTATCTAGATTGACTTCAAGCAGAGAGATAATCACTGCGATAGGAGTACGAAGCTCGTGAGAAGCATCAGCAATAAATCTTTTTTGTTTTTCCATATTAGACTTTATCGGCTTCAATGTCTCATAGGTAAGCAAATATCCTAAAATAACAATAAAAAATATTATTATAAGATTTATGGTCAAAAAACGATCCAACAAAATATCTCTAGCATTAGTGATGAGCGCTTGAGAAATATCTAAGTCAAATTCCTTTTCTCCGATTGACCGAGAAAGATTGGCCAAAATCGTATTATAGAGAGCAAAGCTAGAACTAGCTAAAATTATTACAACTGTAATTGAATAATAAAAAGTAAGTCTAAGTCGTGCTACAAAAAATTCATCAGGTTTATAATTACCCTTCAATTTTGTAACCAACTCCACGAATTGTTTGTATAATTTTTGCATTGTCGTGAATTTTTCTTCTTAAATTCTTGATATGGACATCTACAGTATTACTAAATGATGAATCCGCAAAATCCCAAGCGTGAGAATAGAGTTCATCTCGAGTCACTACTTTATCAATATTACGCATTAAATATTCTAGTACCATAAATTCTTTGAGTGTCAGAGTAATAGGTTTATTTTTGTAGGTTACTACCCTACTGACCGTGTTGATACTAATATCTTTGAACGTAAGAATAAGAGGAGCAGATTGTTTTGGACGTCGCAATAATGCATTGATACGAGCCAAAAGTTCTTTAAAAGCAAAAGGCTTTGCTAAATAATCATCTGCCCCAGCATCAAGTCCCTTCACTTTGTCATCTGTGGTGCTAAGAGCGGTCAGCATAAGCACCGGAACAGTAACGTCATTTTCCCTCCAAGAGAGGCAAACAGAAACCCCATCTTTTCCCGGCAACATTCTGTCTAAGACTACTAAATCATATTCATCACGATTTATCAATATTCTACGTTCTGCAGCGAGACCTTCTTCTATTATATCAACAGCATATCCTTCTTGCATAAGGCCCTGTTTTAAATTCTCTGCTAATTTTTTATTGTCTTCTACAACTAATATTTTCATATACTATAATAATATCACTTTAAGGTGAAATCTTCATGAAGTCCACTAAAACATGTCAAAGCTCGGCTTTGACAGATTTCAGCATTTCACCATATGAAAAATGACTTGGCAAGAGCTTTTAATTTATAATGCGCGACCGACCGGATTTGAACCGGCAACCTCCCGCGTGACAGGCGGGTGCTCTAACCAGTTGAGCTACGATCGCAATTCCTCTTTTTTGAGGGTGTCGGAGGTGGGGATCGAACCCACGACCCCAGGCTTATGAGTCCTGTGCTCTACCAACTGAGCTACCCCGACATATCATAACTATACTATATTCGGACAATTAGACATTTTTGGCATGTCACTTGCCGAAGTGTTGCGGGGTCACGAATCGAACGTGAGTCTTAAGGTTATGAGCCTTACGAGATACCTCTTCTCTACCCCGCTATAATAAAATGCCTTTAACAGGCACTTCTAGTATTTTATAACAATTCTTGCTAAAAAACAAGAACAATGTTTTTAAGGGGTTTGCTGAGCGACGGCGAGGCAATTTCAGGATTTTTTAAGCTTCAAAAAATCCGTACCGACAAAAATATTGTTCTTGTTTTTTATATATACCCAAATTCCATAAAAATACTCTCATAGAGAGCAATTACCCTTTTGGCTTCATGAAGCGAAAGCTGAAAAGAAGAACCTTCATGGGCTATCTTATTTCTTATATTATGAACTTCCCAAGCAACATTAAGACTGCGAAAATTATTTATATTTGCATTTTTCAACTTATCTCCCAAGTTATCTCCTTTAAAACCAAGACCGGTAAGCAAGTCAAAAAGCATAGAGTCAGCTTCAATAACTGCTAGCTTCCAGTCGTTTTCATTAATTGAGAAAAGGTAATCTAAAACTTTTTTCCATCGTTCATTTTTAAATGTTCCTTCTTTTTGTTTCTTTTCTTCTTCTAATGCTCGATTGTGCGCATATTCAGCAATTTCATGATGCAAATACGCATGTTCTTTTTTTCTTATTTCAAACATACGGACAGTGGTATAAACAATAATAGCAATAAAAAATATTGCCAAGACAGAGAGAACTGAATAAAAAACTCCTAAAGTTTTCGCATTAAAAATATAGCCCAAGATGCTAACAAGGCTATTAAATAAATACTCCGGGTCAAGAATCTTTGAACCAAGTAATGAATCTTTTATAAGCGGATTAGTGCTATTAGATGCTAATGCAGTATACATATATTAATTATCTCTTAAATCTTTTTCAATGGCAAATAAAGACTCGTCAGAAAATAATGGCCCCACAAATTGAATACCAAATGGCAATCCTAGAGAAGACAAACCTGAAGGAATGGAAATAGCGGGAAGACCTGCGATGTTTGCTGGAGTTGTGAAAATATCACACAAATACATAGCTAGTGGATCTTTTTTTTCTCCGAATTTAAATGCGGCAGTCGGAGTGGTGGGAGTCATTACAAAATCTACTTCTTTAAAAATATTTTCATATTCTTTCATGAGAGCTCTACGAACCTTCCAGGCTTTATTGTAATAAGCATCATAATATCCGTGAGATAAAACATATGTACCTAAAATCACTCTTCTCCTAGTCTCAGGACCAAATCCGAGAGATCTACTTTTCTTGTAAGTATCAAAAACATTTTCCCCTTCTTTTCTGAGACCATATCTTACTCCATCTAAACGTGAAAGATTGGTAGAAACTTCTGCAGGCATTATTATATAGTAAACAGCTAAAGAATATTTTGAAAATGGAAGCGAAATATCTTTTATTTCATAGCCAGTTTTTCTCAATTTTTCTATTACTTTTTTAAAATTTTCTAACACTTCTTGGCCAACTCCTTCTTTCAAAAAGTCCCAAGGAATGCCGATAGTTTTGCCAGGTTTTTCAAACGTCGGACGTCGGACGTCCGAAACACTAGTGCTGTCCATTTCATCATATCCTGAAATACAATCAAAAATTATTTTTGCATCTTGGCTCGTTTTTGCGAAAGGACCTATTTGATCAAGAGAAGAAGATAAGGCCATAAGTCCAGACCTTGAGACAGCTCCATAAGTCGGCTTCATTCCAACTATTCCGCAAAAGGAAGCTGGCTGACGAATAGACCCTCCAGTATCAGAACCTAATGAGCCTAAAGCCATGAAAGAAGCGACAGAAGCAGCAGAACCTCCAGAGGAACCTCCGG
>DAIEQH010000035.1 GCA_027347985.1 Candidatus Nomurabacteria bacterium | reverse complement strand
TATAACACCACTTTGTTTACATTCTGTACAGTACCAACGTGTTGCATTTTCGTCCTGTCCTATTTCTATTGGATTATGGCATCTTTGTACATTATCACAAATCATTTTACGATAGCCAATATTCCTCCTGTATTTATATTCACAAAATGATATTTAATGTCTTGGTGGTCAACAATGTCTATTGCCCACGCCTTTACAAATACCCTGTCTCCCCGTTTAAATCCTTTTACGCCCTCTCCAAAATCAATAACCTCTGCAAACTCAACCGCACTGGGCCTACTTGAAGTGTCTAGCACCGCCCCCTTAGCTGCGTCTATCTTCAAATATACTATATTTTCTCGTGGTTCTATTTTCATTAGTCAGGAAAATTGATTTGAATACTCTTTACTATATCGTTTGGTTTGAAGTCATCCTTATCAAGTTTTGTAATAGTGATAGCTCCGTTTTTGCCATCTAAAAACTTGAAAGGAAGATAAAATGAATGAACGCCCGTCTTTTTATCCTTGAATGTGGCGATTTTACGAGGCACTGTGAGTTCTACATTATACTGTACTTTATTTAGGTTCATCGGTTAAAGTAATTACTGCATTAGTTGTTATAAATATACTAGCCGCACTTATAGCGTTCTCTACCGCGCATCTTTCTACCTTACTAGGGTCAATTATACCACTTTCTAACATATTTGTATAGTTATCATTTTTTGCGTCATATCCATGCCCCTCAGGAAGTTTTTTGATGATTTCGGCATATTCCTTGCCCGCATTCTCTATTATTTTCTTTAAAGGGGCAATAAGTGCCTTTTTTAGTATTTCTTCTCCAACAGACTTAGGACTCATTTCTTGGGCAATATTCCAAAGCGTCATTCCCCCTCCTTCAACAATGCCCTCTTCCAATGCCGCCTGAACTGCTTTAACCGCATCTTCTGCCTTTAATTTAAGATATTCTCTGTCTAGATCGGTTGGCGCTCCTATTTTTAAAACAGCCACACCACCCCTAACCCTCGCGGCCCTATCTTCAAGTTTCTTCTTGAGATACATATTAGGCTCATTTTCTGCCATTTCTCCAATCTGTTTTGAATAACCAAGTGCGGTTTTTTTATCTGCCATCACCACGGTTTTATTTGCATCGCATATAATCTTTCTCGCTTTTCCCAGGTGCTCAAGAGAGATATTTTGAAATGTAACTCCTGTGTTAGGAGAAACAAGTTTTGCGCCAGTAGCACCTGCGATGTTCTGCAATTCTTCTGGATTCATCCTTATAACTACCGTATCAAACATTCCTTTTACCTTGCTGATTCCTAATACTCCAAGAGTTGCGTCTTCTATATCTCCGCAGGCAATCACACATTTTCTTTCATTTTGTTCAGCAAGATTCTTTAATACACCATCAACTTCCCAGGGATTGTTTATTTTACCCTCTACAACAAGAACAGGAATATTGTCATATGTTATTTTTCCAAATGAGGAATAGGGGGCCATATATCCAAACGGTATTTCGAATCCATCCACAATTTCATACGAGGTTCCAAATGTCTTTGAATCCTCTACATTTATAACTGCTTTTTCCCCAAGCTTTTCAACAATTTCAGCAATTATTTTTGCAAGCTCCTTGTTTTCGGCAGAGATAAAGGCTACGCGCTCCACATCGCCTTTACGTATTTTTATAGATTTTTTTGAGAGAATCTTAAGAATCTTATCACCAGCCATTTTCAATGACTCTTTAATAGCCATTTGATTTTCTGGTCGTTTTAGTGCTTCTTGAATTATTGCTTGGGTGAGTACCACAACAGTGGTCGTGCCATCGCCAGCATCATCGTTCTGTTGTCCACTTACATTTTTAATAACATACGCTCCCGCGTTTTCAAGTCTATCTTTAAACGAAATATGTCTTGAGATTAAGGCGCCATCATTTGCGATTCGGGGTACATATATATCATCAATATATACGTTTCCACCCTTTGGACCCATCGTGCCTCCAACCGCATCGGCGGATGAATTGAGTCCTTTCATTATCTTGTCTAATGCTTCTTTTTTGAAAAAAATATCATTCATTTTTGTTTATTTATAAATTCGTCAATTGTTTTGGATTCGTCAAATGCTTCTTTCACTCCAATTGGCTCTAAAAATTGCGCCCCTTCATTTTTTTTAATTACCTCTTTTTCACTATTTTCTCCTTCATAATTTTCCTTTTTTCTATATCTGATTGTGAGTCCCACAATCATACCAGCAGCAAATATAAGTATTTCCATTACTATTATATTAACATATTTTGAGGAATTATACAAACCCTTCCCACTAATTTAGACAGTAATAAGAGAGCTATCAGACCCAAAATTATCTTGATTATCTGTACCACCCATTCTCCTTTGCTCATTTTTTTTATATTCTTCTCTTAGACGACCTTTTACTTTTTCTATCAGTGTTTCCATTTCATCTTCTTTTAGAGAAAAGAAAAACTTATTTGGTCGGACATCCACGTTTGCATATTCAATAGGATTTATTATCGGTGGAATATAATCCTCATCTTCCTGTTTTTTCCACTCTTTTCTTATTTTATATGGAAGCCCAGCAAAATTATAATCGGTATAGCGGGACATATAATACAAATCATTTATAGATGGTTTTATTTCTTCAAGGTTCATCTCAAAGAGGAATTTTCGAGCTGATTTTTTTACCTTTGGGAACAAAAGAGCAATACTAAGCGCTTTTCTAAAAATCTTCCATTTGACTTCTAAACCCTTAACTTCTCTACCTATTCCTATTTCAAAAAGTCTTTCTATCTCTTTTTTTACATTGGACAAATTATCTTTATTAAGCTCTGAAAGAATATCTTGCCCCCTGTAGCGATAAGCAAAATCAAGTTCCCAGAACATAACAATACACCATACCGCCTTCATTTGGCGATCATTTTTTGTAAACAATTTTAATACTCTTAATATTTCTCTGGAACTTTTACTTAATTTATTTTCTTCGATTTGATATTTTTCATATTCTGCTTCATATATTTCAGCCAACCAATTTATAGAAGCACTTATTGGATGTAACCAAATACCATAAAACAGTCTAAATGTGGATATTACAGCTCTTTTTACTGTTGCGTTTTGCCCCACGACTATGTAATCAGAATATCCCTCATAAGGGTATTTCATTCCGTTCAGATAGGTAAAAGTACCCCCACTTGATGGATATTCTATTTTTTCTATTGGATAAATTAAACATTTTGGATTCTGGCAATATTCCTCATCGGGATATTCCAATCCACAATTACTACATATCATTGAGTTGAACAAGCTGTTCCGTCATCAAAAACTAATTTATAAACTGGTGAATCGTTTAATTTAGGAAAAATACCGTTTACAGATTGGGTATCTCTAAACTTAGAGTAAATCCACTCATCTCCCCTGTGTCCTATTGCGCCGTATAATGTTCCGTGAGTTTTCTGAGATATATTAGTAGATGTCCAAGAAACTTCTTTCGTGGACCTATTAGAATCAGAATCATCTTTTATGTTCAAGATACAGTCCTTTATAACTTGAACAGGTTGTTGAGGTTGAGATTGCTGTGACGAATCTTTATTTATTGATAAAGAATTAGTGCTTACATTTATATTCTCTTTATAAGAAGAAAACGAATCTTGGGCAATAGACATCGCCTGTATTGCCAATGAATCCGTCTGTTGTCTATATGCAAGATCACCTCTATAAGAAGGATTGCTGAACATTGAAATCACCACTTGGAGTAATGCAATCACTGATTTTAATGTTTTTTCCATGTCTTTAGTTATATTATATTACTTTTCCTTATTCTTTACAAGTCTTTTCGACCTTTTTCATAAGATTCATATCCTCATAATGGGCAGTTTTTCTTCTTCATATTTATTTTCATATTATATTTTCCTTTTTTCTTCTCGGCTAAATCTTTCAAGGTTTTTAATCATATTTCTAACACGAGCACGAATTGTTGTTGTTTCAGTAATAATGGGTACTCGTTTTCTAAAATCTGACAAGATGGCTTTCAATACTCTTAATTCCTCTATACCAAACGAAAAGGTATATATCTCTATATCTTTATCTACACCAGAAGGTCTTTTAGATTCGTATCTCATATCGTTTCAAAGTAATCATCTATTGTTTTGCCCCCAACCTTTTGTACTGCTTCTTTGGTTTTCATAGGACTTTTTATAATACTTTTTCACTTCTCGCGTGAAGTGGAGTAATGCTTCATCGAAAGTTGCGCCGTGAGAATCTAATCGTATGTCGTGTTCGCGTCCAAGATTCCAATTCTTCCCGCTTTCAATCCAATACTCTATCTTAGTATTTTTCTTTTTATCATCGTCAATTCTTTTCGTTTTTGGATTGAACTTCACTATTGAAACACTCAGGTTACGAATCGCCCAATCATGATTATTAGCAAGCCACCAATATGCTTTATATGCTTTTTCTTTCATATCCTTTTCTTCTT
>DAIEQH010000034.1 GCA_027347985.1 Candidatus Nomurabacteria bacterium | reverse complement strand
TATCCTCACTTTTCCCGCCTGACTTACTCCGAACTTTTCGCTAAGCACTCTCCTGATAAATATAGCCATTTCGGCAAAGTCTTCGGGAGAAGCGTCGCGGCGATTTTCGGTGGTGGAGATAGCCCATACCGGTTCGTACGCTATGATAATTTTTTCCGCTGAGCTTCGGGCAACCTTGTCCAGGCACATACTGACTTGCTTCTTTACCAAATTAAAATATTCATGCTTGCTGTCTCTTTCCTTTTCTCCTACGCACAAAATCGGCCGAAGCCCGGCTGAAAGAGCGTTTCTTACTTTTTTATTTATTCCTATATCCATCTCCCCCATTGCCCGCCTCTCCGAGTGGCCCAGAATTACATATCTTGCCCCAGCGTCATAAAGCATCTCCGCGGATACTTCGCCGGTGAAAGCGCCCGTGCCGGAGAGTGATGAAACATTTTGCCCGCCCAGCAAGATTTTTCCGGAGATTTTCTTCAACCGATAGAGGAATGGAAAAGGAGGGCAGATGACGGTCTCCACTTTCTTTGCGGCGGAAGCATGGGAGAGGGACCGGCGGAAAATCGCCTTCGCTTCTTTAGCGGAAGATGGATTCATCTTCCAGTTTCCGACTACTATTTTCTTTTTATTCATAGATATAGATACAGTATAGCAAAAAAATGAAGAGTGAACGAAGAGGTTAGGCTTCTAAGGAGAAGTAAGGTTTCTTTACCTAACTCTAAATCATTTTTTTAAATTTATCTCTTAGGTCATCGGGGCCTAATACTATATATAATTCTGGAAGAGTATCTATTGTTTTGTACATTTTGTGAGTTAAATTCCACTCGCCATTTGCAATAGTTGCTTTTTGAAATTGGACATTACTCTTTTCTATTTCAAAAGAATAATCCTCGTTATGTTTTGTCATTTGCGATAAGTTCTGGTTTTTTTGTATTTTATTTATGTCGCTAACCATATTATAATCATTGCCAAAATGAGAGCCCTTTAGATAACTGTATACATATAAGATAATTTCAAATGGGACAGAACAAAATACTGAATTATCTTTTAACTCTTTTACATACTCGTCCCAACTTATAACTTTGATAGCATTATTATTATTTCTCTTTGATTTCAGTCTTTTTCCTTTCTCTAAATATTTTCCAAACGTATCAATACCTTTTAAATTTGTTTTTTCTAAAATAGTGAACGCCTCTTTTAGAAACAATCGGACTTCTTTTGAATTTATTCCGAACGCCTTAGTATTGTTCAGCCATTGAAACAAAGTATTTAATTGAAAATTATCAGCATACATCTTGATGATGTTGTCATAAATATTGACTGGACTGATGTTGAACGTTTTTTCAAAAGCTCTTTTATATAAGTCTATTATTTTTATACAGTTTTTCTTCTCTAGTGGTGAAAAAATTTTTTTCTTTTCTTCTATATCTTTGATTTTAATAGAATCATTATTGAGTTTTTTAGTTAGTTCTTTTCGTGAACAGATTCCATTAATGTCAAATACATTCTTATTTAATATATGCGGAATACATATCCTTTTTGTGCTATCTTCGGGATTAATCGAAAAATCATCAGTAATTATTATTCTCAACACCTTTTTGTTTGAGATCTGTGAAAGATTGATTAGACTACTTATAACCCTGGAGGGAGGAGAAACATAAGCATGTTCAGTCGTTGATATTATGTCCGGGATAAAACCGAAATGCCTATCAAAAAGCTCCCCTATTTCTTGCATGTTTTTATATATTCTTCGAGGCTTGGCATGCTTTTATCGTTGAATAATATGGACTTTTTCGGTTTTTTCCCCTCTTTGCGACAAAGTTCTATATATAAATCATCACAACTTGCTCCATACTGAGGAAAATTTTCCATACTGAGTAAATTCTCATATTTTTTTACTTTTTCTTCTTTTCCTTCTATCTCGGCAACGTAACCAAAAGGAAATTCATCAATTGTAAGTTTTATTTCATCATTACTGAATGTTTTTCTTGTTCTTTCATAAGAATCTCTCTCTTTTAAGCCCATAATTTTAAATATTAAAAATAAGTTTTCCGGAGATTGCGAGGAGTCAAAATTGTAATAAATTTCCGATTCCTTTTTTATTCCATTTTTTATGGTCAATCGCTTTTTATATGTAAATTCAAAATTTTTTTCTTGGCTATTTGGGTTTGTTATTTTAGTACGTAAGCGTAATCTTGCGTCATCTTTTTCAAAAATACCGTCCTTATCAAAATTTTGATTTTTCTCGTATTGATACGAAATCTGAGGTAGAGATATTTCTAAACATCTGTTTTCAATCAATACTACCTCGGATTTTTTTAAAAGATATTTTCTTTCTACCTCTATATATTTCTTTGGGGAATTCAGATGATATTGTCTTTTTTCTTCTATGAGATTTTTAAAATGCATCATTTTTTCCACCTTGGTTTTTAAGTATTCTTTGTTAAACACGAAATGGTCAGACTCAAGCTCAATGGTGTTATCAACATTTATACCTAGGTCAAGGATTTTGTAGATTTTGTCTGGATTATTGGTAATTAAACGTATTGATTTTATGCTAAAATCTCTCAGAACATCTTTAACTACAGCATATGATCTCATTTCTGCCGGCATTCCCAAAAACTCATTGGCCGAGATGGTGTCAAATCCTTTTTGTTGCAGATCGTAAGCTTTTACTTTGTTTATAATGTTGACCCCTCTACCTTCTTGGAACAAATAAAGAATCATTCCATGTCCGTTCTTTTGTATAAATGACATTGCTTTATTGAGTTGGCTCCCACAGTCGCATTTCTCTGAATGTAAAATGTCGCCCGTAATACAGGATGAATGAATTCTTATAGGCACACCCCTTTTATTCATGATGTCACCACAAGTTAGTACAATATGACTTTCGTAATTTATGATATTTTGATATACATACATATCAAAATATCCGTATCTGGTTGGAAGAAGGGTATGTCCTACATTTTTAAACAATGAAAAGATGTCTTTGTAATGAGACTTTAATTTTGTTACAATATCTGCAAAAATTAATAATTCGTCCTGGTCTCCGTTAATGGAAAAACAAGTTTCTGACATATTTGTTAACAACTGTATAGCAGGAGTTATGTCATTCATGTATTCCTCGATTCTTAATTTAACCATTTCTGGTTCATCATCAATGCGCCTTACCAGTTTCCCAGAGTCAAAATCACAGATGCCATCATTTTTGGGCTTTATGGTATTGTTAAAAAATCTACCACAGTCTTCGCAATATTTTCTACTCTTTATTCTTTCAAATATGGTTTTTTCCGTGCATGCAATATTTATAACGCATTTTAAATTTAAATTTAATTCTTTAATAATTTCCACGCAATCTTTTGCTTCAGAAGTTCTCTTCGGAAAACCGTCAATAACAAAATCATGATTACCCATTTTTATTTCTTTAGCTAAAACTCTGGCTACGTTTTTTTTGACATATTTATCCGGGTACAACGAACCATCTTTCATATTGTCCAGTATGATTCTTTTATCCTCCTTAGAGCCAAATTTGCCGTTTATGATATTTCTGGTAATTCTTCCCCAAGAAATATATTTATATCCCATCTTTTCTTCAAGTAGAATTGACTGTGCTGATTTTCCTGAACCTGGTAACCCAAAGATTATGATTAGATTTCCTTTATTGTCTATGGCTTTGTTTTTCATGGTTGCTAATATAGTAACATTTCTTTTAAAAAGATACATATGAGTTTAAAAAAACAAGAGTCCGTATTATTGTAATACGGACTAAGAAAACCTTAAGAAAGTTTCCGAAGTATATCCTTACAGTTTCCTTTTATAAGGACAGCATTTTTATCAGGCATGATTCCAAGTTTTTCGTACCAATTTAACGGGAATCTTTTGTTGGCAAAAGTAACTGCCTCAAAACTTACTGCTTGGTATTTTTTTACGGCCTTCTCTAGCATTATTTTAAATAGCTTTTTTGCGATATCTCTTTTTTGATATTGAACATCAACAAATATAATACCCGCGCTGCAACGATTATTTCTTCTCCATGGTTTTATACTAACCGCAATGGCACCAATCGGTTTGTTAGTCTTATCAAACGCTCCGAAAAACATATCGGGCTGTATTTTAAGCCAATACATAAGGTGCTTGAAAGAATAATTCTTAGCCCAGGGTTTGTCTTTGTCTATATCACTAAAGGATTTTGAATATACTTCTGAAAGTGCTTCGATGTCACTTTCTTCTACTAATCTTATTTGTATTTTTTCCACTATATTTTTCTCCTTTTCAAATAATTATTTAACTTTAACATACTAAATTTAATAAATTTGTCCAGACATCATACGCTAAGTGTGCATAACCCCTCCCCAATCCATCCCCTAAACAAAAGTTGAAAAGCGTAACTCGTCGGTTTTTCCACAGACCCACAAGTAAGGAAGCCCTTCTTTTTGCCATCCGCCGACTGGCGGAGGCGGGGAAGAAAGGCTTCCTGTATCCGGCTTCCTTTTTGGGCAAAACGAAAAAGCCGGACCTCATTGAGATCCGGGAAACAGCAGGGCTGTTTAAAACTTATTTCAGCAGGAGCATTTTTTTAACTTTTACAAAATCACCTGCCGTGAT
>DAIEQH010000033.1 GCA_027347985.1 Candidatus Nomurabacteria bacterium | reverse complement strand
CCCAAATACAGTCTGGTTCTCTTGTACTAGTACATGAAGACATTTTAGAGTTTAGTATTCAAAAAATGGCCTATAAGTTTTTCTCGGGTCCTCGGATCCATGGGGCCCCGACCCCCAGCCAGATCAGCTCGAAAAACTTCAGCCCATCTTTTGAAAGCTTCAAAATCATCGCAAATATTCCATACAACATTACTGGGGCAATATTGAAAAAATTTTTGACAGAGAAAAATCAGCCGAGCTTGATGGTGCTCATGGTACAAAATGAAGTTGCGAAGAGAATGGTAGCACGCGACAGGAAAGAAAGTATTCTCTCTATCTCTGTGAAAGCATATGGTGAACCAAAAATGATTATAAAGGTCCCTGCTCGATATTTTTCTCCATCCCCAAAAGTAGATTCAGCTGTAATTGCCATAAAAAACATCTCTAGAAAAGTTTTTATTGAAAACAAATTAGATGAGGAAACATTTTGGCAAGTAATTCATGCTGGTTTTGCTCATAAAAGAAAAATATTGCATTCAAATCTAAAAAAATACGACCCCCTCTTAGTCTCCCCCTTGGCAGGGGGCGAAAAAACTACCTTAATAAAGACCTTGGGAACCAAAAGAGCAGAGGAATTAACATTAAAAGATTGGATTGGGCTTATAAAAATTGCAGATATTCACAAAAA
Organism: Candidatus Nomurabacteria bacterium; assembly: GCA_027347985.1. Lineage (GTDB taxonomy): Bacteria > Patescibacteriota > Minisyncoccia > Phycocordibacterales > UBA9973 > UBA9973. The sequence goes on along the minus strand of DAIEQH010000033.1, from coordinate 3,984 downwards.
GAGTAGCTAATATCTACCCACGAGTGTTATACTATATGTGTGAAAAAAGGCATCATTTTATTTTTGCTAATCATTTTTCTGGTATTTATCGGTACTAGGATTGCTTCTGCTAATATTTTTGGTTTTAGTAATTCTATGTCGAGATTCATGCAACAATTCGCTGGAAAAATAGTTGCACCTAAGGCGCTAGAGATACAGGAACTGGAGGATTTTGGTTATGTCTGTTCTGTATATGGTTCTACCATTGAAATAAAACCAATTGGTTCACCAGCAGGTACTCCGCATAGTTATTTTATACCATCTTTTATAAGACCAAAGACAGGAAACATCTCAAGAATAGGACAATTAATTATGGGAAAATATTTTGGTAAAACAACAATAAGTTGTATTCAAACAATGGATGGAGTTACGGATATACAGACAGTTCCGTTAGACACAATAATTCTTTATGGAACATCAAAATAAAATTAGATTTTTTAAAAAACACAAAAAATGAATTTTAATAAAGAAAAATATCAAAAATATCTGCCTAGTAAAAAATTTGCAATAATCACGAGTGTCCTCATCGTCTTGGTGGTCCTTATTTTCGTAATTTTTTTTATGCCTTCTTCTGATGAAAACTTTTCTATTACGGGAGATAAAAATAATACTGCTCTAAAAGTGGGGAGTCCAACCCTTACAGATTTGATTCAAAAAGACACCGACGGAGATGGCATCCCTGACTGGGAAGAAGCCCTTTGGGGGACAGATCCAAATAAAAAAGTAACTTTCAACGATATGCCAGATGCTACTTATATAGAAAACAAAAAGAAGGAATTAAAAATAGAGAGTAGCGTCAATGAAACAAAACTAACAGAAACTGAAAAGTTCGCAAGAGAATTCTTTACCAGTTATTCTGCAATGAAATCTTCTGGCCAAATAGACAACAATACCATAAACACTTTTTCTAACGCACTAGGACAAAAAATAGTGGACCCTACATTAATTGACCGCTATGGAGAGGCAGACATCAAAATAAATGCACTTGATAATACTTCTACTAAACAAAAATATTATGCAGATATAAAAACTTTATTCAAAAGTTATCAAGGATCTGGGATAGGAGATGAGTTGAATATTATCAGCAACAATCTCACAAAAAACCCTGAAGGTAAAACAATAAATGGAGTTGACCAATATGCAAAATTATCTACAATAGCAAATGCTTATCAAGATTTTGCAAAAAAAACAATGGAGTTGAGTGTTCCACAAAGTCTTATAGAATATCATTTGAGGATCGCCAACAGCGCCAACAATACAGGGATAAGCGTATTAAATATGGGTAAAATAGTAACTGATCCAATAGTTGGACTTTCTGGACTTTCTCAGTATCAAAAATATAGTGACAGCTTGGTAAAAGCTGTAGCGGACCTTGAGGCTTATTTGCTAAAACAGTAGTAAACTAAATTATCAATTACGAATTACGAATGGTATAATAAAGTTAACCACAAATGAACAATTACGAATTATGAATTAAAGATACAAAATGCTAAAAAAATATTCCTACAAATCAATCATTTCCTTTATATTAATCACAAGCACAATATTGATGCCTTTTAGTTTCTTACCTAAAAAGACAGAGGCGCAAACAAATACACTTGGTAATGTAGCAGGATATGCAAGTGGAATTACTAGTACTGTCCTTATAATGCCTCAATGCCAAGGAGTACGAAATGGTATAAAAGATTTATTTAACAGTGGAATCGGTGCGGTGGGAAGTTTGTTTAGCTCTTCTGGACCTGAAACTTTTACAGATATAACTGGAAAAACTAGAACCATGCCCGGAATTACCGATATTGATTCAAAATATAAAAATGGTTCTGGAGGAGTATCAAAAGATATTCTAAATTACCGTGGTAATTTAGACAGCACAGTGAAATCAACTTCAAACGCTGTTGACAGTCTTCAAACCAACGACGAAGGATCTCAAGCTTTTTTGGGAGCAATAGCAGGTTCAGTAGAAGCAACCAGAGCAGAAACTAAGTCACTTAATGAAAACTCTACTTGTATAACCAGTATTGGAAGACTTATTGCAAAGATGCTTCTACAAAAACTAACTATGAGTACAGTCGATTGGATAAATAATGGGTTTGATGGTAGCCCTTCTTTTATACAAGATCCTGAAAAATTTTTTAATAACATAGCAAAAACTGAAATACTACAATTTGATGCAGAAATAAAAAATATAAACCCATATTCAAAAGATTGGTTAAAAAATCAAGCCTTAGCCTATAAAACTAAATTCGCAGATAATGCACGATATTCTTTAAACGAACTTATACAACAAACTAATCCTGACTATAGCGCCACAACTTTCCAGACAGATTTCAGTCTAGGTGGTTGGGATGCTTGGACAGCAATGACTCAAATACCTGCCAACAATCCTCTCGGTGCTAAGTTGATGTTTGATAATGAAATGCAAAAAAGATTAGCAGGAACAAGCCAATCAGTGGCTCAAAACACTCGTGATGCTCTTCAGGCGGCAAATGGGTTTTTAGGGGACCAGCGTTGCAGTAGTGACCCTAATATTACACAGCAAGAAAACACCAGAGCTCTTGAGGGAGACAAGAAAGCTCGTCGTTGCACTGGGGTTTTTGAATATGTAACTCCGGGTAAGTTAATTTCGGAAGCTGCAACGACAGCAATTAATTATCAAAATAACGCTCTCCTGAATGTACAAGACCTGAATGACGCTGTTGCTTCTATAGTAGATGCACTTTTAAGTCAATTTTCTTCAAATATATTTGAAAAAGGTTTTGCTAATATTGGGAATCAAGGATCCGATGGAACCTTATATCTTACAGAAAACTCACCAATAGAGCCATATAAAACCCAGACACAAAAAGATTATCAACCATCTCAACTTTCAAGTTCATGGTTACAAGCAAATCCTGATTTCAATATTCGTACAGACCTTACCCAAGCTTTGATAGACGAGCAAAGAACTTATTCCGATAAACTCGCATTACAAAACAAAGAACTTATGTCCACCACAGATGGAAAGGATTATACAATCGGAGCAGATGGAATATCAAATGCTTATGGACTTATGCCAGCTATCTATCAATTGGATTACTGTATTCCAGGACCTCACCCAGGATGGGAGCAAGACTCTCAAAGCACATTGGCTGCTGTAACAAATCTAATTGTTCCAGAGACAGAAAATAGTATTGGAAATAAAGACAAAAAAATTATTATTGGTACTGCTCAAACTCTCGCCAAAATAGCCGGACCAGTCGCTGGTGCATCAGTTTTTGCAACGACAACTGCTCTTGGTGCATCTATCGGATCATTCGCGCCTGTGATTGGTACAGTGATAGGAGTAGCTGTTGGCGCGATAGTAGCTGGTATTATAAGTTTGTTTGGTGGAGATAGTGATGGAGATAGTGATTTGGAAAAACTCGCTTCATATTATGCTATTCAAATTCAAGCATTAACTGGTTTAAAGGTTAATCCTGATACTGAAAATGACACGTCAAATAATATATTAAGCAAACAAGGAGCTGTACAAGCCATGAATGAAATACTAAATAGATACACAGATCGTATAAATAAATTCTTTAATCCGAAATTACTACCTACAGTTTCTGCTGAATCCACTACAAATTTTTATCAACTAACAGGGTATGCTCAAATGATAAAAGACAATAAAGAAAAAATACTCGAAATCAAAACTACTGTGAGCATCCTAGGAGAAATAAAAGATGCTGTTGATGCACTGAATGCAGAATATCCAGATGGTGGAGACGAATATGAAAGTCGATTAAAAACTCAGATAAATGCGTTTGGAAGATTATCTGCAAATATGGTAAATGGAGACGATATTGCTTCAGCCGATAATTTATATAAACAGATTATTGATAAAAAAGTTTATATTTATGACAATCTCTTAAAGGGTCCTTACGGTTGTGAAAAGGATTTAGAAAATAAATTACCAAATGGAGA
>DAIEQH010000032.1 GCA_027347985.1 Candidatus Nomurabacteria bacterium | reverse complement strand
CATCACGTCGACTTTTTAATAAACTTAAATCCTTCAATACTTTTAAATGGTGAGAACTAAGGTTTTGGGGAAGTTTAAGTTTTGGATGTATCTCACAAGCACATTTTTCACCATCTTTTAAAAACGCCAAAATTGCTAACCTATTAGGTTCGGCTAATGTACTTAGATATTTATTTATATCTATTTTTTTATTCATAATGTATACATATATCAATGCACGTTGATATATTATCATGGACTAATTTTAAAGTAAAGAAAGTTTAATTTCCCCGCCCGCATTCATTCCCCAGACCCCTTTCTGCGGGCGGAATCCAAACCCGAAGCCCCCGCCGAATTTCAAAAAGAATTAGTCTCGGCTTTGCGAAAATCCTTTCCCCAAAAAATAGTTTTCGCAAAACCGAGTCCGAATTGAAGCCCCGCCACACTGCCTGAATACTTGGAGGGCAGAACCCCGAAAAGAAAAATGTCCTTTCTATTTTAGAAAAAATCACTCCCGCGCAAATCCGAAAAGCAAGGAACATTTTTTCTTCTCGGGGTTGCCGAGTGAAGCGAGGCGGTGGCGGAGCTTTCTCGGAGCGTATAATTTAGTTTCAAACCACCACGCGCTCCGCGCGTGCGATATATTACCGATTTTGAAAACAGGTTCGGACTTGGTACAATAAACGCACCCGTAAATGACCGAGTCCTTTAGGCATAATAATTTGTTATAATTAAGTCATGGATCCCGAACGAAATCGCGGACGCATAAAAATAAATAAAATTATGAAATTGGTAAAATATATTATAAATAATAAAAAGGACGAACAAGCGTAAGCGTACGCGTCCTATTTCGTACGGGATGGAACTGAAAGATAAAATAGTAGTTATTACAGGAGGGTCAAAAGGCTTGGGAAAAGCAATGGCTTCTTGTTTTTTGAAAAATGGTTCAAAAGTTATAGTCTGTTCGCGAGATGAAAGTGAATTTATAAATTTAGAAAATGGCATTTTAGGGATAAAAGCAGATGTGACGAAAGAGAATGAATTACAAAACTTGGCAGAAAAAATAATTGCTCAATTTGGCAAAATAGATATTTGGATAAATAATGCAGGTGTCTGGTTGCCACATATGCTTGCTGAAGATTTTGATATGGAAAAAGTTAGAAAGATGTTTGATGTAAATGTTTTTGGTTCAATAAATGGTTCCAGGGTAGCTTTAAAATTATTTAAAAAACAAGGGCTTGGTTCTATTGTAAATATAATTTCAGACAGCGCTTTGGTTGGAAGACCTATGAGCTCTACATATAGTGCAAGCAAATGGGCTGTAAATGGTTTTACTAAATCAATTCGTGAAGAAAATAAAAATATTTTTATATTTTCAATATATCCTGGTGGAATAAAAACAGAAATTTTTGGAGACAAAAGACCAGAAAATTATGATAGTTTTATGGAACCAGAATTTGTGGCAGAGAAAATCGTAGAAAATTTGAAAAAAGAAAATCCGGAAGAGGAATTAATTATAAGACGTTAGTTTAATATTATGCTTTATACAAGAAAAGGGGACAATGGAACAACAAAAACATTTGGTTGCGACCAACGCATATCAAAAAGCTCTATTATTGCTGAAGCGCTCGGCTCTTTAGATGAAATAAATTCTTTTCTTGGTCTTTGTAAAGTAAAAGCAAGAAAAGAAAAACTTCTCATTGGTAAAGTAGAAGTAAATCAAATTGTACATGACATTCAGAAAAATTTATTTATTGTCCAAGCGGAACTAGCTGGAGCATCAATGTCTATTGATGAAGAAAAATTAAAAGAAATAGAAGACATTGTTGATACTATAGAAAAAGAACTTCCGCCTATAAAATCATTTTTCATTTCTGGGGGGACAGAACTTGCTTCGCTCTTTGATATTGCTCGCACCATTTCTCGCAGGGCAGAGAGGAGAGTGATAGCAGTGGCAGATGAAGGGAAAGTAGAAATAAAACCATCCACCAAAGCTTACCTCAACCGTCTCTCAAGCGTTTTATATGCTTTAGCTAGATTATCTAATTTTAGGGCAGGAATAACAGAGGAGAGTCCAGATTATAAATAAAAACTCTTTCTTAGCACAACTTTTTATAAAACACGCATATTTGCAAGCTTGCAAATTGCTATGCTCGTCGTAGAAGAAAATAATAGTCGGTTTACCTCCTTTATTTTCTAAACTCCTGCGCAATGTTTTCTAAAAAGTGTGCTCTCGACGAGTTTTAGAAAGTAGCATTTATTAATGTTTTTTGTTATAAATAGCATTACATGGTGCCTATAGTGTAACGGTTAGCACTAGGGTTTGTGGAACCCTCGGTTCGAGTTCAAATCTCGATAGGCACCCAATGATTTCAAAAAATATAAAAGAAACTGAGGAAATTGCTAAAGTATTTCTTGATAAAATATTAAAGACAAAGAATAAAAAAAGAGGCGCTTTAGTCGTAGGTCTTTCAGGTAACTTGGGTGCTGGTAAAACAGCATTCACAAAATTAATCACTAAACATCTTGGAATAAAAGGCAGAGTCTTTAGCCCGACTTATGTGATTATGAAAAAATATCCTTTGAAAAAAACTGAAGGATATAAATTTTTCTTTCACATAGATGCTTATCGTTTGGAGAGTGAAAAAGAATTGTTGCATTTAGGCTGGGAAGAAATTATAAACAACGATGAACATTTAGTTTTTATTGAGTGGCCAGAGAATATTTCAAAAGCTATACCGAAACATTCTGAATTTGTTTATATTTCTAGTAAAGATAACGGTCATAGAAATTTTAAATTTAAGTAAAGTATATGAATGAAAATATTTGGAATGATGAAAATTTAATAGAAGTACTAGAAGAAAATGGTGTAGTAGTTATGCCTACTGATACTATTTATGGAATAGTAGGGAAGGCTTTAAATAAAGATGTGGTAGAACGTATTTACAAGACAAGAGAAAGAAATCCTGAGAAACCTTGCATCATGCTTATTGGAGACGTAAAAGAGCTTGAAAAGTTTTCAGTGGTTGTTTCAGAAGAACAAAAAAAAGAGTTAGAAAAATACTGGTCCTTCGATAATACTCATGATTTACAACCTAGAGCAGTTAGCATTGTTTTAGATTGCCTAGATGATTCACTTGAATATTTACATCGTGGTACAAAAACTTTAGCATTTCGTTTGCCTATGCCACAGTCACTTAGAGATTTACTTTTAAAAGTTGGTCCACTTATTGCTCCTTCTGCCAATCCGGAAGCCTTGCTTCCGGCTAAAAATATCGAGGAGGCAAAAGGATATTTCGGCGACAAAATAGATCTTTATGTAGACGGAGGAGAGATTGAAGCAAGAGCTTCAAAACTAATCAAATTAAACAACGATGGTTCTGTCCTTGTGCTTCGGGAGTAAAAATATGTCATAATTGAAGGATATTATGAAAAAAACCATTTTAGAAAAGATATTTAGTGCACCAGCAGAAGTGTTGGAAAAGAGTGTAGAATTGGAGCAGGAGATAAAGCAGGATATAGAAAATGAGCGTCCTATCAAGGAAGCGAAAGAATATTGGAAAACTTTAGGTCCTGGGCTTACGACTGGCGCTGCTGATGATGATCCTTCAGGTATTGCTACTTACTCACAAATGGGAGCCTCCAGGGGTTTCAGTTTGATTTGGCTTTCTCTTTTTTCTTTTCCTTTGATGGGTGTCATTCAAGAAATGTGTGCTCGCATAGGACTTACCACAGGCGTGGGGCTCGCAACTAATATCAAAAGACATTTTTCAAAAAAGATTTTGTATTTTTCTACAGTACTTCTTCTCTTTGCAAATGTCTTTAACATTGGAGCAGACTTGGGAGCTATGGCGAAAGGTACTCAACTCATTTTTCCATATATAAGTTTTACTTTTTTAATTTTTATTTTTGCAATACTTTCTCTTGGTCTTCAGATATTTATTCCTTATAAAAAATATTCAAAATATCTTAAATATTTAGCTTTAGTTTTGTTTGCTTATGTATTTTCTGCTTTTTCAGTGCAGATAAATTGGGGAGATGTATTAAAACATTTGATTATTCCAACTCTTTCTTTTTCAAGAGATGAAATAATTTTAATTTGTGCAGCCTTTGGTACGACTATAAGTCCTTATTTGTTTTTTTGGCAAACTTCACAAGAGGTGGAAGAACAAATATTAAAAGGAGAAAAGACAGAAGAATCAAGGCGGGCTCTTAATACAGAGGGAGATATACATAAAATGAGGATAGATGTCTGGTCGGGAATGTTTTTATCTAATCTTATTATGTTTTTTATAATTGCGACTTGTGCGGCAACTTTGTTTTCAGGTGGAATCATAAATATAGGAACAGCTGCTGACGCAGCCTTAGCGCTTCGACCTTTCGCTGGAAATTTCGCATTTATTTTGTTTGCAGTTGGAATTGTAGGCGTAGGTCTTTTAGCTATTCCAATACTTGCAGGGTCAGCTTCTTATGCAATGTCTGAAGCATTTAATTGGAAAATGGGACTTTATAGAAAATTGAAACAAGCTTCTTCTTTTTATGGAGTGATAATAGTGGCGATGATTTTAGGGATAATTTTGAATTTTATTGGTCTTGATCCCATAAAAACCCTTATTTATTCAGCTGTTTTTAATGGCATCATTTCACCTGTCATTTTGTATTTTATTGTGAAAATAAGTGGAAATGAAGAAATAATGGGTAATTTTAAAAATAAAAAAATAACGAATGTCATAGGTTGGTTTGCTGTCTATTTGTTATTTGTCGTAAGTATCGGGACTATTATTTTTCTATTTACATAATTATGATAGAAATAAAAAAAGATTATGATTTAACTAAATTGAATACATTCGGTATCTCCACTCGAGCGAAGTTTTTTGTTGA
>DAIEQH010000031.1 GCA_027347985.1 Candidatus Nomurabacteria bacterium | reverse complement strand
CTTCTGGAATAGTCTCCCATTCACCTGTCTCTTTATCAAACTTCCCCATGCCTTTCATCTGTTCAAGCAAAACATCCCTCTCTTTTTCTAATTTTTCTTTTATTTTAATTTCTTTTAAGAATGGCCCGTAGAAGTCTTTTAAGGTTTTTTCATATTCACGTTCACCACGAGAGATTTCGTCTAGTTCATCTTCCATCTCGGCTGTGAAAGTATCAGAAATATAATTGGCAAAATTTTTCTCTAAAAAGTCTGAGACGACTTCACCGACGTCGGTAGGGAAAAGAGTTTTGTTTTCTTTTCGAACATACTCTCTATCTTCCAACGTTTTCATTATGGATGCATAAGTAGAAGGTCTGCCTATGTCTCGAGCCTCGAGTTCTTTAATGAGTCCTGCTTCACTATATCTATTTGGCGGTTCAGTAAACTTTTCTTCTTTAATAAGGTTCAACAATTTTAATTTATCTCCCTTTTTTACTTCCGGCAATTCAAAATCTTCTCCGATACTATCTCTATCAACTTCTAACCAGCCAGAGAAAAGGATTCTAGAACCCGTGGCGGTGAAGTCAGGGAATTCGAATTTCTCTTTCCCTGAAGCTGGGCTATTTTTAGAAACCGGGTTTAGAGGATTCTTTTTTAACCCGGTTTCGGAAGCCTCGTGCTCTACGTTTGCACTTATTTTCGTCTTTAACAATTTCGCATCAGCCATTTGTGAAGAGACAGCACGCTCCCAGATCAATCTATAAAGTCTTTGCTGTTCATCTGTGCCAGCCAACATATTTTCTATATGAGTTGGACGGATAGCCTCGTGTGCTTCTTGAGCATTTTTTGATTTAGTTTTGTAAACTCTTGCTTGTGCAAAATTTTTACCATATTTCTTTTCAACCAAAGAAACTATTTGTGATTGAGCGACGAGAGATATATTTGTACTGTCTGTACGCATATATGTGATATGTCCAGCTTCGTAAAGTTTCTGGGCTATTTGCATTGTTCTAGAAGGAGAATATCCAAGGCGGGAGCTCGCAGTTTGTTGCAAAGTGGAAGTTGTGAAGGGTGCACGAGGGACTCTTTTTTGTTCTGATTCTTTTACATCAGTTACAAACCAATCTTTACTATTACCTTCTTCCATTATTTTTTCTACCACTTTTTCATCTCTGGGTTCAATAGAACAATTTAAAGTAAGCTTTCCTTTTTTGGGAGTTTCAAAAAGTCCTAATATTTTCCAATATTTTTCAGGAACAAAAGCGCGGATTTCTCTTTCGCGTTCCATTATTATGCGAAGTGCGGGGGATTGAACTCTTCCTGCAGAAAGTCCATATCGTACTTTTTTCCAAATAAGTCCTGATAAATCATAACCTACAAGTCTATCGAGTACTCGTCTTGCTTCTTGAGCTTTTCTTAGGGCAGTGTCTATTTTTCTAGGATTTTTTAATGCTTCTTCTACTGCCTCTTTAGTTATTTCATAAAAAGCTACACGTTTGATGGGAGACTTTACTCTCTTATCTGCTTTTAATAATTCTTCAATATGCCAAGCTATCGCTTCTCCTTCGCGGTCAGGGTCTGTCGCTAATAATATTTCTGTTGCTTTTTCTCCGAGAGATTGGAGTTCATGAACTACTTTTTCTTTACCTTTTGAAATTTCATAATGCGGAATGAAACCGCCAGGAATATCTATCGCTATTTTATTTGATTTTGGTAAATCACGGATATGTCCAATAGAAGCACGCACTGTGTATGCGCCTTCCAAATATTTTTCAATAGTCTTTGCTTTTGATGGTGATTCAACAATGAGTAATTTCATAAATTTTTTCTAGTCCCTAGCAACTAGTCACTAGTACCTAACTCACAGTATTACACGAAAACTAATTTTTTGGCAAATTTAGCTAGTAAATTTGAGAAGATAAAATTGACTTTTTTATCTATATATGCTATATTATAGTAAAATAAATTGGCTTTAGATTTTTGACAAATTTCAATAAAAATAACTTTCCTGAGGAGGAAAAAATGAAAAATATATTAGTACTCAAACCAGATTCGATTAGTGGTTTTTCTTATTCTTTTGCTAAAGGGATGGTTGATCGATTTGATCAGCTACTTAAAGAAGATCGTATTTATGAAATGTATTCTTCTGGAGGATTTCGACAATTAACTCCCATAGCAAAAAATTTGATTCATTATCTAAAAAATCAAATACCCTATGCTGGTTGGGAGAAAATAAGTATTTCAGTAGAATATGCAGATTACAGTGAACACAATCATCTCGATGAAAAAGCGGTTCAAAGAACATTTGACGAGCTTAAAGAAAAAATAATTAAAGCATTAAACGAAAGCTATACTTTTATAGGAAGTTTTATGGAATAAGCCACACAAAAAGCCACACGACTTCTGTGTGGTTTTTTGTTTTTATGCTAATTTAATTTCACCCAATTCTTCTTTAATTAATTCTTTTATTTCCATTATAGAAAGGATTGCATTCGCGTTTGGAATCGGCATTTTCATTGCGCGAATTAAGTCGTCACGAGGCACTGGCTCACGAAGTAAATCTACTACTTTTTTCTCTTCTGGCGATAAATCTGCAAAAAGTGTCGCTTGTTTTTCTTTATCTTTTTTAATTTCAAAACCAAGTGCTTCCAGCACATCTTCTGCACAAGTGACAGGTGTCGCTCCTTGTTTGATTAATTTATTTGTTCCTTTTGAATTTGAAGAGGAAATAGAGCCAGGTACGACGAGCACATCTCTATTGTATTCTGTTGCGAGCCTAGCAGTGATGAGCGTGCCAGACTTTTCTTCCGCTTCTATTATGAGTACTGATTTTGAAATTCCAGCCATTAATCTATTGCGCATTGGAAAGCTCCATTGTGTCGCTTTGAAATCCGGTTCAAATTCAGAAATCAAACATCCGCCATTTTCTACGACTTCTCTCATCAATCGTACATTCGTTTTCGGATAAATTGCTTCGTCAGAAAGTCCAGAGCCGGGAAAGACGAGTGTCGTGAGTCCAACTTGCATTGCTTTCTTATGTGCTATCGTATCTATACCAATAGCGAAGCCAGAAACTATGGCTATTGGGTATCCTTTTAATCCGGCAATTATTTTTTCGCAAGCATCTTTGCCGTATGAAGTAAATTTGCGTGAGCCAACGACAGATAAATAAATCAAGTTTTCTTTTGGCAATTCGCCAATAATATAGAGCTGTTCTGGTGGTTGTGGAATTTCCAATAATGCTTTTGGAAATTCTTTTTTTAGTAATTTTCTTATTTTCATAATTTTATCTACGGTTTTGTTATATTCAAAAAAGAACCCGGATATTTTTTTACTAAAAAATTCCTCAAGACTCGCGCCGTCGCGCTCCGTAGGTTCTTTTTAGAACAAACAAAACCTTCGACTTCTCTAAAACATACTTCTGTAACTTTTGTAATTATAGCAAGTTTGTTATATAATGGAAGAATGTTAGACATCAAATTTATTCGCGAAAATAAAGAAATAGTGCAGGAAGGAGCAAAGAAAAAGCTCATAGAAATTGATATTGATAAATTAGTTTCTCTTGATGATGATCGCTTGAAACAGTTGAAAGAAGTGGAAGATTTGAGAAGTGAGGTAAATAAAGTTTCAAATGAAATTTCCCGTAATCAAGATTCTGCTCAAAAAATGCAGTTGATAGAAGAGATGCGTGCTGTCAAAGAAGACATCAAACAGAAAGAAGAAAAGTTAAAGACAACTATGCAAGAATGGCAAAAAATGATGTTGGAAGTGCCGAATGTCCCAGACATTTCTGTCCCTGCCGGAAAAAGTGATGAAGAAAATGTTGAAGTCAGAGCTTGGGGAGAAAAACCAACATTTTCTTTTACTCCTAAAGATCATGTAGCTATTGTAGAGAGTCTTGACCTTGCAGATTTTGAAAGAGGAACGAAAGTTTCTGGTTTCCGCGGGTATTTTATGAAGAATGATGGAGCATTATTATTTTTTGCACTCTGGCAGTATTTTTTAGATTATTTTGTGAAACAAGGTTATACACCAATGATCGTCCCTTCTCTTGTTAGAAAAGAAACATTAATGGGCACGGGTTATATACCTGGAGGTGAAGATGATTTATATAAAACACAAGATGGAGAATATTTAGCTGGTACCGCAGAAGTCGCTATGATGTCTTACTACTCTGGAGAAGTTTTGAAAAAAGAAGATTTACCGAAAAAGTTTATTGCTTTCTCTCCTTGTTTTAGACGTGAAGCTGGAGCTCATGGAAAAGATGTGAAAGGTCTCATTAGAGTACACGAATTTTTTAAACTAGAGCAAGTATTGTTGTGTGAAGCCAATCATGAAGAGTCTGTAAAATTTCATGAAGAAATCACAAACCATGTAGAACATTTGATGCAAGAGCTTGGTATACCCTATCGTGTAGTTGTGAATTGCGGAGGAGACTTAGGGCTAGGACAAGTAAAAAAATATGATATTGAAGCTTGGATGCCTTCTCAAGAAAAATATAGAGAAACACATTCCTCGTCTTATTTCCATGATTTTCAAACCCGCAGACTCAATATTAAGTACAAAGATGTAGAAGGAAAATTAAAGTATGTTCACTCTTTAAATAATACAGCTTGTGCCACGAGTAGATTACCAGCAGCCATACTTGAAAACTATCAGCAAGCTGATGGCACAATCAAAATCCCAGAAGTATTGAGGAAATATATGGGAGGGAAAGAATTTATAATTAAATAGGCCGTTAGGCACTAGGCACTAGGCTCTAGGAAACTAGCTAAAGCCTAAAGCCTAAAGCCTAAAGCCTAAAGCCTATTCATGCAAAAAAGTGTTTTAAATTCTCCGCGTTTCCAAAAGATAAAAAAAGAAAGGAACAAAATTTTGAGAAGGAAAATATTTTTTTTGCTTTTTTTGCTTGTTTTAATATTGATTGGGCTATCTTTTCTCTCAAAATGGGATAAATTGAATATAAATAACATAGAAATTACAGGCAATAAAGTAATAGAGACGAAAATGATTGAAGACGTGGTCAAGGAAAAAATTGCTGGTAATTATCTTTACTTTTTTCCAAAAACAAATTTTTTACTTTATCCGAAAGGGGAGATAATAAAAGAGTTGACTAATAAATTTACGAGACTTAAAAATATTTCGTTAAGTATTAAAAATTTTCAAACATTAGATATTTCCGTAGCAGAGAGAATGACTTTATATACATATTGTGGAGACAATCCTCTTTCAAACTTGGGAGCCGAGCTCCCAAGTGAACAGAAATGTTATTTTTTAGATCAGGATGGTTATATTTTTGATGAAGCTCCATATTTTTCTGGGGAAGTTTATTTAAAATTTTATGGAACAGTAAATAATGGTGACCCATTAAATATCCCTTCTGGTTCTTATTTTTATCAATCGATTTTTTCCAAATTAATTTCTTTTAAAGACACATTAGAAAAAATAGGGGTGAAACCGGCTGCATTTTATGTGCAAGAAAGTGGAGACATAGAAGTTTATCTTTCATCTTCTGTAAAATCACAATTGGGGCCAAAAATAATTTTAAAAACTGATTCTGATTTTGATCAAGTGGCAGAAAATTTGCAATCTGTTTTAACCACAGAACCTTTCCAATCTGATTTTAAAAATAAATACTCTTCGCTTTTATACATTGACCTAAGATTTGGAAATAAAGTATACTACAAATTCAAATAATGAAAAATTTTTGGAGTAAATTGAGACGACCCTTTTTCTGCCTTGCGCCAATGTCTGATGTCACCGACATTGCTTTTCGTCGTATCTTGGCGAAATATAGTAAGAACAGAGAAAATAAAGATAGTGTTGTTTTCTGGACAGAATTTGTGGCGGCCGATGGATTAGCGAATAAACTCGCCAAAAAGAAACTCTCTCATATATTGAAATATTCTGAAGCAGAGAGACCAATCGTCGCTCAAGTTTTCGGTGCCAATCCGGAAAATATGGAAAAAGCTTGCAGTTATATTGCTAGTCTTGGTTTCGATG
>DAIEQH010000030.1 GCA_027347985.1 Candidatus Nomurabacteria bacterium | reverse complement strand
TAAGAAAAATTCGCGAGGAGCTGATGAAAAATATTAATAGAAATAACACAGAAAAAGCACTCGAGACAAAATCTCCTGATGAAATTCTTCAAAACCTTGAAAGTCGCGAGGAATTATTAGGGAAAATAGAAAATCCACCGAAAACACCTTCTATTTTGACCCAAAAATTGTCCGGAAGTTTTAGTATTCCGAAAGTTGAGACAGATTATTCTTTGAAAAATTTGCAATCTTCAAACACACAAAATGAAACAACAGTGAAAAAAGTTGATCCATACAGAGAAATACCTGAGTAGGCACTAGGCCTTAGGCCCTAGGCACTAGCTAAATACAAATGAAAACATACCAAGATTTAATTGTTTGGCAAAAATCAATAGAGCTTGTTGTTGCTATCTATAAACTCACAGGGAAATTCCCTAAAGAAGAAGTATATGGTTTAACTTCTCAAATACAACGGGCAGCTGTATCAATACCATCAAATATAGCGGAAGGAAAAATGAGAAGTGGAAATATAGAATTTAAAAGATTCTTGTTAATCGCTTTCGCTTCTGGTGCTGAACTAGAAACTCAGATATTCATATCGAAAAAATTACCTAAAACAGCAAAATTAGATTATAATAATATAGACTCTTTATTAGAAGAAGTAATGAGGATGTTAAATAAATTAATTTCGCAACTAGAGCCTAGCGCCTAGTGCCTAAAGCCTATCCATGCAATTTAAGGTACCACAATTTTTAGAGATAGAAGATAAAATTTTTGGCCCATTCACTTTTAGGGAATTTGCCTATTTAGCTGGCGGGGCAGGGATGTGTTATGTCTTGTTCAAACTACTAGGAATTTGGCTAGGGGCTATTCCAATATTGGCAGTTGCGGGATTTTCAGCTGCTCTCACATTTTATCATCCGAACGGAAAACCCTTTATCAATATGGTTGAGGCTGGAATAAAATTTGCCATGCAAAGCAAGCTTTATATTTGGAAAAGACATCAAATTAAAATGAGTGATAAAAAACAAGAAGAAGCTAAAGCAACAGCGAACTTTAAAAATGAAATGTTAAACCAAAATGGAGTGAAATTGAGCGGAAGCAAACTTCGAGATTTGGCTTGGAGTTTAGATATATTGGACTTAAAGAAGTGAAACACAGGCCACTAGGCCTTAGGCCTTAGGCGCTAGCAGAAATCAAATGCTAATGCCTAGAGCCTAGAGCCTAGAGCCTAGAAAAAAAATGGCACTAAATGCAAAAGCAACTCAAGAGTTTGTACCAATCAAGGAAGTCCGTGATGGCATTGTCGTTTTGAAAGACGGAGGGCTCCGAGCGATAGTTCTCGCTAATTCAATTAATCTTTCTTTAAAGTCAGATGATGAACAACAAGCGACGATACTTCAATTTCAAAACTTTTTGAATACTTTGGATTTTTCTGTGCAGATATCAATACAATCAAGAAAATTAGATATCAGACCTTATCTTTTACTTTTGGAGAATAGAATGAAAGTACAAAGTGAACCATTACTAAAATTACAAACAAAAGAATATATTGAATTCATAAGAAACTTTACTGAATCAGTTAGCATCATGACTAAAAACTTTTTCATCGTAGTACCTTACACTCATGTAAGTTTGAAACCAGAATCTGGAATATTTAAAAATTTATTTTCCAAGAAAAAGAAAGAGGAAGAAAAATTAAAAGATCAATTGGATTTTGAAGAAAAGAGGTCACAATTAGAAGAAAGAGTGAGTGTTATAGAGCAAGGGCTTTCACGTTGCGGAATAAAGACAGCTCAATTGGGCACAGAAGAAGTGGTGGAAGTATTTTATAAAGTTTTCAATCCGGGAGAATTAGAAGGTAAAATTAATATAGGCGAGTAGGCCTTAGGCCTTAGGCGCTAGCAGAAATCAAATGCTAATGCCTAGAGCCTAGAGCCTAGAGCCTAGAGCCTAGAATGCATATGGGAATTTTTGATAAATTATTAGGGAAAAAGAAAGAAGAAGAAAAAAAGGGGGCTAATGCTTCTGTCTTGGCGGTATTACCAGAAGAAATTTATGAATCAGCAAAATTAGAACTTCAAGACATTGTCGCACCGTCGGCTTTGAAGATTGAATCTAAATCTATAAACTTGGGCGATAAGATTGCTCGTACTTTTTTCATTATTTCTTATCCTAGATTTCTTTCCGATAACTGGTTTTCTCCAATAATCAACCTAGATAAAGTTTTTGACGTTTCAATTTTCATTCATCCAGTAGATACGTCACTCGCTTTGCGACAATTTCAGAAAAAAGTTGCTGAAGTACAAAGTCAGATAAATGTCCGTGAAGGGAAGGGCATGGTTCGTGACCCAATGCTTGATACCGCTTATCAAGATTTGGAAGGACTTCGTGATAGTTTGATTCAAGCACAACAAAAAATGTTTGATGTCAGTATTTATATCACAGTCTATGCCGATAATGAACTTGAACTATATAAAGTGGAAAACGAAATCAAATCAATGCTTGAATCTAAATTAATCTATATAAAACCAGCTCTTTTTCAACAAGAGGAAGGCTTTAAAAGCGTCATGCCACTCGGCAACGACCTTCTAAATATTCATCAAAAACTAAATTCCGAACCACTTTCTAGTGTCTTTCCTTTTATTTCTTTTGACTTAACTTCTGACATGGGGATACTTTATGGAGTAAATAGGCACAATTCTTCTTTGGTTATTTTTGATAGATTTTCACTAGAAAATTACAATTCCGTAACATTTGCAAAATCTGGTTCTGGAAAAAGTTATGCTACAAAATTGGAAATCTTAAGATCTTTAATGTTTGATATAGATATAATCGTCATAGACCCAGAAAGAGAATATGAATATTTAGCAGAAGCTGTCGGTGGAAGATATTTTAATATTTCTCTTTCTTCCGACCACCACATCAACCCTTTTGATTTGCCAATTCCTCGCGAAGACGAATCTGCAGAAGATGTTTTACGTTCAAATATTATAAATCTCGTCGGACTTTTCCGCCTGATGTTGGGTGGACTCACTCCTGAAGAAGATTCTATGGTGGACCGCGCTATCTCAGAAACCTATGCAATGAAAGACATCACTCCAGACTCCGATTTCTCAAATATTGAACCGCCACTTCTTTCAGACTTTGAAATGGTGCTCGGAGGAATGGAAGGAAGCGACTCTGTTATGCAAAGATTGGTAAAATATACCAAAGGTACTTGGGCTACTTTCTTAAATAGACCATCAAATGTTGATATCAATAAAAAATTTGTCGTCTTTTCTATCCGAGACATGGAAGATGAATTAAAACCAGTCGCCATGTATATTGTTATGCATTATATTTGGATAACTGTTCGTAAAAACCTAAAGAAACGTCTTCTCGTAGTTGATGAAGCATGGTGGATGATGAAGTCAGAAGATACTGCCTCATTTTTATACTCTATCGCCAAGCGTGGAAGAAAATATTTCCTTGGTCTTTCTACTATTACTCAAGACGCGGCAGACTTCATGAAATCTCCATATGGAGTGCCTATCATCACCAACTCTTCAATTCAGCTTCTCTTGAAACAATCACCGACGACCATAGACGTCTTACAAAAAACATTCAATCTGACCGATGAAGAAAAGTATTTACTCTTAGAATCTGGAGTAGGGGAAGGCATATTCTTCGCAGGCCTCAAGCATGTTGCTATTAAGGTCATTTCTTCTTATACAGAAGACCAGATAATCACCTCTGATCCATCTCAGATATTATCAATCAAAAAAGCAAAACAGGAGTTGGAAGAAGACAAGGAAGGAAAAGTGGTATAATTAAATTACGAATTATCAATTACGAATTACAAATTAAAAATGCATAGAAAATACATAATTTTGGTCCTTATACTTGCTTTTGTCTCTTTTGGGTTTTTTGCTCATGCTCAAATACAAAATACCGACATTGTTCTTAGTATTTCTCCTCAATATCCAAACTCAAATCAAAACGTAGATGCCACTTTAAGTAGTCATTCTATCGACTTAGACAAAGCAAATATTACTTGGTCGGTAAACGATCAACAAATAAGTGGTGGTATTGGTAAAAAGAATTTTTCTTTTAAAATGAGCGCTTTGGGAGAAACTCTAAATCTTTCTGCATCTATAGATACTATCGACGGACAAAGTTTACAAAAAACATTAGTAATTACACCTGCAGACGTAGATATGCTCTGGGAAGCCTACGATGCCTATACTCCTCCTTTTTATAAAGGGAAGGCTTTGGCTCCTAGCCAAGGAAGTTTTAAGGTTGTCGCTATACCAAGTTTTATAAACAAAAATGGAAAAGTAAATTTAAATAATCTTTCTTATATCTGGAATAAAGACGGAAACATTCAATCCAATTCTTCTGGGTGGGGAAAAAGCTCCTTTATATTTAAAAATAGTTATTTAGATAAAGGAAATACCGTTGAAGTAGAAATATCAGATATTTCTGGCAATACCAATACTTCTGGAAGAATAGAATTAAACACTGTAAATCCAAAAATTCTTTTTTATGAAAATGATCCTACTCTTGGAGTAAAATGGGAAAATACTTTAAGTGATGGATATACCGTAGACTCTAAAGGGAAAACTTTAGTGGTAGAACCTTATTTCTTTTCACCTAAAGACTTAGGCTCTTCTATCTTAACTTTTGATTGGTTTTTAAACGGAGATAAAATATCAACCCCTGACCCTAAAAACATTTTGTCTATCAAACCGGAGGCAGGGCAAACAGGGAGTGCAACGATAAAAGTTGATATAAATAATACAGCCACACTTTTTCAAGAAGCAATTAAGCAATTAAATGTTAATTTTTAGAAATGAATAAAAATATTTACAAAAAAACAGACAGTCCCGTTGAAATTTCACACAAAATTTCGTTCGGGGTAATTACCACCCTAATAGCTATTTTTTTGTTTGGTTTTTTTGTTCCATTTAACCAAAGCTCTGCTCAAGAACAATTAACTCCAACCATAACCTTAACCACAAGTCTAGGAACGGTAAGACCTAGTGAAGAAACAACAGTAACCGCAAAAGTGGACCAGTTCTCAATAGCAACACTCGCTCAAAAAAGCAATTCTGTCACTTTTTCGTCATCACCTATAGTACAAGGTTTTGAGGGGGTTAAATGTGATACTAGTAAAGAATTTGTCGGTCAGGTCTGGGACTGTACTGTGCAGTTTCAATCTTCAACAAAAATAAAAACAACATACACAATAAGTGCTTCCTTTGTTCTAAGTGGTAAAACTTATAAAGCTACCCCAATAACTGTAACAGTTGATCCTACAAAACCAGTTTCAACTTCTTCATCAACTTCATTTAATATATACACAAACAATACCAACAATAATACAATAACAGTGGGAGAAAATTTATTAATAACAGCCAGTCTGTCTAGCACAGCTAATGTTATTATAAAAGACAACACAGCCTCTTTCTCATTTTCACCAACAGGGGGTACTTTAGAAAAAAACACTTGTATGCTTAAGCCTGTTGGTTTTTCTACAACAAATTCTGAATGCACTAATAATTTTAGTAGTTCTTCAACAGCAGGTGTTTTTGAGGTGAAAGCTTCTATTTTAATAGGGGGCAAAACTTATCAATCCGTGTTAGGAGTAACGGTTGTGTGTAAAACATCTCAAACTTTAGTTAATGGTATTTGTAAAGATCCTGTAAAAATTCCAGCCGGAAATAATGCAAACACAACAGTAAACACAAACACAACCTATGAACCACTTGCTCCACTACCAGGAATGCAAAAAATAATTGATACACAAAAATCTACTGACAATTCAAATCCTTGTCCGTTTGGAAATTATTTAAATACAATAATTAAAATAATCATTGGTTTTGCCGCTGTTCTCGCTATGGTAATGATAGTATGGGGAGGAGTAGAGTATATGACCAGTGACCTAGTGTCTTCTAAAGAAGCTGGCAAGGAAACTATAATGCACGCAGTATTGGGACTACTTATTGCCCTTGGTGCTTTTGTTATTTTAAATACAATAAATCCACAATTATTAAACGCTTGTCTAAATAATTTACCACAAGCAACAATAACGATATCTTCAGATGATACATCAACTGGGTCAGACACATCTTTGTGTATATCAACAACCAACCCACCTAGCCCTGACAACGCGCAAGGTACATCCATGAAATCGATAATGTCTAAACCCGCAATG
>DAIEQH010000002.1 GCA_027347985.1 Candidatus Nomurabacteria bacterium | reverse complement strand
AAACGAAGTAAAGAGTTTATACAAAGGTCAAAGTAATGTGTTAAAGTGGTATAATAAAGAAAAGAAAAATCATCTAAATTGGCCACACGATCCACATGATTTTTATGAAAAACATGGATGGAGCGGATTTTCAAAGCTAGTAGAAAAAAATAATCCAAACGAAAGACATTTTTTACCTTTTAAAGATTTTAAAAATGAAGTAATGAATTTATATAATGGTGAGGTGAATATACGTAAGTGGTATAGTAAAGAACAAAAAAACCATTCTAATTGGCCTTTTTCTGTTGAAAGAATATACAAAAATGATGGTTACGTGGGTTGGCAAGAATTAGTAGGAAAGAAAAAAGAAGAATAAAAATATATGAAATTTCACATTATTACAATTTTCCCAGATATTTTTGATTCATATTTGAATGAGTCCATTATTGGGCGAGCCATAAAAAATAAGCTTATTTCTGTGAAGTTTTATAATCCCAGAGATTTCATTAAAGCACCAAAAAACAACTATCGTCCTGTGGACGATAAGCCATATGGTGGAGGTCCTGGAATGGTGATGAGAGCAGAACCACTTTTGAAAGCAATTGAAAAAGCAATTTCTAAAATAAAAAATAAAAAGAAAATTTTAATTATAAATTTCATACCCAGTGCAGAAAAGTTTACGACCAATTATGCGAAAACAATTTCCAAAAAATATACGGATGTGATTTTAATTTGCGGAAGATATGAAGGTATAGATGCGAGGGTAGATAAGATTTTAAAAACCAAAAAGCTTTCAATAGGGGATTATGTTTTAACCGGCGGAGAAATCCCAGCTATGATTCTTGTCGATTGTGTCTCCCGACAAATAGAAGGTGTACTTGGTAATTTTGATTCAAGGGAAGAAGAAAGAGTTTCTTCTAGTGAGGTTTATACAAGACCAGAAAAATTAGTTTATAAAGGAAAGAAATATAATGTGCCTAAAATATTATTATCAGGAAACCATAAACTTATAGAAAACTGGAAACAAAAAAAGTAATTCCTTGATATACAATATATTGTATGTTAAGGAATTGGTTGTGTTAGATAAGATTTAACACAGTCAGAAAATTATTCACAAGAATATTTTCCTTCTTCAAGTATTTTATTAGTACTATAAAAAGTACAGTTTACACCACATCTGTCGCCAAAAAGACCATCTATAATAGGTCCGTTTATTTTATATAGGCTATCTCCCGTATTAATTACATTTTTAGAAGATAAAGTGTCGTCTATATGAACCGATATTCTTTGTGGCGAATATTTATTACAAGAAGACTTTGAGAATGCCACATTTGCTTCTTCTGTTGCTTTATTTAAATCTATTTCCGAATAAGGTTTTAATGGACCTCGGTAATAATTAATTTCGGAAGTTTTTTCTGTTGTATTAAAAGTTATTTCAGCAAAACAACCACTTGTACAAAAATTTTCTTTGTTAATTTGGTAATCAAAAGAAACTTCAAAGAATTCTATTTTTTCCTCTGGCAAAAGGTCGGTAAAATAAGAAGTAGAAATAACTTTACCTTGTTCATTTTTTTTATCACATTCTACTGTTCTATCTTTGTTATTATCTTTATAATTTTTTAGTTCATACCCCATAGGGCATTGACCCCATTTCCGTCCAGATGTTTTCCAGTTGGATATATGGCTTTTTACATATTCATCTCCCAATTTTTTGTTAAGCCATAATTGTAGACATTCTAGTGGTTCTTTTTGACAGATTCTTTCGTCGGTCACCTGATCTATTTTATTAATTTCATTTTGAGATGATGATGATGTTGGTGTTAGGGTAGAATCAATATTAAGAGATTTCTCTAGAAGGGGAATTTTATTTATTTTTTTAATTCCCCCATATCCAACTATACCAACGAAAATAATAATTATTATTAACAAACCAATGTTGATAAATTTTTTGTTCATATGAGATATTATACATAAATTTGACAAAAAGGGGAATATGAGTATACTAGTGTATAAGAGATTGATTGAGTTTCGGATGTATCTCCTAGTAGCATTAATAGGCTTTATTAATAAGCGTTAAATTAATCAGTATCCGAAATAAATAAAATATTGTGAAAATAAAAAGAAGCGTTTTTGCTCTAGCTTTTCTTTTTGTTTTTGACTCTTTTTGTGTTTATTTTGGTATTTTATAAACAATATGCAAACAGAAAAGCGTCCGAAGAAGTATTTTGCGAGACATAAAGAACCGTTGATTGAGTTTCCAAACTTGATCGAGGCTCAGACCAAGTCCTACAAGTGGCTTGTCGAAGAGGGGATCAAAGAAGTTTTCAAAGAGTTCTCTCCAATTGCAGATTACTCTCAGAAAAAGTTTGAACTTGAGTTCACATCTTTTTCTTTGAGTGAACCAAATTGCAGTGAAAACGAAGCGAAGATAAACAAGCTTTCTTACCAAGGACTTTTGAAAGCCCGAGTAAAATTAAATAATAAAATTTTAGGCACTGTTAAAGAGCAGGAAATTTTCATGTCGGAGATTCCACTCATGACTCCACATGGAACTTTCATTATTAATGGTGTTGAACGTATCATCGTGCCACAACTCGCACGATCTTTTGGTGTTTTCTTCACAGAATCTGAAAATAAAGGTAAAAGATTTTTCGGCGCAAAAATCATTCCAGCTCGCGGAGTTTGGATTGAAATAGAATCAGAAGCTGATGGAGCAATATACATAAGAATAGATAAAAAGAGAAAGTTTCCTGCGACAGCACTCCTTCGCGCTATGGGCTATGAGACAAACGAATCTATACTCAAAGCATTTGATAAAACCCCAAATTGCAAAGAAGCGATAGAGGCATGTCTTGCCAAGGATGTCGCTAAAACCTTAAATGACGCATATATTGAGATATACAAACGTTTAAGAGACGGAGATATGGCCACAGCAGAAAATGCCAAAGAATTCATCAATTCTCTATTTACCCCTGAAAGATATGACCTTTCTCCTGTCGGACGATATAGATTTAATCAGCGTTTCGCTAAAGGACTAGATGAGACAGAACTCGCTCGTCGAACTATTTCTAAAGAAGATTTAATGACAGTCATTGAAAATATTATTGTTTTGAACAACACAGTCGGAGCAAAATCTGACGATATAGACCACTTGGGACAAAGACGTGTACGATTCGTCGGAGAAATGCTTCAGCAAAAGATTCGTACCGGTATGATGCAAATCAAGAGAAACATTCAAGATAGAATGTCTATTATTGATGTCGACACTGCACTTCCTATTCACATCATCAATCAGAGGCCACTGCAAGCTCGTATTAAAGAATTTTTTACCACTAACCAGCTTTCACAATTTATGAGTCAGGAAAATGTCTTGGCTGAAATGGAACACTCTCGTTTGCTTTCAGCACTTGGTCCGGGAGGACTCACTCGTGAACGTGCAGGACTCGAAGTTCGAGATGTGCATCCTTCTCACTATGGGAGAGTTTGTCCTATTCATACTCCTGAAGGTCCAAACATCGGACTCATCTTACACCTTTCCACTTACGCCAAAATAAATGATTTTGGAATTATTGAAACTCCTTACATGAAAGTAAAGAATGGAAAGATTACGAATGAAGTGCAATATTTAAATGCGCTAGAAGAAGAAAAATATAACATTGCTCACGCTGGAATTTCTTATGATAAAGAAGGTAGAATAACAGATGAGAAAGTAGCTGCCAGAATCAAGACTAACCCAGGTATGATCCGTAGGGAAGATGTTGATTTCATTGATATCGCAGCCAACCAAGGCTATTCTATTGCTACCTCTATGATTCCTTTCCTAGAACACGATGATGCCAACCGCGCACTCATGGGAAGTAACATGCAGAAACAGGCAGTACCTTGTGTACTTCCTGAAGCACCTCTTGTAGCGACTGGTATCGAAGCTTTAGCCTCTCGTGATTCTGGTAGAATTATTCTTGCCGAAGAAGATGGAGTAGTTTCTTACTTAGACGCAAAAAAAATAGTAGTCAAAGGAAAATCTGAAAAAGAAAAAACTTATACTCTTGTAAACTTTTTGAGAAATAACAATTTTTCTGCTTTCCATCAGCGTCCTTCTGTCGACGTTGGTCAAAAAGTTAAAAAAGGAGATGTTTTAGCTGATACCACGAGTACTGTAGACGGACAAATTTCTGTTGGACAAAATATTTTTGTTGCTTTTTTATCTTGGTCTGGTTCCAACTACGAGGATGCTATCATTATTTCTGAACGTTTGATTAAAAAGAGTAAATTTACGAGTGTCTATGTTGAAGAATTCGTTTGTACCGTTCGTGATACCAAACTTGGACCTGAAATTACTACTCGTGATATACCAAACGTCGGAGAATTAAAATTGAAAGATTTGGATGAAGATGGCATTGTGCGTATTGGTGCAGAAGTCAGAGAAAATGATATTTTGATTGGTAAGATTACACCAAAAGGGGAAACAGAGCTTACTCCAGAAGAAAGATTGCTCCGTTCTATCTTTGCTGAAAAAGCACGTGATGTGAAAGATACTTCACTTCGTATGGAACACGGAAAGCGCGGACGTATCATTGGCGTCAAAATATTTTCTCGTGATTTAGGACATACATTAGAAGCAGGAATCATTAAAAAAATAGTTATTGAAGTTGCTCAAGTTAGAAATATTTCTGTCGGAGACAAACTTTCCGGAAGACATGGAAACAAAGGTGTCATCTCTAGGATTCTTCCAGAAGAAGACATGCCTTATGCAGCAGATGGTACCCCTGTTGATATTATTCTCTCACCACTCGGCGTCCCTTCTCGTATGAACTTGGGACAAATTTTTGAAATACATTTGGGTATGGCAGCCAATACATTAGGATATCAAGCAATCGTTCCGCCATTTTTAGGAGCAAGTCATGAAGAAATAAAAGAAGAATTGAAAAAAGCTGGATTCCCAGAAAATGGTAAATTAAAACTTTTTGATGGACGAACAGGTGAAGCTTTTGACCAAGATATTGCTGTTGGTTATATGTATATGTTAAAGCTTCACCACATGGTAGAAGACAAGATTCATATGCGTTCTATCGGACCTTACTCTCTCATTACCCAACAGCCATTAGGAGGAAAAGCTCAAGGCGGAGGACAGAGATTCGGAGAAATGGAAGTCTGGGCACTTGAAGGTTATGGAGCTGCTTACACTTTAAGAGAGATGCTTACAATTAAATCAGATGACATTCTTGGTCGATCTCAAACATTTGATTCCATTATCAAAAATGAAAATATTAAACCGCCAAATTCTCCAGCTTCCTTCAATGTTCTGCTCAATTATCTGCGAGGACTTGCATTAGACGTTAACTTGAAAAAATATGAAAACACTAAATAAAACTGATTTTGATTATATTTCACTCAAGCTTGCATCTCCTGAGCAGATAAAAGAATGGTCTTATGGGGAAGTGACCAAGCCTGAGACTATAAATTACCGAACAGGTAGATCTGAACGTGGTGGTCTTTTTGATGAAAAAATCTTTGGACCAGAGAAAGACTATGAATGTTATTGTGGAAAATATCGCCGAATTCGCTATAAAGATATTATCTGTGAGAAATGTGGAGTGGAAGTGACACGTTCTATCGTAAGACGTGAAAGAATGGGACATATCGAACTTTCTACACCTGTTGCCCATATTTGGTTTTTAAGGGGAGTACCATCTAGAATGAGTATTCTTCTTAATATTTCTGTTTCCGACTTAGAAAAAGTAATTTACTTTGCAGGATACATAATCACCAAAGTTCACGAGGATGAGAAAGATATAATTGTGCAAGGGTTGGAAAAAGAATATAAAGCTAAATTAAAAAATGCGGCTGATGATGACACGAAAGAAAAATTAAAGAATTTATTTTCTAATACCAAGAAAGAAATTTTGGAAATTTATGAAGGTAAAGTTTTAAACGAAATTTCTTTTCATCATTACTCTTTGAAATACGGTACTTGTTTTGAAGCTAATATAGGAGCTGAAGCTATTTATTCTATTTTCAAGAATCTTGATCTAAACAAATTAAAAGCTCATACCGAAAAAATGCTTGAGAAAGCAAGTATAATTGAAAAAGAAAAATTACAGAAAAGACTTTCACTTATCCGTGCTATGACTTATGCAAATATTCGACCTGAATGGATGTTTTTGACTGTTATTCCAGTTATTCCTCCAGTCCTCCGTCCGATGGTTGCTCTTGATGGAGGAAGACATGCGACCTCCGACTTGAACGATCTTTATCGTCGAGTCATCAATAGAAATAATCGTCTAAAGAAATTAAAGGAAATTAATGCACCAGATGTAATTTTGCGAAATGAAAAAAGAATCATTCAAGAAGCCGTCGATGCTCTTATAGATAACTCTATTGCCAAGCAAAATGATAGTGCTGCAATGAGTCAATCACAAAAACGCCCTCTAAAATCATTGTCTGATAATTTGAAATCAAAACAAGGATTATTCCGTCAAAATTTACTTGGCAAACGTGTGGACTATTCAGGTCGTTCTGTTATCGTGGTTGGTCCTGAATTGAAACTCAATCAATGTGGACTTCCGAAACATATGGCACTCGAACTTTTCAGACCATTTGTTATTTCCAAAATCTTGTTAGCAGAACTTGCTTTCAATATTCGTGGAGCAAACAAATTGATAGAAGAGCGTACTCCAGAAGTTTGGGCAATGCTTGAAGAAGTAATTCAAGGTAAATATGTCCTCTTAAACCGTGCGCCGACCCTCCACCGTCTCGGTATTCAAGCTTTTAATCCGATTCTAATTGAAGGAAATGCTATTCAAGTACATCCTCTTGTCTGTGCCGCTTTTAATGCCGACTTCGACGGAGACCAGATGGCTGTATATGTTCCTCTCTTAGAAGAAGCTCAAGCTGAAGCAAGAGAATTGATGGCTGCAAATAAAAACCTACTTAAACCTCAAAACGGAGAGCCTATTGTGCATCCAAGTAAAGATATTGTGCTTGGAGCTTATTGGATGACAAAATCTGTTGATGGAGAAATAGGTGAAGGTAAATATTTTTCTAGCCCTAATACTGCCATCACTGCTTACGAATATGGAATTGTCTCTTTCAGAGCTAAAATAAAAGTTTTAGGAACGGATACTCATAAATATAGAAAATTTGATGGAGAATTTTTTGAGACTACTGTCGGTAAATTACTTTTCAATAGTATTTTGCCAAAAGATTTCTCTTATGTTAGTGATGAAATGAATCAAAAGAGATTATCTTCTCTTGTGGATGAACTTATCATGCACTATGGTGTAGACAATACTCCTCCTATCTTGGATAAAATAAAGAGTTTTGGTTTCAAATATTCAACATTTTCTGGTACGACTTGGGGATTGGATAACGTAAAAGTACCTCCCGAAAAAGCAAAAATCGTTGCAGACGGTAGAAAATTAGAAGAAAAAATAATTGAAGAATGGAATGAGGGTCTTCTTTCAGAAGAAGAAAAATATCAAAAAATTATTGAAGTTTGGACCTATGCCAAAAAGGAATTAGAAAAAGTTCTTCCAAAAACCCTTGATAAAAATGGTTCTACTTATGACCTATTTATGTCTGGGGCCCGTGGTACTATGACTTCTCTTATTCAAATGATAGGGATGAAAGGGCTCATTCAAAATAATCAAGGTAAAACACTGGAATTTCCTATTATTCCTTCTTATCAAGAAGGTCTCTCTCCGATTGAATATTTCGTTACCACTCACGGTGCTCGTAAGGGTGCATCCGACACTGCCTTGAACACGGCAAAAGCTGGATACCTCACACGTCGTTTAGTGGATGTTGCACAAGATGTGGTCATCACTGAAGAAGATTGTGGCACTAAAGAAGGCAAAATGGTAACTAAAGAAAATATTTCTGGAATTGAAATACCTTTATCAAAAAATATTCGTGGACGAGTATTAGCAGCAGACTTGAAAGATAAAGATGGAAAGGTAATTTACAAGAAAGGATTTTTGATTACTAAAGAAGAGGCGCATAACATTGAAGGAGCAGGTTTTGAAGAAGTCTTTGTGCGTTCTCCACTTACTTGTCGTACCACTCATGGACTTTGCCAGATGTGTTATGGATTAGACCTCGGACGAAACCATCTTGTTGATCTAGGAGAAGCTGTCGGTATTATCGCAGCTCAAGCAATCGGAGAACCGGGTACACAGCTTACACTTCGTACTTTCCACGCTGGAGGTGTCGCAGGAACAGATATCACCACAGGTTTGCCTCGTATTGAAGAAATCTTTGAAAGAAGAATTCCAAAAAATCCGGCTATTGTTTCAGAAACTGATGGAGAAATTTTTGAAATAAAAGACAAAGATGGAAAAGAAAAAATAATTAAAGTTCTTTCTGATGTAGAAACAACAGATAAAAAATCTAAAGAAATAGAATATTTGGTGCCATTCCGCAGAACTCCAATAGTGAAGGTTGGTCAAAAGGTAAAGAAGGGAGAACTTTTGACAGATGGATCTGCTGATATTGCTGAAATATTCAAATTTGGTACCAAAGAAATGGTTGAAGAATATATCATCCGAGAGATAAATAAAGTTTATGAACTCCAAAGTGCTTCAATCTCTAGAAAACATACTGAAATAATTATTCGTCAAATGTTTTCACGCAGAAAAATAAAAGATGCAGGCGAGACCAATTTCTCAGTTGGAGATATTGTTGAGAATACAGCCTTTATTGAAGAAAATAATAGAGTCGCTAAAATAGATCAAAAAGAAGCAAAAGCAGAAACAATAGTACTCGGTATTACTGAAGTATCCCTTCGTACAAAGAGTTGGCTTTCTGCAGCTTCCTTCCAAAATACTAACCGTGTTCTTATTGAAAATGCAATTAAAGGCGGAGTAGATTCACTCCGAGGATTAAAAGAGAACGTTATTATTGGAAGATTAATTCCAGCTGGAACTGGATTTAAAAGCAGAATAACTTCCCCCGAAGAAGAGGAATAAAACTTTATGAACTCTCCAGTAGAACAAATTAAGGAGAGGCTTTCAATCGAAGAAGTAGTCTCTTCCTACATAAAGTTAGATAGGGCAGGCGCAAACTTTAAGGCCAAGTGTCCATTTCATAATGAAAAGACACCCTCCTTCTTTGTGTCGGTAGACAGAGGCACTTACTATTGTTTTGGTTGTGGGGCAAAAGGAGATGTTTTTAGTTTTGTAGAAGAATTTGAAGGACTTGATTTTAAAGGTGCTTTAAAGATTTTAGCAGAACGTGCTGGAGTCACTCTTACCACCTTTAATAAAGAAAAAGAAGGAGAAAAAGAAAGGTTGTATAGAATTATGGAAGAAGCTACTAAATTTTTTGAGAAAAATTTTGCAGATAATCCAGAAGTTATAAAATATTTAAAAGGAAGAGGATTAGAGGACAAAAGTATTAAAGATTTCAGAATTGGGTTTGTAAAAAACGATTGGCGTTTGCTTTATACTCATCTTAAAAGTAAAAATTTTACAGATAAAGAAATAGAACTTGCAGGGCTTGCTAAAAAAACAGAAAAGGGGATGTATGATCGTTTTCGTGGCAGAATTATTTTTCCTATCTCTGATTCAAGTGGACGTATTATTGCTTTCTCTGGAAGAATTTTTGAAGATGACGGCAAAAGTGCTAAATATTTAAATAGCCCAGATACCCCTATTTTTAGTAAATCAGCTGTTCTTTATGGCCTAGATAAAGCCAAAGAGTCCATTCGTAAAAATAATTTTTCTATTTTAGTAGAAGGACAAATGGATCTTGTTTTATCTCATCAGGCTGGCTTTCGCAATACTGTCGCTACCTCAGGAACAGCCCTTTCAGACTCTACTGTTTCTAAAGAAAATGTTGTTTCCAATTTAGGATTGCTCCGTCGTTTATCTCTGAATATTGTTCTTTCTTTTGATGCAGACAAGGCAGGTTTCAATGCTGTAACCCGTGCCGGGAAAATTGCTCTTTCTTTCGGAATGGATGTGAAAGTTGTTGCCATGCCGGAAGGAATAGACCCTGCGGATTTAATTTCTAAAAATGGTGTAGATGAATGGCGCAAGGCTGTCCGCGAATCAAAACATATAATAGAGTTTCTTCTAAATAAAGTTTTGAACACTTATAAAGAAGATATGCACAAAGTTGGAAGAGAAATAAAAGAAAAAATATTACCTTATGTTGATGCTCTCGAGAGTTCGATTGAAAAATCGCACTTTATTAAACTTATCAGTAATAAATCAGGAATATCTGAAAGTGCCTTAATAGAAGATCTGCGGAAAGTAGAGTCAGAATTGAAAAAAGAGACAGAAGATACAAAAATAGCAAAAGAAAACGTAGAGAAAAGGATGAGGAAGGACCCTATTCTACGTAGGCTCCTAGGTATTGCTTTCTGGCAAGAAAGTATAAAAAATAAGATGATAGATCCTGAATTAATTTTCAAGAAGCTGTCTAAAGCAAAAGAGATTTATAAAAATATAAAAGAAGATTTGATATATGAAGCAGAAGAATTTTATTCAAATAGTGAAAATTTGGAAAAAGATGTAAATGAAATGTTGCTCAATTTAGAAGAAGAATATCTGAATGAAGAAATGAGCAAAAAAATGCTAGAGCTGCAAAATTTAAAAGACAGAAAAGGAGAAGCAGATATTTTAAAAAGAATATATGAGATAAATAAGAGAAAAGAAGAAATTAAAAATAATCGTGGTCGGTAAAGTTGGGAAATAAAATTATGAAAAAAACAAAAAAGACAAATAAAAAAGTTTCTAAGGCTAAAGTTAAAAAGACTAAGAAAAAAATAGTAAAAAAGGTAATCAAAAAGAAAAGCAAAGTTTTAAAGAAATCTCATAAAAAAATCGCAAAAGTAAAAACTCTGAAGAAATTGACTATTTCAGAAAAAAAAGCAGAAGAATTTTCTCGTTTGGCAGATACCCTTATAGAAAAAGGGCGAAAAAGAGGTTTTATAACTTACGACGAAATATTGAAAACCTTTCCAGATATTGAAAATAATATTTTCTTCTTAGATGAACTTTATGAAAAATTTGCAGTGGCTGGCATCGATGTCTTGGAAGGTGGAAATTTGCTGAATCTAGATAACGATATAAATGATAAGGATTTAAACAAATCTACTATTCATGATTCTATCCAAATGTATTTAAAAGAAATCGGGCAATATTCTCTCATTCATGCTGTAGATGAAAAAGATTTAGCAAAAAGAATTGAACTTGGTGATCCAGAAGCTAAAAATTTACTAGCACGCGCAAATTTGCGTTTAGTTGTTTCTATTGCTAAAAAATATGTAGGGAGATCTGCTAATTTAAGTCTCCTTGATCTGATTCAAGAAGGAAACTTGGGGTTATTTAAAGCCGTTGAAAAGTTTGATTGGACTAAAGGATATAAATTTTCTACTTATGCCACTTGGTGGATTCGCCAATCTATCACTCGTGCTCTTGCCGACCAATCTAGAACTATCCGTATTCCTGTGCACATGGTAGAGACCATTTCAAAATATAAACAAACATATAGAAGACTTTCTCAAGATTTAGGCCGAGAGCCATTAGCTGAAGAGATAGCCACAGAAATGGGAATTC
Source organism: Candidatus Nomurabacteria bacterium (assembly GCA_027347985.1). Lineage (GTDB taxonomy): Bacteria > Patescibacteriota > Minisyncoccia > Phycocordibacterales > UBA9973 > UBA9973. The sequence continues at coordinate 28,847 of DAIEQH010000002.1, read as the reverse complement.
CTGTTGAAAAAATTCACGTGATTGAAAATATCAGCCAAGAAACTATTTCCCTTGAGCAACCAGTTGGAGACGATGATGACAAATCAACTCTAGAGAACTTTATTCCAGATGATAAAATTTTGCGTCCAGATCAAGAATCTTCCAGAAGAATTTTGTCTGACCAAATCCGTGAAGTCTTGAATGAACTTAATCCTAAAGAATGTAAAATTCTAGAAATGCGTTATGGACTTGTTGATGGTATTCAACACACTCTTGAAAGAGTAGGGGAAGAGTTTGGCGTCACTCGTGAACGTATTCGTCAGATTGAGGCAAAAGTGCACGAAAAGCTCCGCCAGCATGAGAAAATCGCCCGTCTTAAGAATTATTTCGATTAAAACGCATCTCAGCCATGGCGTAGATGTAGATTGTTGGTTATTGCCCTTATTCTCGTTCTTGTTGTATTTTTGGAGGTTATGATATAATTATAGGGTCATTATTGAAACTTGCTTAAATCGTCGTTTGGGCAGGAAGACATTATAAATTAACTTTAAAATTATGTGTAAAGATTGTTGTAAAAAAGGTGGTTGCACTATGGCTATAATTGCAAAAATTCTTGTGATTGTAGGAGGAATCAACTGGGGCTTAATAGGATTGGGTATGCTTTTGGGCAGTGTGGATGGGTGGAACGTAGTCAATATGATTTTTGGCTCTGTTTCTACATTAGAGGCTATAATTTATGTCCTAGTAGGTGTAGGAGCTGTCATGATGATTTTTGGTTGCAAATGTGGTAAGTGTATAAACGGTGTTTGTGAATCTTGTGCAAAAGAAGAAGCTCCAAAAACAGAGGGAACTATGTAATTTGGGCTTTATTTTTAAGGCTTCCCCGCTTGGACCTAGGTCCAAGCGGGGGTTTGCTTTTTGTGCTCAAAATGTTATATTACTATTATAGAATATGAATTCAGTAGGAGATATAGTGTTTTACATTTTGACTTTTTTGTCTGTATATGTGCAGGTATTTTTTTTGATTACCTTTTTGGATAACAGAAAAAAAATAGTTATAAGACACGGACCCATTGAACTTCTCAAATACCCTAGGGTAACGATTATTGTTCCTGCTTGGAACGAAGAAGCGACAATATATAAGACAGTTCGCTCTTTGCTTGATTTAAATTATCCGGAAGATAGAGTAGAAATATTTTTAATAGATGATGGATCTACTGACAAGACTTGGAATACCATGGAGAAGTTTACCAAGTATCCGAATATTAGAATTTTTCACAAAGAAAATGGTGGAAAATATACTGCGCTTAATCTGGGTCTGGAAAACGTTGAGACCGATTATTTAGGTTGTCTCGATGCTGATTCTACTGCAGACCCTGAGTCTTTGGTTCGCATCATGAGTTATTTTGAAAAAGATTCTAATATTATGGCTGTTGCTCCTTCTATTATTGCTGTAAATTCTGTAAGTTTTATTCAAAAAGCCCAAGAAGCTGAATATCATTTAGCCGTTTATTTAAAAAAGATGCTCGGATTTATGGGGGGTATCCATGTTACACCAGGACCACTTACTGTTTTTCGTAAGAAAGTTTTTGATGATTTGGGTCCATATAGACATGCCCACAATACAGAAGATATGGAGATAGCTTATAGAATGCAAAAAAATCATTACAAAATAGAACAATGCAATGACGCATATGTGTATACCAATACTCCACCGACAGTAAAAAAACTTTATAAACAAAGATTACGTTGGATTTATGGTTCTATTAACAATATGATTGATTATAGAAAATTAATTTTCAAAAAAGGATATGGTGATTTTTCTTTTTTTACATTGCCAATGATTCTAATTTCTTTAATTGCTGTTTGTTATCTTATAGGAAAGATGGTTTACAATCTCGGAAGTTTTTTAATCTCCAAGTTTATAGAATATCAGACTATAGGCATGAATATTGATTTTAATAAACATTTTATAGATCCTTACTTTATAAATACACAATCAATATTTTTTATTTCTTTTGTATTGTACTTTTTGATTGTTTTTTCAGTAATTTTTGGCAGAAAAATGGTAGAAAACAAAATAAGTTTTTCTCCTAATATAATTTATTATTTTATAATATTTACAATACTTGGCCCATTTTGGCTTTTCAAGGCAATATATAACACCATTTTTTTTAGGAAGAAACCAGCTTGGAGATAGAAGTCAATTACAAACTATCAATTACGAATTATGAACACAGAAAATCATATAGATTGGAAAAAGTATTTAATTGTTTTTTTAATAACTATTGCACTCTTTCTAAGTGCTAGTTATATTAGCAATTATTTTGGTAATAAAAAGATTGACCAATTAAAACAAATTCAAGATAAAATATCAATAGATATTCTTTCTTCTGAAACACAATTTTCTCTTCTTTCAGAACTTTCCTGCAAGAATCTTTCTGATTCCGTGCTTTCTGGAGAGCTTGGCGAACTCGGTAAAAAATTGGAATGGGGACAGCAAAATTTAGGAACCCCCGACACAGTTTCATATTTAAAGAAATATTATTCTCTTCTTGAAATTAAAGATTATCTTTTAACTAAAAAGATTTCTGAACGTTGTGGTACGAAAGCTGCCTTTATTCTTTATTTTTATACCACAGCCCAAAATTGTAGCGAATGTGAAAAACAAGGGCTAGCCCTTTCGGCACTCCGAGATAAATATCCTGAACTTCGAGTCTATTCTTTTGATTATAGTATTGATCTTTCTGCTGTGAAATCAATGCTTCAAATATACAAAATAGAAGATACTAAACTCCCAGCTTTGGTCGTAGACGACAATGTATTAACAGGCTTTCATGGTATGGATGAGCTAGAAACATTAGTAAAAGAATCTTTTAAACTACTAGAAACAAAGCCAGGAGAGACAATGCCTGCAAAAAATTCTACAACTACGACCCAAAAAGCTTCTTGATTTGAGCTATAATTTTAATTAAATAAAGAATATGCAAAACGAAACTTACAATATAAAAGGCATGCATTGCGCTTCTTGTGCGAGTATTATTGAAAAAACTCTGAAGAAGGTAGAAGGAGTGGAAAAAATTGAAGTTAATTCTGGCACAGAAAAAGCAAAAATTTCTTTTGATTCTTCTAAGACGAGTCCAGAAGCACTTTCTCTAAAAATAGAACCACTTGGTTATTCTTTTGTTATAAAATCTCCTTCTTCTGGTAGTGCGAGCGAAATGGGAATGTCAGAAGATGAACACAGAGCACATTTAGGAATAAATCAATCCAAAAAAGAAAAACTTTTAGAAATTAAAAGCATGCACAATAAACTTTTTTCACTTATCCCTATTGTTATGGTAAGTGTTTTTGTAATGGGATGGGATATTCTTGCTCAATTTGGTCTCATAGTAGAGATGTCATATTTTTGGAGCGAATTTTTTCATCATCTTTTACCAATATTGGCCACTTATACTTTATTTGTTGTAGGTCAGCCATATTTACTTGGGCTCTATAGATTCTTCCGTTATGGCAAGGCCAATATGGACACTTTGATTGGTTTAGGCACTACTGTTGCCATGCTCTATAGTTTTATAATTAGTGCTTTTGAAGAAAGTTTAAAATCTTTTATAAATGTTAATCAAAGTTATTATGATGTGGTCATTGTTGTTATCGCTTTTATTACCTTAGGAAAATATTTAGAAGCGAGAGCTAAGGTGAAAACTGGAGATGCAATAGAAAAACTTTTGAATCTTCAAGCGAAAACAGCTCTGGTGGTTCGCGGTGGTAAAGAAATAGAAATACCAATAGAACAAGTTTTGCACGGAGATTTAATAATTGTAAAACCAGGAAGTAATATTCCAGTAGATGGTATTCTGGTAGAAGGTTCTTCTTACATAGATGAATCCATGATTTCTGGAGAGCCAATGCCTGTCTCTAAAAAAGTGGGAGATACTGTCATTACTGGTACGATAAACACTACAGGGTCTTTTACTTTTAAAGCCACAAAGATAGGCTCAGAAACGATGCTTGCCCATATCATAAAAATGGTAGAAGAAGCACAGAGTAGCCGTGCGCCCATACAAACACTTGCCGATAAAATTTCTAGTATTTTTGTTCCTATTGTTTTAATTTTGTCATTTATTGCGCTAGGATCTTGGCTTTTGATAGGTACGGGGTATTTAGGCTTTTCTCAGGCACTGTCCTATGGTTTAGTCTCTTTTGTTGGTATCTTAGTCATCGCTTGTCCTTGCGCATTAGGGCTTGCGACACCGACAGCCATTATCGTTGGAGTAGGTAAAGGAGCACAAGAAGGTATACTCATAAAAGATGCAAGTACATTAGAGAAGCTCGGGAAAGTAAATGTTATTGTGGTAGATAAGACGGGCACACTTACTTTAGGCAGACCAGAACTTATTTCTTTTCAAAATGAAGATTTTGTTCCGATATTAGCTTCACTTGAAAATAAATCTGAACATCCGATTGCTAGTGCTGTGATGAACTATGTAAAGGAAAAGAAAGTAAAAATAAAAGATGTCTCAAATTTTGAAATTATAAAAGGAAAAGGTTTAAAGGGAATGATTGATGGAGTAGAGTATTTTGCAGGTAATAGTAAACTTATTGCAGATCTTGGTCTTAAATTTAATAAAGAAGAGATAGAAGAACAGACCAAAGAAGGCAAAACTCCAATTATCTTGGCTACGAAAAATGAAGTACTGAGTGTTTTTATGGTGGCAGATAAAATAAAAGAAGATGGAAAAGAAGCAGTAAAAAACTTACATAAGATTGGTATTAAAGTGATAATGCTTACAGGGGATGATAAAAACACCGGAGAGTATATTGGCAAACTTCTCGGTATTGATGAAGTTGTCGCAGAAGTGATGCCAGAAGATAAATTAAATAAAATAAAAGCACTGCAGAAAGAAGGTTATGTTGTGGGAATGGCAGGAGATGGAGTGAACGATGCGCCAGCTCTCGCACAAGCCGATGTCGGTATCGCTATGGCGACAGGAACAGATGTGGCTATTGAATCAGCTGGTATTACTCTTTTACATGGAGATATTTCAAAATTAGTTAAAGCAATCCGTCTTTCAAAGTTGACAATGCGAGGGATAAAGCAAAATCTTTTCTGGGCATTTATTTATAATATTGTGGGTATACCGCTCGCAGGAGGATTATTTTATCCGATTTTCGGATGGATGCTCTCGCCAGTTTTTGCAGGATTTGCAATGGCTTTCTCAAGTGTTTCGGTCGTATCTAATTCTTTAAGATTAAAAATTAAAAAAATATAATTTATGCAAAAAACATATACATTTAACGTAAACGGAATGCATTGCAATGCTTGTGTGGTGTTGACTGAAAGTGAGCTTTCGGAAGTTTTTGGAGTATCAAAGGTAAAAGCGTCGCTGAAAAATTTTAGTGTAGAAGTGACAGGTGATTTTTCCGCCATAGGCGGATCCGCCTCTGGCGGAGGAGATACACCAGAAGCTGTGGCTGAATATTTGTCTACAGTTTTAAAACCTCACGGCTATGCTTTATCCCTTGAAAAAGAAGAGAAAAAAATCAATTGGTCCGATTTTAACGTTGCTATACCTGTCGCTTTAGGCTTTATCACTTTTTTTATTCTTTTACAAAAACTTGGCATTGTAAACTTGGTAAATGCATCAAAAGTTAGTTTTGGCACAGCTTTTGTCGTTGGACTCATTGCTTCAGTTTCTACTTGTATGGCTGTTGTCGGTGGACTTGTATTATCTATGTCTGCTAATTTCTCTAAAGAAGGAGACAGTATCAAACCACAAGTATTATTCCATGTCGGAAGGCTGGTTTCATTTTTTATTTTAGGAGGAGTGATAGGAGCACTTGGTTCTGCTTTTCAACTTGGGACGGTAGGCACATTTATTTTGAGTTTAATTATTGCTCTCGTTTTGCTTATTTTAGGTATAAACCTTTTGGATATTTTCCCATGGGCTAAAAAACTTCAACCGACTATGCCAAATTTTGTTGGTAAATATGCTCACGGTTTGAAAAATATTAATCATACGCTTACTCCGCTTTTGGTTGGTGTCGCTACCTTCTTTTTGCCTTGTGGCTTCACTCAATCTATGCAAATTTATTCTCTGACGACTGGTAGCTTTATTACTGGCTCTTTAATAATGTTTGCCTTTGCACTCGGCACACTTCCAGTGCTCTCGCTTCTCTCTTTCAGCTCTCTTGGTATTCATAAAAAAGCACAATCTGGAATATTCTTCAAAACAGCTGGTCTAGTCGTGATATTCTTCGGGCTCTTTAATTTAATCAACGCCCTAGTCGGCGCGGGGATCCTTCCACCAATTTTTAATTTTTAAACTATGGAAAAAAACAAATCAATTTATCTCTCAATAATTTTTGTTGTCATTTTGATAGCAGGAGTATTTATTTTTACGAATAATAAAAATGAAGCAGGGGATGGAGGTAATAATATAAGTATTATTAATGGCAAACAAATCATTACAATCAGTGCTAAGGGCGGGTATTCACCTAGAACAACGAACGCAAAAGCAGATATACCGACAGTAATAAAAATGGAGACTAATGGTAGTTTTGATTGCTCTTCCTCTCTCGCAATACCGAGTTTGAGTTATCGCAACAATCTTCCTTTAACAGGAGAGACTTCAATTGATGTACCTCCACAGAAGGCTGGTGCGAAGCTTCAAGGTATCTGTGCTATGGGGATGTATAACTTTGTAATCAATTTTAACTAATCACACATATCAACCATGGTGTATATGTGTTTTTGAGATTTTTAATTTCTGGAGCCGGCACGAGGGATCGAACCCCGGACATCTTCTTTACAAAAGAAGTGCTCTACCAACTGAGCTATGCCGGCAACTATTTAATTCTAACACACTTATTTTATTCCTTCTTCTTCTTTTATTCTGTCTTTTATCTCTCTTATTTTCTCCCTATATTCTGAAATGACTTTTAGGTACTTTGAAGGTTCTTTTTTTTCTTCTTTTTCTTCTATCAATATTCCATTTTTCTTTTTGAACACATTTTTTATTTCTTTTGCAAGCATTATGCTTCTAGTTTTTATGAAATTAGAAGACTTGATAAAGAATCTAAGTGTTACAAAGACGGTCGTATAACCAAACTTTTTGCTATTTTTAAATGTTATGTGCTTTATCTTTTGCAGATCTCCTACAAAAGGATGTGAATGTTTTACTGTCGCAACCTGTCCATTTTTAACAAGTATCATTTCACGCCATATCATCATGACGATACCAGTGAGTGACAGGAAAAATAAAATGAAAGGTAACATAATTTAAATTGAATAACGCTTTACTTCTTTTATCTTTGCTTTGTTTTTCTCTAGTAATTGAGAAATAGTCAGATTGCCATCCTTAATGAATATTTGGTCAAGCAATGTTTTTTCTTTGAAATAAGTTGCTATTTTACCTTCTAACATCTTTTTCTTGATTTCTTCAGGTTTGTCTATGGTAGCGACTTCTTTTTGGAAAATTTCATTGATTGTGTTCTTTACTTCTTCTGTGATATCTTCTCTTCTTATATATTCAGGTTTCATGGCTGTAATATGCATAGCAATATCTCGGGCAACTTCAGGATTGCCATCTTCTAGAGAAACAACTACTCCGACTTTATTATTGTGTACATAATTACCCAAAACATCTCCCTTTACTTCGTACACTTCACCAAGCTCTATCTTCTCTCCAGTTTTCTGGATGATAGGGTTGATTAAATCACTTGCTTCCATCTTCATTTTTTCTACACCATCTTTTAAAGCTAAATCTCCTAACTTGGAAAGTAAAGCAACAAAATCCTCATTTTTAGACACGAAATCAGTCTCACAATGTAGAGCAATCAATAAAGATCGTCCTTTTTCTTCTTTGATAGCAACGCTACCATCTTTAGCATTACGTCCCGCTTTTTTAAGTGCAATATCAGAACTTGTCTTTTTTAAGATAGCGAGAGCTTTAGTCATATCTCCACCCGCTTCTTCTAATGCATTTTTACACTGCATCACAGAAACGCCCGTTGCGTCTCTAAGTTCTTTTATCAGCTTAGTAGTTATTTCTATAGACATAGTTTTATTTTTCTTTATTAGGCACAGACATTTGTCCTGCTTTATAAGCATTAGAAATAGCAGTCGTGAAGAATTTGATAGAAGGAATACCAGAATCATTGGCAACAATAGGATAATCAATACCTTTAATATTTGAATCAGAGTTTGTTAATGCGACAGTAGGGACACCTGACTTTCTAGCTTCAGTAGCTCCTATGTGTTCCGCCTTGGAATCAATGATGAATAGAGCATCAGGGGCTTTTTTAAGACCAAGCAACCCACTGTAATATTTGGAAAGCTTTTCCATTTTTTTAGCCATGACGACTCTTTCTTTCTTGGTATATTTTTCAAGTCCGCCATCAATACTTTCTTTATTGTATTTTTCTAATTCTGCAATTCTCTTTTTTATTTCTGTGAAGTTAGAAAGAGTGCCCCCAATCCAACGGATGTTGACATATGGCATATTGAGAGAAAGAGCTGCGTTTTTGATCACTTCTCTTGCTTCAGGTTTTGTACCAACGAAAAGAATAGTCTTGTTTTGAGCACCCAAATTTTTAATAAATAAAATGGCATCTTCTAGTAAAACGCTTGTTTTTTCAAGGTCTATAATATCTCCATTGTTCTTGGTAGCGTATATATATGAAGAGACAGAAGGGTGTCTTCTGCTTTTGCTGTAGCCATAATGGGCTCCTACTTCAAACATTTTTTCTACATTTGTGGGAAGGCCCACATTTCTATTATCAGTTTTTTGTGACTTCAGGTTCGTAGTTTGCATAAGGTTATATTAACAGAATAGTTGCCCGTTTGCAACCCGTACTTTATAAATATGAGCAGTTTTTATAACTTTGCCAAAAAGACTTTTTTCGGGTAATATGGGGTTATGAGACAATCTAAACTTTTTACTAAAACCAAGAAAGAGGCTCCGACAGACGAAGTGTCAAAAAATGCCGAGCTTCTTATTCGTGGGGGCTTTATTCATAAGGAGATGGCAGGGGTTTATTCATATTTACCCCTTGGTTTACGTGTTTTGAATAAAATAGAAAATATTATTCGCGAAGAAATGAATGCAGTTGGCGGAACGGAGATGAGAACAGCAGTGCTTCAAAACAAAGAAATTTGGGAGAAGTCAAACAGATGGGACGATGCAATCGTTGACACTTGGTTCAAAACAAAACTAAAAAATGGTGGAGAAGTAGGTTTATCTTTTACCAATGAAGAAGCATATTCAAATATTTTGAAACAGTATGTTTCTTCTTATAAAGATTTGCCAATTTATCCGTATGACTTCAAAGATATTTTTAGAAATGAAGTTAGAAGCAAATCTGGAATTATGAGAGGAAGAGAATTTTATTGGAAAGCTCTTTATTCTTTTTCTAGAAATGAAGATGAGCACAATGAGTTTTATGAAAAAATGAAAATAGCTTATCAAAATATTTTCAAAAGATCTGGTATCGGACACTTAACATATATGACCTTTGCTTCTGGTGGAAGTTTTTCGAAATATTCTCATGAATTTCAAACAGTAATTTCAGTGGGGGAAGACACTATTTATTTAGATGAAGATTCTAGTATTGCAATAAATAAAGAGGTTTACAATGATGAAACAATAAAAGGGCTTGGTCTTAAAAAAGAAAAATTAGTTGAAAAAAGAGCTGTAGAGGTTGGTAATATCTTCTCTTTGGGAACCAAATTTTCAGAGCCTTTTGATTTGAAATATAAAGACGAAAAAAGCCAAGATAAGCTTGTAATAATGGGTAGTTATGGTATTGGGCTAGGCAGGCTTATGGGCACTGTGGTAGAAGCCCTGGCGGACGACAAGGGTATAATCTGGCCAGAATCTATCGCTCCATTTCAAGTGCATCTTCTTTTGCTAGGAGAAGATGAAAGTGTTAAAAAAGAAGCAGATAAAATTTATGATACTTTAATGAAAAAAAATATTGAGGTACTTTTCGACGACAGAGATAGCATCTCTCCGGGAGAGAAATTTGCGGAGGCAGATCTTTTGGGGATGCCTTATCGTCTAGTTGTTTCTTCTAGGAGTATGAAAGAAGGAGGAATTGAAGTAAAAAAGAGAAATGAAGAAAAAGGAAAAATTATTTCTTTGGAAGATTTATTAAAAATTTTTAAGCTAGAGCCTAGAGCCTAGAGCCTAGAGCCTAGAGCCTGTATTTTATTTATGTTTGATAAATTTTACAAATTATTTTCCAATGACATAGGTATAGACTTAGGGACATCAAATACTCTAGTCTATTTGAAAGGGCATGGCATTGTGATTAATGAGCCGTCTGTTGTCGCTGTAAATATAAAAACAAATCAAATTTTAGCTGTTGGTGAAAAAGCAAAAGAAATGTTGGGACGCACTCCGGGGCACATCAAAGCTGTCCGTCCGCTTGTCGATGGCGTTATTTCAGATTTTGAAGTGACGGAAGAAATGCTTTCCTATTTGATAAACAAAGCAGACAAAATGTCTAAAAAATTTATCCGGCCGAGAGTTTTAGTTGGTGTTCCTTCTGGTACGACCAACGTAGAAACGCGCGCTGTTTATGATGCTGCTCGTTCTGCTGGGGCAAGAGAAGTCTATTTAGTAGAGGAGCCTATGGCAGCAGCTATTGGTGTTAGGCTTCCTATCAAAGATCCTGTCGGCTCTATGATTATTGATATAGGCGGAGGGACGACAGATATTGCTGTGATTTCTTTAGGAGGAATTGTAAAATCAAAAAATTTAAAAGTTGCAGGTGACAAATTTAATAATGATATTGTCACTTATATGCGAGATGAATTTAAAATTTTAATTGGAGAAACTACTGCAGAAATGGTAAAGATTGTTATAGGTTCCGTTCTTCCGGGAGAATATATGGAGACAGAAGTGAGAGGACGTGATTTGTTGACAGGATTACCTCGTGAAGTGGTGGTGACCGATGCAGATATTCGCGAAGCATTTTCTTCGTCAATTAAAGAGCTTATAGAAGGAGTGAAAGATGTCTTGGAAACAACCCCTCCTGAAATTTTATCAGACGTGATGCACAAGGGGATCACTCTTTCTGGGGGTGGCGCACTTTTGCCGGGGCTAGGAGAGCTTTTACAAAATGTCCTTAAAATACCTGTCTATGTAGTAGATGATCCACTTACCGCTGTTGCTCGGGGAACAGGAGTTATTTTAGATGACATTCCTCTTTATAGTGAAGTCTTAATAAGGAATCAAGATGAGTTACCTCCTAGATAAAAAGATAAAAAGAAATAAAATTTTTAGATATTCAATTTTTGTTGTATTTCTATTAATTATTTTTTATTTTAAGAACCCAGTTTTTAATGGGCTGTCTTACGTATCTTCTATTATTTTTCGCCCTGTTTTAGTCGTAGGTAATAGTATTGGTGAAAGTTTATCAAATACTGGCGCATATTTTTATTCTAAAAGAGCTTTGTCTTTAGAAAACGAAGACTTAAGAAATAAATTAAATGAACAAGAAGCCAGAATGAGTAATTACAATTCTGTTTTAGATGAAAATCAAAAAATGAAAGATACTCTAGGAAGAAAAAATGAAAAAACGAATATGATCCTAGCTAGTATTTTGGCTAAACCAAATCAGGCTCCATACGATACTTTAGTCATAGACATAGGAGCAAAGAGCGGAATAGTTTTAGGGCAAAGAGTTTTTGCGAGAGGGTTTGTTCCTGTCGGACGCATAGCTGAAGTTTCCCCAAATACTGCGAAAGTTATTTTATATTCAAATCCTGGAGAAAAAACAGAAGTAGTGATAGGAGGTAAAGATACTTTTATGCAAATAGTCGGTAGGGGTGGAGGAAATTTTGAAATGATAATGCCGAGAGATTTTGTTTTAGAAAAGGGAACAGAAGTCACTTTGCCAGGACTCACTCCTTATACTATCGCGATAGTTCAAGATATTCTTTCTGACCCTCGTGACGCTTTCCAAAAAGCGCTCCTTGCCAGCCCGGTAAATATTCAAGAATTGAAATTTGTGGAGGTGGAACAATAATAACTTTAAACAAAATGGAAGGATTAACTGTAAAAAAAGAAAATAAAATTGAAGAGGAGGCATCTCTTTTTGAAGAAAGATATGAAAAAGAAATTTTACCACTAGTAGATGCTTTATGTCCTCCCAATAAATCTCTCAAAGAGTTTGAAGAAGAAATAAAAAATGACTTGGAAGAAAGTTTAAAGAAAATTCAAGTTGCACAGGGAAAATTAATTGAACATGATGAAAATAAAAATCTTGAAGAAACCAAGGCCATTTTAATATCGAGAATTAAGAATGTTTTGGAAGATGAAAAAAGGTATAGATATAAAAGTAAAGATCAAGAGAAAAGGCCAGATGCTGAGCTAGTTTTACGTTCCAAGATAGCGCTCTTATTGTCTGGTGATTTGTCTGATTTAGAAAAATATTATAAGGATGGCAGGAATGAATTTTCTATAGATAAATTAGAATTTGATAATTTAGCCCATTATTTAGGTTTTTTTTATGGTGATAAAAAAAGAAAATTAAATGAAAAAGAGCTCGATGAGCTTGTAAGAGCTGGGTTTGGTAAACAATTAGCTAAGATTCCAGAACATTCTTTTAAAGACAATCTTGAAAATGTTCCGGAGTCACTTGTTATTGAAGTGATAAGAAATAAAAATATTGGTGCGTTCTGGTTAAATGATATAATTAAAACATATTCATCACAAAAAAAATATAGTTACGAAGTTTCAAAAGAGTTAATTTCAAGAAATGCTGGATATATTGTTTTAGATAATGTTGAAAAATTTGAAGACTCAAACATAAACCAGTTGAAGTTTTTTGTAGTTAATTACAAACCTGATTATCCTTACCATCTTGAAGAAATATTGTATACTTTGACTAGATTAAAATGTGAAGAAGGTATAAAAAAAGAGATAATAGATTTTGCTTTTAAACATCAAAAAATTGGAAGTTTTGAAGAAATTTCAAAATTTGATGGATTAGATGAATATAAGGAAAAAGGAGAAGAGATGAAAGACCTTTTTGGAAATACAGATTGGGGTAGAGCCCCTATAGAATCTCTATCAGTAGATAAAATAGAAAAAATTAAAAAATATATTGAAGATGGATATATTACTTTTTTAAATAATTTTTATAAATATATTGGATATTTTTCAAAAAATGATTATGTATGGTTTAGAGATCAGTTGGTTAAAAATAATCAAGAAAATTTATACTTAGATTTGTTAAAACCAGAAGATCAGTGGGAATATGCTCAAAAACTGATAAGCCAAAATAATATTCCCCTCCTGCAAGGATTATTTGAAAAAGGGTGGTTTTCTAAAAATGGTTTATCAAAAGAAATATATCAAGAACTTTTTTATTTTAAAAACTTTTCTTATGAACCGGAGTCCAAAAAGAAAGAGATCATCCAATTAATAGAGGAAGCCGAAGTTTTTACTGAGAATGAAAGTATGGTTATTTTTTATGTAAATAAATTTAAAGACCTTGATAATTCTAATGAATCAACATTAAAAGATAGAAAAATTTTTTTTGAAGAATTTGAAAAGAATGTTTCTAATCTAACTAAAAATAAACCAATTTCAATTGAAGACAATAGAATTTATATAAAAGTTTGTCAGGAAGTTTATCCAACTCGAAATTATAATACTTATACATACATCAATCAATACAAAGACAGAAGTGAAGATTTAGATTCTTATAATTTCGATAAAAATGGTTATCAAATGCGCCTTTCTGGTGTTGTGGGTTATAAAATTAAAGATGGTTATAATAAAGATCCAGAATTGCTCTCAAATTATCAAAACAGAATTAAAGATATTGAAAACTTAGCCGCAAGCAATGAGAATCTAACAGATTTCATTTCCCAAAATTTTCCAGAAACAGAGTCAAAAACTCTTGAGGGAAAGATAATAGAATATATACGTAAAAATCGTAATGATTCGAAGTCAGTCGATCTTTTATTGGCTTATCAATTGCACGGGAATTATGATCAATTTGTTAGAGAAAGTGTAGATAGAACAGATATGTATGAAAAAATGGAAGGTAAAGAATATGTGATGCTTTCAGAGCTTTCTGAACGTTATGGCGACTTAATGAAAGAGACGCTTAAAGAAATAGGCAAGAAAGTAAGTAATTCAGAAGACAAAGGTTTGTTTGTTAAAGATATTGGAGATGAAATTAAAAAAGGAGAGAAGCTTTCTTCAAAAATATTAAATGAGCTTTCTCAGGTTCCAGAAGACAAATTGGCAACTGTGACAATTCAAAAGAAAGTTGCGAAATCTATTATAAATACGTTTCAACAAATCCCATCAATAAAAAATATTGCTGAAGCATTCGCAGGTTCTTTTACAAAAGAAAATTTTTCCTCTTTCCAGGAAATTTTTAGAGAGAAGATGAAAGAAATATTTCAAGAAGTAAATAATGAAGTTGATATTGATATTCAGCAACTGGAGACACTTCGTCAGAAAACGTATGAGAATATAAAAAGTGAATTAGATAAATATGAAGAAATCAAAGAGATAGATGAAAATAAAAAAGGAGAGGTTAAAATGTCTAAAGAACGTCTTATAAAAGGATACTTTTCTAAAAATCGGGAAAATGCACATGCACGCATGGTAGGGGACGTCTGTATTGCAGTTAATCCCAAAATGCTTGAGAATAAAAATTATTTTGAATTTGTATTTTTTGATGAAGAACGTAAAAAATGTGTTGGAACTACGATGCTTTTAAAAATGGAAGAACCGGGAGACAAAAAATATCTTTTGTATTGTCCAAATCCTTCTGTGGATTTAGTTTCTCAAGTGTCAGCTGAAAAACTTTATAAATTGATTACAAAAGAAATTATTAATTTTGCGAAGGAAAATAAATTTGATGGTATTTTGGTTGATAAGAGGCATGGGCATTCAACAAATCGTTCTGGGCTTTTTCAAACCAGTCTCGAAAAATCAATTCTACACAATGCAGAAGGTAGTGATATAACTTTTAATTTAGAAAATAAGCATGAGCTAAGTGCCGGATATGTTTATCAAGAAGATCTTAACGCAGTATGGCTTCCATAAATAAATGCAATTTAAAATTGAAAAAAAATTAAAAAATAGTTTGGGAAGGGTAGGAGTGCTTACGACTCCGCATGGAGAAATTAAAACTCCGGCTTTTGTGGCTGTCGGGACGAAAGCGACAGTGAAATCTTTAAATCCGGAACAAGTGAAAGATGCTGGAGTACAGGTGGTTCTCGGGAATACTTATCATTTATATTTACAGCCTGGAGACGAAATAGTGCGTGATGCAGGAGGTATAGGTAAGTTTATGAATTGGAAAGGGCCAACCATGACAGACTCTGGCGGTTTTCAAGTTTTTTCTCTCGGTGCTGCTTATGGCAAAGATATTTCTAAAATTACTAAAATCACTGACCCTACACTTTTAATACCAGAGAGATTTGATGATTCTGATGCTCCTAGACTAGCAAAAATAGGGCAAGACGGGGTTTCCTTCAAATCTCACTTAGATGGCTCTATCCACTATATTACTCCTGAGAAATCAATCCAAATCCAACATAATCTAGGGGCGGATATAATTTTTGCTTTTGATGAATGTACGAGTCCAACTGAGGACTTGAAATATCAAGAGGAAGCTCTAGAGCGCACACATCGTTGGGCGGAAAGGAGTTTAGCCGAACATATTAAATTAGGTGGAGAAAATTTAGCTCCCCTCCTTGTAGAGGAGGGGGTTGGGGGTGGTGATTTAAAAGATCACCACCTCGCCCTAAAGGGCACTTCTCCTCAAAAAGGAGGAGAGGAATTTTCTCCTGCACTCTTCGGAATCGTACAAGGAGGGAGAGATGAAAGTTTACGAAAAAAGTCTGCAAAAATTATTGCAGAGACGAATGTAGATGGAAAATATTTTGACGGTTTTGGTATTGGTGGTTCTTTTGCGAAAGAAGATATGTCTTCGGCTGTGAAGTGGGTGAATGAAATACTTCCGGAAGAAAAACCTCGACACTTACTTGGGATAGGAGAACCAGAAGATTTATTTATGGGAATAGAAAATGGAGTAGATTTATTTGATTGTGTTTTGCCGACAAGGCTCGGAAGAAACGGAACCATTTATACAAAAAATGGGAAAATAATAATTACTAATACAAAATTTAGGAATGATTTTTCACCAATAGAAAAAGATTGTGAATGTTATACCTGTAAAAATTACACGAAATCTTACATTGCGCATCTTTTTCATGGAAAAGAAATGTTGGCTGGCACTCTCGCCTCTATTCACAATTTATATTTTATTGTGCACTTAGTAGACCAAATTCGTCAGTCTATTCTAGACGACAAATTTTTTGAATTCAAAAAAGAATTTTTGAAGACCTATTTGAAAGAAAGTTAAAACTCTTTACCCCCACACCTATGCATAGGTGTGGGGGTTTACAAATTTTGAGTACTTGGTATACTAGTTTTTGACTAAATAAAATTTAAATGGCTAAGAGAAAAACAAAAAAACAGGGAAAAAATTGGAAGAAATTTTGGAAGCTCGGTACGGAAGAATTCAACACTCAGTTTTTGGGTATGAGTAAAGACGGAGAGCTTACAGCCACAGAAGGTCATCATATCTACAATTTACACGACCTTGCACGAAAATATGGAACACCTCTTCAGGTGATTTTCCCTTTTGTCTTGGAAGACAGATTGAAAGATTTGATCGGCTACTTTCAGGCTTATATAAAAATTTATGGATATAAAGGAAAATTCTTTTATCACTATCCGATGAAAGTAAACCAAAACAGAGAGTTTGTCCTTCCTCTCATTTCCGAAGGGGCAAATTTAGAAGTGACTTCTGCTAATGAACTTTGGCTAGTTAAAAAGCTTTGGGAAGGGGAAAGATTTAATAATAAAATCCGTGTTTTATGTAATGGCCCAAAGACTGACCAATATTTAGACTTGATAGAAGAATTACATGGCAAGGGTATGAATATAGTACCTATAATAGAGGGTCCTGAAGAAATTGAAAGAATCTCTAAATATAAAGGAGATAAAGGGGCACGAGTAGACCTTTCTATTAAATCTGACACACGCTGGGACAAAAAGTTTGACCGTTTTGGACTTTCCGAAAAAGATATACTTGACCTACCCAAAATGAAGAATTTGAAGATTTTACATTATCATTTGGGTTCACAAATAAAGACACAGAAAAGTATATTAGATGCTATAAAACGAGGCTTTGGTATATATATTGAATTACAAAAAAAATATCCTTCACTAGATACATTAGATATCGGTGGAGGTTTCGGTCTCTCTCATGAGAAAAAGAAATTTTATACTGCCAAAGTTGTTTCTAGTAAAATAATAAAATTATTGAAAAATCTTTCCGATAAAGCTCAAGTAAAACATCCAAATCTTGCCATAGAGTGGGGTTGGTATATTGTTGATCCCGCTCAAATAACTATTTACAAAGTAATTTCTAAAAAATATATTGAAAAAGCAAATGCGAGAGCTTGGTATATCATTGATGGAAGTTTCATGAATGATTTGAAAGATACTTGGGCAGTACATAGAAAACTTTATGTAATACCAGCGAACAACATGATGTCCCCACTCAAGAGAGTGTGGCTTGCAGGAAGTTCTTGTGACTCTGACGACAAATATACTGCAGGCGGAGATTATATGCTCTTACCGAAGATAGATGGAGAAGATCAATACCTCGCAATTTTGGATACAGGAGCGTATCAAGATTCTCTTGCTTCACATCATTGTTTACTTTCTCTTCCTGCAAAAATTGTTGCTAAAGATGGAGAAATAAAAATTGCTCGCAAACATGAATCGGCAGAATCTGTCGGTAAACTTTTTGGCTGGAATGGAGATCATAAATAAAAATAAAAATATTTTTTCTATTTTATTAATTATTATTTTTATTTTTTTGTGTTTCTTTTTAATAAATTATCCGTGTACTTGGAGGCCTTGCCTCCCCAAGGAGGCAAGGCCTCCAAGTGACATTCAGTCTGTAAAAATAGCTGGGAAAATTTTAAAAGTTGAACTAGCTTTAACAGAAAAAGACCAAGAGCAAGGACTTTCTGGTAGAGATAATTTAAAAGAAGACGAAGGCATGCTTTTCATTTTCAGCTATATAAATAAATATTCTTTTTGGATGAAGGACATGAAATTTCCTTTGGATATTATTTGGATTTCAGATGATTATCATGTAGTTTATATAAAAGAAAATGCTATGCCGGAATCATATCCAGAAAGTTTTTCACCAGATATGGATAGTAAGTACGTTTTAGAGGTAAATGCTGGATTTTCGAAAAAAAATAATTTGAAAGTAGGTGATTTAGTCTATTTTTTGTCCCCTTAAAGCTTGTTCTATAAGCTTCTAAAAGAACTGCTATTTACACTTTTTTAAAGTTGTTTTTTTGTGTCATTTTTGGTTGTTTTCCACTTCATTTTTCTGGCACAAATTATTTTTTACCAGTATAATCATGCTATGGAAAAAGATTTTATTTTGGGCAAGAAAGAATTGAACAGGATTAAGAGTGTAAGGAATCGTGAAGGAGAAGTGATTCCTTTTAATATAAATAAAATCGCGGATGCTGTATATAAAGCGTTCGTCATAACTGCTGAAGGAGAAAAAAGAGAAGCAAAAGATGTCGCAACAAAAGTTTTCCATAAATTAGTCCATCTAAAAGAAGAAAGTAAAGACAAAAAATTCGTTCCGACCGTAGAAATGGTGCAAGATATCGTAGAATCCGAGCTTATGGAGCAAGGATATCATTCCACAGCTAAATCTTATATTTTATATAGATCCAAAAGAGCTGAATTAAGGCGTGAAGTGGGCACCATAGCCCCTGAAAACAAAAAAGTTTTCGACGAATCTAGTTCTTATTTCGTTTCTTCTTATGAAGAGTTTATTTTTTATAGAACTTATTCAAAATGGCAAGATGATTTAGGTAGAAGAGAGACATGGATAGAGACGATTGATAGATTCATGGCTTACATGAAGAAAAAACTCGGAGACAAAATGTCTCTCAAAGATTATGCCGATGTGAAAGAAGGAATTTTAAAACAAGAAATTTGTCCATCGATGAGATTGCTTTGGTCTGCAGGAGAAGCATGCGATAAAACAAATGTCTGGGCTTACAATTGTTCTTATGTTGCGCCAAGTGCTTGGCAAGATTTAGGAGAAATCATGTACATACTTATGTGCGGTGCGGGGTTAGGTTTTTCTGTTGAATCTGAAACAGTACAAAAATTTCCGCAGATAAAAAGACAGACAGGAAAAAAATTAGCGACTCATTTTGTAGAAGATAGTAAAGAAGGTTGGGCAGATGCATATGTACTTGGCTGCAGGACTTGGGCTGATGGATATGATATAGAGTTTGATTATAGTAAAGTTCGTCCATCGGGTTCTCGTTTGAAAGTGGCTGGTGGTCGTGCTTCAGGTCCTCAACCTCTCATTGACTTAATAAACTTTACTAAAAAGAAAATATTGGCAAGGCAGGGAAAGCGTCTTACCAACTTAGACCTACACGACATCATCTGCCAGATTGGGCTTATCGTAGTTGCAGGAGGAGTACGTCGTAGTGCTCTCATCTCTCTTTCCGATATTGATGATGAATCCATGCGTAAATCAAAACAAGGACAGTTTTGGGTTGAAAATGGACAGCGTTCTATGGCTAATAACTCAGCTGTATATAGCCAAAAGCCTTCTGCTTCAGAGTTTTTGAATGAATGGATAGAATTGATTAAATCAGGTACAGGAGAGAGGGGAATTTTCAATAGAGGTGGGCTCATGACCCAGCTTCCAAAGCGCAGAATTGAGAATTGGAAAAAAGCAGGAATTATTGATGATCAAAATGTCATTGTAGGGTTGCCAGGTTCTAACCCTTGTGGAGAGATTACTCTTCGCTCTAAACAATTCTGTAATTTGACCTCTATTGTTGTCCGTCCACGAGATACAGTAGAAGATTTAAAAAGAAAAGTTAAACTTGCTACCATCTTGGGCACCTATCAAGCGACTTTGACCAACTTTGGGTATCTTTCAAAAGAATGGAAAAACAATTGTGATGAAGAAGCTTTGCTCGGTGTTTCCATCACTGGCTACTATGACAATAAAACCATTAGAACAGATAAAGTTTTAGGAGAACTTCGTGAAGAGTCCATCAAAGTAAATAGAGAATATGCCAAGAAATTTGGTATTAATAATTCTACTTGTATCACGACTATCAAACCCCATGGTAATTCTGGACAACTTTTATACGTCGGTTCTGGTATGCACCCATGGTATGCTAAATATTATATAAGACGTGTTCGTATTTCTACTAATGATCCTCTTTTCCAATTGATCAAAGATCAAGGAGTGCCATTTAAAGCAGAAGTCGGATATTCTACTGCAAACTCCACTGTCGCCGTAGTTGAATTTCCAATCAAGGCACCAGATGGGGCAGTTACTCGAGATCAAGTTTCTGCAATTGATTTACTAAATGAGTGGAAAAGATTGAAAATTAATTATATTGAACACAACCCTTCAGTCACTATCTATGTAGGTGAAGATGAATGGATAAAAGTTGCCAACTTTATTTATGAAAACTGGGATATTGTTGGAGGTCTTTCTTTCCTTCCTCGTTCAGAACACGTTTATCAGCTCGCTCCTTATGAAGAAATTTCTAAGGAAGAATATGATAACAGAATGAAAGAAATAAAACATATTGATTTTTCTAAACTTATTTATTATGAACAAGAAGACAATACTGTCGGGGCAAAAGAATTCGCTTGTGTCTCTGGAGTTTGTTCTATTGATGACATCCTAGCGGAAGAAGGCAAGAAAGAGAAAATAGATGGCATGCCTGAAAATTAGTTTATCCACACACTTATTTTATAAAATAAGTGTGTGGATTTACTTTTTTATTTTTTTGTTCTACAATCTACTCGGTCCTGTATTGGATAGTTGAGCCCTATTTTATAGGGTTAGGAAAGTCCGAACACATAGCCCTAGTTTAGGCTAGGGAAAGCGTAGCGGGTAATTCCCGTCGTCCGCAAGGATAGGGTTGAGAACAGTGACGAACCGATTTAGTTCGGGTGAAACGGCAAAATACCTACGTGTGTGCAAGATCGTGCCCTAGGCGTAAGCCAGGGAGAATCGCTTGAGCTCTAGAGTAATTTAGGGCCTAGACAAATAACTATCATTCTAACGCAAGTTGGGATACAGAATTCGGCTTATAGATACAAGACCAAATATATGAAAAATCCTCTCTCACGAGAGGATTTTTCCGTTACACTTGCTTTTTTATTTGAAGTATGCTATACTCGCCTTGTGAGTGTAAGGTTAACTTACATTAATCGTAAACAACATAAGTGCCACAAAAGCCCGCCCACAAGGCGGGCTTTTGTTTTTGTCGGTTGATATTGTTATACTTAATATAAGAAATGAAAAAAGTTATAAAAAAGAATAACAATAAGAAAACTTCACGGGGAATCAAATTAAAATATCTTGTCGGAGTCCTTTTTTTATTAGTTGGTACTTTATTTGGCGTAGTTTATTACTATGGTTTTGATCCTTCTTTGCTTGCAGATCTTTCTTTTTACGAAAACCTAGCGAATCCTTCTATGCGTATTATTCGAGTGCAAGAAGGATTACGTAAAGAACAAATAGCAGAAGTGATAGCGGATAAATTAGATTGGGGACCTGTACAAAAAAATGATTTTATTAATGCTCATCTTGCTTTGAACGATACAAAAAGTGACGTAAACGGAGAAGGTTATTATTTTCCAAAAACTTATTTGGTTTCTAAAGATGAAGATCCGAAAGGTATGAGTAATGCGATGTTTGATGAATTTAATAAAGCAACGGAAAAAATTAAAAAACCCAAAACTGCACAAATAATAAATGAAGATACCGCTGTCAAAATCGCATCTATCATTCAGCGTGAAGCAGCTGGCAAAAACGACATGAGATTAATTTCTGGAATTATCTGGAATCGTATTTTTAGTGGTATGAAATTACAAATTGATGCTACTCTTCAATATGCGAAGGGGAATGAAGAAGAGGGTTGGTGGACTCATGTGACACCTGAAGATAAAAAAATAGAATCCTCTTACAATACATATTTACACGAGGGTCTTCCTCCGGGAGCGATTGCTAATCCGGGGCTCGATGCCATAGCCGCAGCTTTTAATCCGCAAAAAACAAATTGCATGTTTTATTTGCATGATAAAAATAGAAATATACACTGCGCAGTGACTTACGAAGAGCACAAAAAGAATATTGCGAGATACTATTAACGGGTTGACTTTTGTGTTAAAAGTTATATTATTTAAGTAAATAAATGTTCTGGAGGAACAAATGAAAGATAATATAATAGATTTGAGTTATATTGATGAGCTCAAATTATCGGGTTTTTCTCCTTATTATAAAAAAATAAGGAGAATAGAAAAACATTCTGAAGAGTCAAAGTTATTTGGTACATTAAAAAGAATGTATCCAAAAGCAAAGACTTTTTGTCCTGAATGTTTGTCTCCAATTTTTGAAACTGGGGGAGAGTGTCCAAATTGCGGAAATTAAAAAGCCTGTGGTTTTATACGCAGGCTTGATTTTTAAAACAAATTGTTAAAAGGAGGTATTGTGGGTAGAACAGCACTTATAATATTTGTCTTTCTTTGGTGCATGATTTATTCCCTCCCTTTTATACCTTTTCGTAGGAAAAAGAAGAAAGGAGAGGAGAAATAAAAAAGCAGTCTCAAATAAATTTGACTGCTTTTCTTTTTAAATAAAGTTTGCATTTTTGATAAAATAAGTTAAAATAGCATAGTAGTTAAAGGGCCCTTAGCTCATCTGGCTAGAGCGCCTCATTTGCAATGAGGAGGTGGCAGGTTCGAGTCCTGTAGGGTCCACAAAAAGAAACTTCGTCGGTGGTGAGCGAAAAATTCGAGCACGCCAAAGGCGTGCGAGATTGTGAAAAAATTAAATCCGCCCTGCGGGCATAAATGAATTCGGTGGGTGGGCAAAATGAGATTGATATGGATTTGTCACGCAATTTTAGGTTCGTTCCAATTTTTTTGAAATAATCACGAATTTCAAAAAAATTGTCGCTTGAAATCAATTGCGTGGCTTTTTTTATATCTAAAATCCATTTCCGCAAAGGTTCGACCCAATTATTTCTCTCCACTCGGGCAGAGTCCATTTTTTGAGCGAGGGACACTTTTTGTTTTAATAATTTATTTTTCTTTGCTAGATAATTTTCTTTTGGAATATCACCGTCTAAATATATTGTGATTAAATTATCTAGTTTTTTCTGCGTCTCTCGCTCATTGTCTTTAATCTGCCCGACATAGCTTCCTGACGAAATTTTCACTTCTTTTTCCCATTCGTCAGTTTTTTCTTCCATAAACTTAATCCATTCGTCGGGAAGCGTAATCTTTTGAAGCTGTTCCTTTAGTTGAAAAATCATTTTGTCTTCTCGTAAATATCTTTGTGAACAATTTTCCTTTTTCTTTGTGCAACGATAATAACGATAACGCTCACCGCTATTTCCTGTCGCCCATTGAGCGGTTATCATACTTCCACATTCACCACAACGAAATAATCCGGTAAAAGGAAAATTGTGTCCGGCTTTTGTTTTGCGAGGTCTTGATTTTTCTTTCAATCTTTTCTGCACAGCTTCAAATAAATTTATGGAAATAATTGGCACAAAGTTTCCTTGAAACCATTCATCATGATGTTTTACCAAGCCGATATATGCCTTGTTGGTAAGTAATTCGTAAATGGAAGCTTTGCCAAGTGGCGTTCCGCTTTTCGTAATGACACCATATTCTGCCAAAAAGTGTGAGAGAGTTCTAAAAGTGTGTTTGCCCGTGGCGTATTCTTCAAATGCTTTTACAATAATTCTTGCCAACACCGGATCAGGTTCAATATTTTTTGTTTTCGGATTATTGATGTAGCCACGGGGTCCTTTGGTAAGCCATTCACCACGTCTCACTTTTTGGCGAATTCCTCGCTCAACATTTTGTTTAAGGTTGTCAGAATAATACTTGGATTGCCCGAACGCCACTTGTAACATAAATAGTCCTTGCGGGGTCGGTTCAAACCAAAATGTCGGAAAGCGTAAAGAAACTATTTTTGTCGTGTCCACTGCGTAAATGATACGTCCACCATCAACACTATTACGAGCAAGTCTGTCGGGATGCCATGCTAAAATTCCTACTCCTTCCATTTGCTCAATGCGGGACATCATTTCATTAAATTTTTCACGACCCGGTTTCTTTGCACTTTTCGACTCTTGAAATTCTTCAAGAATTTCAAGATTTTCTTTACGTGCGAATTCTCGAAGCTCAAAAAGTTGAGCTTCGATAGACATAACTTGTTTGTCGTCATCCTCGGTGCTTTTTCGTGCGTAAAGAAAATATTTTGGTTTTAACATTTTATTTGTTTTTAGATATTAAAAAAATCCATTATTAATCTCATTTCTTGCTTCTTGCCCACCCACCGAATTCATTTATGCCCGCAGGGCGGATTTAATTTTTTCACAACCTCGCACGCCTTTGGCGTGCTCGAATTTTTCGCTCACCACCGACGAAGTTTCTTTTTGTGGTGTCTTACTTACCTTTGCACGAACTTATTTTGAACAAAATCAAGGTTAAGTGCACGCTCGACTTTTCTAATAATTTTAAACTATCTACTACGCTCTCCTAATGTGGAATTTAAAAATGGACTCAAAAAGCGAAAGCATAAATTTTGGGAAAAAGGATTTCGCTTTTTTCGGCTGTCATCTTTTGGCGAGATTTCAAATTCTGCCCGCAGGAGGGGTTTGGGGAGGAATGCGGGCTTCTATATTGTATTATAAAACAATATTGTTAGAAAAAACAATCGGTATTATACTAAAACTGTGAATAACTCAAAAAAATTAGGTCAAAATATGAAAAGAATTCGTCTTGAAAAGCAAATGTCGCAAGGCGATATTTGCCGAAAATTAGATGTTGATAGAGCGTATATAAGCAATATTGAAAGTGGTAATAAAAACCCGACACTTTCAACGATTACCAAATTAGCAAAAGCACTTAATGTTTCTATAGATGAGCTTTTAAAATAAAAATATGAAACTCTCTAAAATTTTTATGAATGGATTTAACAGAAATAAAGATTTTATAATTGGAGAAGATAATTTTTCTGATCTCCAAATTAATCCAACTGCGATTCAGAGTTTCTATTACTTTTCTAATAGAAAAAATAATAGCATTATTAAAAAATTTATTCTTCAAGAAAAAGAAAGAGTGGATTATATATGCCAAGTAACCCTAATCAAGAAAGGCGACAAATTTAGTCCTCGTTTAGCATTTTCAACAAGAGACAAGAGCGGTAAAATTTTAGAAATAATTAGTACGGAAGAAGAAAATGCAAATTTTACAAAAGCTAGTATTAGTCTTAATGATTGCCATGATAATTTTTGGCAATTAATTTCGTTTTTGCAAACATTACAGGAAATTGAAATACCTAGGGGAAAATTTTCTCTTGTATCACAAGGAGAAGGAGAAATTGTTTCTGCATTGCGTGGTAGAGACGTAGCTAGTATTGTCAGTATTATAAAACAGCTTTCCTCAATACCCGGAGTGAGTCTTTCACAGGATGATTTAAATATTGTTATTAAACGAAGAGAGAAATTAGCAGAATTTAAAAAAGCACTCACGGAACATACTACAGAAGAAAATTGGTGGCAAGATTTTTTTGAAAAGAATAAATGGATTTTTGGTTATGGTTTAAATTATCAAATTTTAAAACAGGAACAAACACAAGCACATTATGGAGGACAAAAAGTAGATGGAAAAGGTGGACAAAAGGGTGACTATTTGACTTCCACTCTTGGAGATATCAACTTTACTATTCTTGTGGAAATTAAAACTCCAAAAACCCCCTTGCTTCAAGGTGTTACACAAATTAGAAATGGTGCGTGGAGTCTATCTAAAAATCTTACGGATGCCCTATCCCAAATCGAAGCAAATATTTACACTTGGGAAAAACAAGGTTCAGAACAACCAGAAAATAGAGATAGACTTGAGAAAAAAAATGTTTATACAGTTCAGCCAAAAGGAATTATTGTAATTGGTTCATTGTCTGAATTTGGTGAAGAAAGAAACAAAAGAGAAACATTTCAACGGTTTAGAAAATCAATACATGGAATAGACATAATTACTTTTGATGAATTATACAAGCGAGCAAGTTTTATTATTGAAAGTAAAGAGTAATTAAAGATTTAATTAAACCATTTTCTATTTTTTAGTATAAAAAAATTACTTTTTTAAATCCTTAATTTTTTCTCTTATTTCTAATGGTATATCTTCTTCTAGTGTTTGAAATTTCCCATCTTTTCCTTGTCTTTTTTCTACAAAATTTTGACAAGATTTTAAATCACCAAATTTTTCTATAATTTTTATAGCTCTTTCATAATTCAGTAAATCACCAATTTTTTTACATTCTTCCGCAAAACCATAAAGATTGAAAATATATGATTTTTTTACTAAATCAAGATTTTTAGTATTCTCTCTTTTTAACTTTAAATCTCGCATTTGATTCATTCTTTCATTTAAATTAGATTCAGCTAAATCAAGATATGAGCTAATCCCATTTTCTTTATCAATTTCACCATAAAATTCCCATCCTGGAATCCCACTTGCCATGCCTCCTAGCCTTACTTTCCCATCCTCTTTAGATTTTCGAGCATAACCATGATATCCATATTCTCCCCAACTTTCCTTACCATGATGTTCCCATTGCCATTCGTCATATTCTAGTTTTTCAATCTTTATTCCACCTCCAACTATCGCAAAGAAATTTTCATTATTCTCATGTACATCATCAATTCTACGAACTTCTACCATTTCTCCAGCATCTATTCTTTTCATAAAATTAAATTGTGCTCTACCAATATTGTAACTATTAAATTTATATATGTTTTCTTTTTTAACTTCAAAAGTTTCTCTATCTATTACACTTTCGGCTATATCAGCTTTTTGGTTCTTGCTAAACATTACTTTATTTTCTAAAACCTCCTTTAATGAAACTTGTTTAAATTTTATTAAATCTTCCTTAATAATTTTTTGATAACTAAGTTCACTATTTTCAGGAAAAATCATCTCAGAAATTTTTGTACCTTCAATTAAATACACTGGTAAAGATAAATTTTTACTCATCCCGTAAATATCTGCAATATTTTTCTTTAAAATCTCAACATCTTGACAGTAGATACCAGCTAATTGAGGATTTTCAACTATAATCTCATTCCAACCTTGATCCATACTAGAAATAGAACCATTATTGTCTTCAGTTCTAGTATTAATATGAAGTAATGCTTTATTTATCTTTTCTTCTATGCCACTTTGTAAATTAGAATGTTTTAAATCTGAATCATATTTTGATTTTCGATTATTGATATTTTCTTCTATTAATGTACCCGCATCTCCTGCATAAGCACTCAAGATCTTTCCTCCTTTTAAAATAACTCCAAATTTTCGCACTAATTTTTGGCTTGTATTGTTAATACTTGAAACAGAGATTGTCGGCTCTATTCCAATTATCATTTTTATCTTTTCTTCAGCTTCTATTTTTCTTGTATTTACCAAAGCATTATTTTGGGAAAATGAATTATCATATTCTCTCTCAATAGGTAGAGCGTGACAAAATAAAGCTTCGTTTTTTAAGCTAATTGTTGTTATGTCTCTAAATTTACTATCTAAATCTAGATTTATTTTTTCCTGTTTAATTTTACTATAAAAATTACTAGAAGCATTCTTTATCTCTTCTAATTCTTCTTCAGAACTTAACAATGACTCTGTTTCTTCAATTAACCTATATTTTTCTTCTATTTCCTTGTTTAATCTATTTAAAATTTCTTCCTGTGTTTGTCCTTCTACTTTCTTATTGCTTATATAATTTTTAATCGTTTCTATACTACTTGTATAAAGTTTCAATTCTTCTTCTACACTCTTTTTAGACAAAAAACTCCTTATTTTTACCCAAAATTCATTTTTCCACTCATTCATAGATTGTTGTAATGATTCCAATTCTCTTTCTTTTTCTTCTAAATCTTTCTGTATCAACAACAGTTCTTGTTCTTTCTTTTCTTTTTCGTCTTTTTTAACAGAGATATCTTCTTGGTATTTTTCTATTTCTTTAGGCTTTTCCACTAGCTTGTTTTCATAAGCAAACCTTAAATTATTAATCTTTTGAGCTGTTTCTTTACGAAAAGAAAGAGCATATTTTTTACTAAAATCTCTTAATTCTTTTTGGTCTTTTTTGTCTAAAGTATCAGTTTTTAACTTATTCTCTTGATTTTCGTGTTCCATAATTTTGTTTTTTAATAAAGAAAACTTATCTTCAACTTCCTTTGAAAAAGAAAGTTCTTTTTTTTCTTGATCAAAATTAAATAACCTATCTAAAGATTTTTTCCCTCCTGCATCTTCTGTATAACTTCCAGCATCCACCTTATAATATATTTCTAAAGCTTTTAGAAAATCACTCGGAGATAAATCAGTTTTTCTAGAAGCTTCTAATATTTTAACAAAAGTACTGTCAATGTCTCCACCTTTGATATATGTACCCAAATAATCTTGGCCAACTAAAGATTTAAATAATTTATTATCTTTCGAATAGTGTGACCATAAACCCGACAATTTACCAACTTGAGCTTCTTTAATAGTAAATTCATGCTGTTTTTTTATATCACCCGTTTTTATAGCTTCTGGTTTACCAATATCATGTATAGAAAGCATAAATCGAAAGAAGTTTCTCTCTATTCCAATAGGCAATTCTTTGTCAGAATAATATTTTTCAAACTGATTCATTGCCATTAAAGTATGTTCTTCTATAGAATA